>NZ_VJZD01000067.1 GCF_009377175.1 Streptomyces adustus
CCGTCACGGCGCATCAGCCACAGCGAGCGGCGGCCCAGTTCGACGCCCCGGGACCAGAGCCCGGCGTCCCCGGTGAGCGGCACGGTGAGGTCGGGGCGCACCGCCGCCAGGGTCCAGGCCAGGAAGTCCTCGGGGGTGGGGAGGTGACCGAGCCGGCCGGCGAGATGCTCCAGCAGGCCGGGGGCCAGGTTCGGTTCCGTGCCGCCGGGGCGGCGGTAGAGCGGGCGCACCTGGCCGGGGCGCAGCAGGGGCACCAGCGAGGTGGCGAGCAGACGCGGCCCCGGGCCCTCCACGGTCTCCACGACGAGGATCTGCCGTTCGTCGGTCACCCGCCACAACTCGGGCCGGGCCGCGTCGAGCAGGCGGTGGTCGGGGATCAGCCACTGCTCGTCGAAGGGCGCGTGCAGGACGCGTACCGGCTCCGGGCACGGGCCCGAGGCGCGGGCCAGCCGTTGGGTGCCGCTGGTCTGGCCGGGCAGCCCGCCCACCGCCGAGCGCAGGGTGCGCGCGCGGGTCGGCTCGAACAGCGCCTCCCGGTCGGCCCCCTCGGCCTTCATCAGCGTGTCCCAGCGCGTCCTCAGGGACGCCGGGTCGGGGGCCGTCGGCCACCTCCGGCCGAGCCGCGGCGGTGCGACGGACCACGGCATGAGGTCCGCCAGCGGCGGAGCGTCGTCGGGCGTCACGCTGGGCATCGTACGACGGGCCGGGGCGGGGCGGGTCAGGTGGCGTCGAGCGTCACCGTGAAGGAGAAGCGGTCGCCCCGGTAGTGGATGACCGCCACGTCCAGCGGCCGCCCGGCCGTGTCGTAGGTGATGCCCGTGTAGTGCAGGATCGGGCTGAGCAGCGGGACCTGGAGCAGCCGCGCCGTCTCCGGGTCCGCCAGCCGCGCCTCCACCGTGTCCGTGATGCGACTGATGTCCGCGCCCACCACGTCCCGCAGCACCTTCGTCATCGGCCAGCGGACCAGGTCCGCCGGATCGATGCGCTCGGCCAGCTCCGGACGGACCCAGTTGCGGGCGTGGTTGGTCGGCTCGCCGGTCTTCTCGTCGCTGCGCAGCCGGTGGTAGCCCGCCACCCGCGTCAGATCCGGGAAGAACTCGGCGAGTTCGGCCGGCACCTGCGCCGGTCCGTGCTCCAGCAGCTCGGTCGTCATGCCGGACTGCTGGGCCACGATCGCGTCCACCGAGCCCAGCAGCCGCACCGGCGTGCTGCGCAGGACGTCCGGCTCGATGAACGTCCCGCGCCTGCGGTGCCGGGAGATGAGCCCCTCGTCCTCCAGCTCCTTCAGTGCCTGCCGCATGGTCAGCACGCTGACGCCGTAGTGCCCCGCCAACTGCTCCTCGGTGGGCAGCCGCAGCGGGTCGTGGGGCGAACGGCCGAGTATGGAGGCGCGGAGCGACTGCGACACCTGGTACCACAGCGGCAGCTTGCGGTTCAGGACGATCGAGTCCGGGGCGAAGGAGGTCACGGGCTATCCGTACCTGTCGGAACCGGTCAGTGCAACGGGCGGAAGTGCCGTTCGAGGCCCTGCCAGACGTCGTCGTAGCGCTGCTGGAGGTGTTCCGCCCCCGCCGCCTGCGGGGTGAGGGTGAGCGGCCAGCGGGTCTCGAACATGAAGGCCAGTCCGTCGTCGATCTTCTGCGGACGCAGTTCGGCGGCGCTCGCCCGGTCGAACGTCTCCCGGTCCGGACCGTGTGCCGACATCATGTTGTGCAGCGAGCCGCCGCCCGGCACGAAGCCCTCCGCCTTGGCGTCGTACGCGCCTTCGACGAGCCCCATGTACTCGCTCATCACGTTGCGGTGGAAGTACGGCGGCCGGAAGGTGTCCTCGCCCACCAGCCAGCGCGGCGCGAACACCACGAAGTCGACGCCCGCCAGGCCCGGCGTGTCCGACGGCGAGGTCAGCACCGTGAAGATCGACGGGTCGGGGTGGTCGTAGGAGATCGAGCCGATCACGTTGAAGCGGTGCAGGTCGTACACGTACGGCACGTAGTTGCCGTGCCAGGCCACCACGTCGAGCGGCGAGTGGTCGTAGACGGCCGTCCAGAGGTTGCCGCAGAACTTGTTCACCACCTCCACCGGCCCCTCGACGTCCTCGTACGCGGCCGTCGGCACCCGGAAGTCACGGGCGTTGGCGAGTCCGTTGGCGCCGATGGGGCCGAGGTCGGGGAGGCGGAAGGAGGCGCCGTAGTTCTCGCAGACGTAGCCGCGGGCGGAGGCGTCCAGGAGTTCCACCCGGAAGCGGACACCGCGCGGGATCAGCGCCATGTGTCCCGGTTCGGCGTGCAGCCTGCCGAACTCCGTGTGCAGCAGCAGCCCGCCGCGCTCCGGGACGATCAGCAGCTCGCCGTCGGCGTCGCCGAAGACACGGTCCATGGAGGCGTTGGCGTGGTAGAGGTGCACGGCCATGCCGGCACGCTGGGTCGCGTCGCCGTTGCCGCCGAGGGTCCACAGGCCCGCCAGGAAGTCGGTCCCCTCCGCGGGGGCCGGCAGCGGGTTCCAGCGCAGCCGGTTGGGGTCGGGCGGGGTCTCGGTGAAGGGGCCGGTCTGCAGCGCGCCGTTGTCGGTGCGGACGAACGCCGGGTGGGCGGCCGAAGGGTGGATCCGGTACAGCCACGAGCGGCGGTTGTGGGCCCTGGGCTCGGTGAACGCCGTACCGCTGAGCTGTTCCGCGTACAGGCCCAGGGGGGCGCGCTGCGGCGAGTTGCGGCCCTCGGGCAGTGCTCCCGGCTCGGCCTCGGAGCTGTGCTCGTTGCCGAAACCGGAGAGATAGGACAGCCCTTCGGCGGTCTTCCGTGCGTCCCCGCTCATGATCGCTCCCTTGCAACCTCATTCCTATGGGACACCGTAGGATTGCGGTTTCCCGCGCGCAAGAGGGACCCGGGACCCAGTTCCCTCCCTGGGCGGCGGACGCCGGGTCGCGTACGGGCCGACATCGAGGGGATCCGTGTCGTGCGGCCGTGCTCTACGCTCCGGGGCATGTCGGACGGATGCGACCTTCTCGGCGTGCTCGCCGCCCCCGCGCGGACCGCCGCGGACACCGGTGCCGCCGACCGGGGCGGCCCTGCCGCGTGCCGTCGGCCCGGCGGCGCACCGGCCGTGATGAGTGCACAGGGCACCAATCTGCGTACTGGGGGTCGACGTTCACCGGACCCCGGCGGAGAGGCATCATGAAACCCGTGCCCCACGCGACCTCGCTGCGCCGTGCGCCCGTGCAGCGCCGCAGCGCCGAACGGCTGACCAGGATCCTCGACGCCTGTGCCGACCTTCTCGACGAGGTCGGCTACGACGACCTGAGCACCCGCGCCGTCGCCCAGCGCGCGGGTGTCCCCATCGGTTCCGTCTACCGCTTCTTCGGCAACAAGCGCCAGATGGCCGACGCCCTCGCCCAGCGCAATCTCGAACGCTACTCCGAGCGCGTCACCCGGCGGCTGGCGGGCGCCGAGCGGGGCGACTGGCGCGCGGCCGTGGACGCCGTACTGGACGAGTACCTGGCCATGAAGCACACCGCGCCCGGCTTCACGCTCGTCGACTTCGGCAACCAGATCCCGGTCGGCGCCCGCGACGCCGAACCCAACCACCGCGTGGCCGACCGCCTCACCGACCTGCTCTCGGGCTACCTGGGCCGCACCCCGGACGACGACCTGCGCCGCACCTTCCTGATCGCGGTGGAGACCGCCGACACCCTGGTCCACCTCGCCTTCCGGATGGACCCGGAGGGTGACGAGAAGATCATCACGGAGGCCCGGGAACTGCTGCGGGCTTATCTGGGACGGGTGCTGGACTGAAAGGGGGCCATGGTGGGCTCCCGTTGCTAGAGTGATCGGACCCTGGGGTCGGGCATGGGGGGACACGCTATGGCTCGGGTGATCTGCATTCACGGGATCGGTCATCAGTACGGGGGAGAGCGGGAGTTGCACAACTCCTGGTACCCGGCGCTGGCCGACGGGCTGACCCGGGCAGGGGAGACCGGCACTCTGGACGCACAGGACGTCCACTGCGTTTTCTACGGCGATCTGTTCCGGCCTGCCGGCCGCACCCTCGCCGTGCAGGACCCGCCCCTGGACGCCGCCGATGTCGAGGCCGGCTTCGAGACGCAGTTCCTGCTCGCCCTGTGGGCGGAGGCGGCACGCAGCGACCCGGCTGTCCTCGCGCCCGACGCCCGAACGCTGGCCCGAACCCCGCGCATGGTCCAGCGCGCCCTCGACGCTCTCAGCCGCTCCCGGTTCTTCGCCGGAGTCGCCCGGCGCGGCTTGATTCTCGATCTGAAGCAGGTCCGCGCCTACCTGGACGACACCGGTCTGCGGGATGCCGTGCAGCAGAGGGTCGCCGACGCGGTGACCGAGCGCACCCGGGTGGTCGTGGGTCACTCCCTGGGCAGCGTGATCGCCTACGAGGCGCTGTGCGCGCACCCCGACTGGCCGGTGCGCGCACTGCTGACGCTGGGCTCGCCGCTGGGCATCCGCAACCTGGTCCACGACCGCCTGCGGGTGGGGGAGGGCGCTCGGCCCGGGGACTGGCCGGGCGGCGTCGAACAATGGACGAACATCGCCGACGAAGGCGACGTCGTCGCGCTGGTGAAGGACCTGCGGCCGCTGTTCGGCGAGCGGGTGCGTTGCCACTTGGTCCACAACGGCGCCCGGGCGCACGACGCCACGCGTTACCTCAACACCCCCGAAGCAGGCCGGGCGGTGGCCGATGGATGCGGCCCGGGACCCGGCTGAGGCGCGGGCGTCCGCGGGGGGCGCCCGTACCGCGCGCAGATTCCTGATCACCGCCGCCGTCACCGAGGTACGGGCCCACCCGGAGGCGGAACGCCCCGAACTCGCCGACGACGTACGGCGGATCGAGGAGCTGTTCCTCGGCGAACTCGGGTACCGTCGCGGCACCGACCTCGGCGGCAATCCGACGCGGGCCCGACTCGTCGATGCCCTGCGGACGTTCGCCGTCGCACCGGACCGCGGACCCGAGGACTACGTGGTCCTCTACCTGGCCGCCCACGGCGTCACGGCCGAGCACAGCGGGCGGCACTATCTGCTCCTGCACGACAGCGACGCCCGCGATCTGCGCGGCACCGCACTTCCCACCGAGGACCTGGTAGCCCAGTTGTGGGAGGACACCGCCGTCGAACGGCTGCTCGTGCTGATCGACGCCTGCTACGCCGAGGAGGGAGCCGACCGGGCCCTGCGCGGAGCCCTGGAGGCCCGTCGCTTCCGGGAACCGGTCACCGAACACGGAAACACCGGTCTCGTCCTCGTCTCCTCCTCACGCCGCAAGGAGGAGACGTACACCGGTGCCCTGTCGGCCGCCTTCGACCGGGCTGTGCGCCGACAGGCCGTCGTCGGACACGTGCCGGCGCACATCAGCCTCGAACATGTCATGGCCGCCATCCACAGCGACTGCGAGGTGCCGCGCGCGCAGCGCCCCGTGTGGTCCCTGGCCCACGCCACCGGAGACATTCCCGCCTTCCTGCCCAACCCCCGTCACCTGCCCGGATCCGCCGGGCTGAAGCTGGAGGAGATCGACCGGATCGTGGCGCTCGGCGCCAGCGAACGCCAGGCGCGGGAACGGGACCTGCAGGGCTTCTTCCTGCCCCGGGCGCGCGGCACCGACGTACCCAGCGAGGACGTGTGGGACTTCACGGGCCGACACGTGGCCCTGGGCGACGTCACCACGTGGCTCGACCCGCGGCGCGCGGACGAACGACTGTGCGTGGTCACCGGTGACCCCGGCTCCGGCAAGTCCTCGCTGCTCGGCATGGTCGCCGTCCTCACCGATCCGGAGCGCAGCGCCGCCGTCCCGCGTGACGGACTGCCACTGCTGCTGCCCAGTCCGGGCGATGTCGACGTCCGCATCAACGCCAGTCACCTCTCCACCCGCCAACTGCTCGATGCACTGTCCGCGGCCGCCGACTGCGCCGCCGACTCCCTCGGCGCCCTCACCGCGCAACTGCAGACCAGGAGCAAGCCGCTCGTCGTACTCGTCGACTCCCTGGACGAGGCCCTCGCACCGCACGAGGCCGTCGATGAACTTCTCGCTCCGCTCACCGATTCCAGACGCCGTGTGCCGTTCCGGCTTCTGGTCGGCGCCCGCCCCCATGTCGCCGCCCGGTTCCTCGCCGAAGCACCGCGCATCGACCTGGACTCCGAGCGGTACGGCGATCCCGCCGCCGTCCGGGCCTACACCCGCAAGCTGCTGTGCACACCCGGGTCGACCCTGCGGGCCGCCGAGCGCGCTCTCGTCGACGCGATCGCCGAAGCCGTCGCCGACGCCGCAGGCCGCTCCTTCCTGGTCGCCCGTATCACGGCCCGCACGCTGGCGCGGGAACCACGCCCGCCCGACCCGTACGACCAGCGGTGGCGTGACGAGCTCCCGCGCCTGCCGGGAGAGGCCATGGAGCGCGACCTCGTCCAGCGGCTGGGCCGACTCGCCGGACGGGCCCGCGAGCTCCTCCTGCCGCTCGCCTATGCGCAAGGAGTGGGCCTGCCCTGGGCCGGAGTCTGGCCGAGGCTGGCTTCCGCACTGAGCGGCGGGGACTACGGCGACGAGGACATCGTCTGGCTGAGCAAGGCCGCGGGCTCGTACGTCGTGGAGAGCGCGGAGGCCGGCGGGTCGGTGTACCGGGTCTACCACCGGGCGCTCATCGAGTACTTGAGAGAGGGACGTGACGCCGAGGCCGTTCAGCGGACGGTGACCGAGGTGCTGCGTGAGATCGAACACCCCTATGCCCGACGGTACCTGGCGCTGCACGCGGGGGAGGGCGGCGTGCTGGATCCGCTGATCCAGGACGCGGGTTTCGTACTGCGCGCCGAACCGGGACGGCTGCTGGCGTCCTTGCCGAGGCTGCGTACCAGGGAGGGAAGACGGGCCGGGCAGGCGATCCGTGATGCGGAGCGGGAGCTTCGGGAGCACGAGGGCAGGGGACCCGACCCACAGGCCCGCGCCCGGCTGCGCCTGGCCGCCGTGTGCCGGAAGGCGGAGGCGTTGGCCGTCTCGTGCGACGAGGGGGAGCCGCTGCCCTGGCGGGCACGCTGGGCGGCCTGGAATCCGCACGAGGGAAGACGGCGGTACGACGGGATGAGCATCGGCACCGGAAGGGGGCTCGTCGTCCCGTCCGAGCACGGGGGACGTTTCCTCGACCTCGCGAGACCGACCGGGTCGGCCTGGATCCACCTGGACGACGGAGGAACGCAGGGAATGTCGGCCAACCGGGCGTCGGCCCAGTGGTATCTGCGGACCCTGGACAGCGTGCCCCAAGTGCCGTACGCCGCGGTCGCGATGAACGATGTCCAGCACCTCGTACTGGAGAAGGACCGCTTGGAGCGCAAGCAGTACGCGCGACTGCTTCACATCTGGCAGGACACCCGCCGTGCGACGTGGCTGTTGCAGCCCAGCCGGGTGGACACCGATCCGGAGTTGAGATTGCTGGAGGTCCCGGACCGGTCGGCCGTGCTCGCCGGCCCGGACGGCGAGCCGTGGAAGGCGGCCCTGCTCTTTCGCACCGGCCGCCTCGCCGGTCATCTCCTCCTGTACCGGCTCGACTCCACCCTCGGGTACCCGGCGCTCACCCGCAGGCAGCGCAAGGAGCTGTGGAAGTGGCAGGTGGAGGAGTGGCAGGAGCGGGCGGACTGGCGCACGGCCGACTGCGAGCTGGTGCTGCCGCCGGGGGAGAAGGGAAGTTGCGTCAGCACCTGCGCGGCGCCCCGCGGACTGCCCACGGGATCGTTGCTGCTGGGGTACGAGGACGGCCGGGTCGTCGAGTTCTCGGTTCAGGCCGGCAAGGCCGTGGCGGAGGCGGTCACCGGTCACCAGGGGCAGGTCACCGACATCGTCACGGTGCACGGACATCCCCTGGGCAGCCTGGTGGTCACCGCCGGTCTCGACCGCACCGTGCGACTGTCCTCCCTCACGACGGGCGCCCCGGTCAGGACCTTGCTGACAGGTACGTCGGTCATCGCCTCGCTGGCCGTGCACCGCGTCGGCCGGCAGTGGATCGTGGCAATGGCCACGGCCGACGGGCAGCTTCACCGCGTCGACCTCGACAGCGGCAGGCCGATCGGCCTGCCGCTGCGCGTCGACCGGGGCCGGACCGTCAGGGTGGCGACCTTCGACATGGGCTCGACCGCCTGTGTGTCCGTCCAGGGCGACATCAGGGGCCTGCAGCTGTACGACCTCGTGAGCGGCGACCGGCTGGGCGGCCAGGTTCTGGACCACGCGGCGACCGCCCTGTGTCGCATAGGCGACACGGTCTGTGTCGGCGGCACGGACGGGGTCCTGCGGCTCTGGCCCACCTCGCACGTCGCGGACTCCGAGCACCTGACCGCCCATGAGGGGCAGGTCCTCGCCGTCGGGGAGATCCGCGGTCCCGGTGGTGTGCCCGCTGTGGTGAGCGTCGGCGCGGATCACGACATCCGTTGCTGGGATCTGGCACGGCCGCACGAGCTGTGGAGGCGACGTCACGTGGTCGATCCGGGACTCTGGGAGGACCCGCTGATCAGCTGCGCCGTCGTCGGCAGGACGGCCGACGGTCGGGCCTATGTCGCCACCGGTGAGTACGGCGGGCGGGTCAAGATCCTTGTTCTCGACGGCGGAGTGCCCTGCGCGGAACAGGAGTTCACCGTCCCGGACACGGTCCTCGCGCTGACCGTCGGCCGGGTGCGAGGCCGGGACGTCCTGGCCGCCGGTACGAGCACCGGGCGTGTGGTGTGCTGGGACGTGGGCGCGGGCTGCATGTACGGGTACGGCCCGCTGCCCGGCACAGCGGCGTGGACCACCGCTCTCGCCCTCGCCCCCGACGGTTCCGGCAGGCTGGCCGTGGGCTGCCTCGACGGAACCGTCCGTGAGTGGTCCCTGCCGGCCTGCCGCCCTGTGGGGTCGGTACGTACGGCGCATCGCGGCGCCGTACGCGCCCTGGCGTACGGCAGGAAAGGGCTGGTCAGCTGTGGGGGCGACGCCCGTCTGATCGGGTACGACGAGGGCTGGGAGCATCGGATGCCGGACCCTGTCGCCTCGCTCCACCGGCTGGACGACGGGCTGCTGTGCGGTGACGACCGCGGCCGGATCTGGTGGCTGCGGGAGAGACCCGAGGGGTACCAGGTGGTGGAGGCCCTCGACGCCGTACGTCCCGTGACCGCGCTCGCCGCGGCGCCCGTGGACGGGGAACTCGTCGTCGTCACGGGCGGCGACGGCTCGCTCCAGGTTCGGGAGGCGAGCCACGGCACTCAGGTCCAGAGCCTGCGGCCGCTCGACGAGTCCGGTGTGGAGCAGCTCGCCGTGGTGCCCTGGGCCACTCCCGGCGGAGGATCGCGGCCCCGGCTCTTCGCGCGCGGTGGGCAGGGGCTGCTGCAGTACTGGGACCTCGCCAAGGGCGGCCCGGTCCCGTCGGTGGGCGAACAACTCGCCCACGTCGTGCCGCAGGAGCGCGGTGGCGTGCTGGCGACGGTTCCTTCCGGACGTTCCGACGGCGACGAGACGCTGCTGTCGCTCGGCATGGACAAGACCCAGGGGCGCCTCGTCGTCGGTGAGGTGGCGCGAGGCACGCTGGCAGCCGGGGCATGGGGCATCGAAGAAAGGGACATGCCGGACCTCGATCCGGTGCGTGTCGCGCGTTGCGCAGGCCGTGTGCTCGTGTTCGTGCCCCTGCCCTTCGACGAAGACATGCTCGGCGTGTTCGACACGAGGGGACATCGCTGGGCGGTCCTGCGTATGCGGGGCTGGCAGGCCGGTGTGTTCGCACTGCCCGGGCCGGACGGCGACGCACTGCTGCTGATCGGCGACGACCGTACGAGGATCGTGTCCTGGGAGGCGCTGCGGACCCGATTCGGGCCGGTCGGTGAACCGCCCAAGCGGTACCGGCGGTTCGCCGTTCGCGGGCGCAGTTACGGGCGGACCGCCCCCGAGGTGCCCGTGGTCCACGAGCACGAGACCTCGTTGTCTCCCGAATTCTGCGCCCTCCTGCCCGGCGGGGAGAGCTATGCCGTCGCCGACGGCGCCTGCCTCGCCGTCCTCGGCACCCGTTCCGGTGAGATCCTTCGCCGCCTGGTCCTTCCCTCGCCCTGCACAGCGCTCACCACCGGACCTCGCGGCGAACTGGTTGTGGGCACCGGCAACGGCACCGTCCTGTTCGACTGACTCCCGTCGTGCCCTCCCGCTCATGCATACCGGTCGGTATGCTCGGCGGCGTCCGCGTGTGTCACCGTCGCCGCCACCCTCCGGGAGGACCCTTGTCCCGCACCGCTCTGCGCATCTGTCCCCTGTGCGAGGCCACCTGCGGCCTGACCCTGACCATCGACGGCACCCGGGTGACCGGGGCCCGCGGCGACCGCGACGACGTGTTCAGCCGCGGGTTCATCTGCCCCAAGGGAGCCTCCTTCGGGGCCGTCGACGGCGACCCCGACCGGCTGCGCACCCCGCTCGTCCGCCGGGACGGAGAGCTGCGCGAGGCCACCTGGCAGGAGGCGTTCGACGCGGTCGCGGCCGGGATCCGGCCCGTCGTCGAGCGGTACGGTCCGCACGCCGTCGGTGTCGTCCTCGGCAACCCCAACGTCCACACCATGGCCGGCGCCCTCTACCCGACCGTCCTGATCGCCAGCCTCGGCACCCGCAGCCTGTTCACCGCGTCCACGGTCGACCAGATGCCCAAGCACGTCTCCAGCGGACTGCTGTACGGCGACGCCAACGCCATCCCCGTACCCGACCTGGACCACACCGACCATCTGCTGCTGCTGGGCGCCAACCCGCTGGAGTCCAACGGGAGTCTGTGCACCGCCCCCGACTTCCCCGGCAAGCTCAAGGCGCTCAAGGCCCGCGGCGGCACGCTCACCGTCGTCGACCCGCGCCGCACCCGCACCGCCAAGCTCGCCGACCGGCACCTCGCGATCCGGCCGGGCACCGACGCCCTGCTGCTCGCGGCGATGGCGCACGTCCTGTTCGAGGAGGACCTCGTCGACCTCGGGCGGCTCGCGCCCCACGTCCAGGACGTGCCGGAACTCCGCGCGGCCATGCGGGACTTCACCCCCGAGGCGGTCGCGGAGTCCTGTGACGTCGAGGCCGCCGTCATCCGCGCACTCGCCCGGGAACTCGCCGCCGCCCCCACCGCCGCCGTGTACGGCCGTATCGGCAGCTGCACGGTCCCGCACGGCACCCTGGCGAGCTGGCTCGTCGACGTCCTCAACATCCTCACCGGCAACCTCGACCGCCCCGGCGGCGCCCTCTTCCCGCAGGCCGCCACCGACCGCACACCCCGCCCGGCCGGCCCCGGACACGGCTTCGCGCTCGGGCGCTGGCACTCACGGGTCAGCCGACACCCCGAGGCGAAGGGCGAGTTGCCGCTCTCCGCGCTCGCAGAGGAGATCGACACCGCCACCGCCGAGGGCGAGCCGGTCCGCGCGCTGATCGCCGTCGCCGCCAACCCCGTGCTCTCCGCACCCGACGGCGACCGGCTCGACAAGGCCCTGGACTCGCTCGACTTCATGGTCAGCGTCGACCCCTACCTCAACGAGACCTCCCGCCACGCCGACGTCGTGCTGCCGCCGCCCCCGCCGTCGCAGAGCCCGCACCACGACTTCGCCTTCAACACCCTCGCGGTACGCAACCAGGTCCGCTACACCCGTCCCGCCGTCCCCCTCGAACCCGGCCGGATGGCCGAGACCGAGATCCTGGCCCGGCTCACCCTCGCCGTGACCGGCATGCACGGCGCCGACCCCGCCGCCGTCGACACGCTCGTCATCGACCAGACCCTGGGCAAGGCCGCCAAGGACCCCGCCTCCCCGGTGCACGGCCGCGACCCGCGCGAGCTGGCCGCCCTGCTCACCGGCGACACCGGAACGGAACGGCGGCTGGACATGATGCTGCGCCTGGGCCCCTACGGCGACGGCTTCGGCGCCCGGCCCGAAGGACTGGGCCTGGGGCGGCTGCTGGACCACCCGCACGGCATCGACCTCGGACCGCTGCGCCCCCGGCTGCCGCAGCCGCTGAAGACCAGGAGCGGGCGGATCGAGCTGCTGCCGGAGCCCATAGCCGCCGACCTGCCCCGGCTGCGGCGGGCCCTCGGCGAGCGGGCCGACGGGCTCGTCCTGGTCGGCCGCCGCCATCTGCGCTCCAACAACAGCTGGATGCACAACGTCCCCGCCCTCACCGGCGGCACCAACCGCTGCACGCTGCACATCCACCCCGAGGACGCCGCACGGCTCGGCGTACGGGACGGCGAGCCGGTGCGCGTCAAGGGCGCCGGAGGCGAGGTGACCGCCCGGGCGGAGGTCACGGACGGCGTGCGCACGGGCGTGGTGAGCCTGCCGCACGGCTGGGGCCACGACCGGCCCGGCATCCGCCTCGCCCACGCCGCCACCGACCCCGGCGTCAACGTCAACCAGCTCCTCGACGGCACCCTGCTGGACCCGCTCTCGGGCAACGCGGTCCTCAACGGCATCCCGGTGGAGGTCGCCCCGGTCACCAGGACCGAGGCGCTCGCGGGTGCACCGACGGCGGGTGCGCCGACGGCCGGTTGACCGGTTGACCGGATGGCATGCGCTGCCCCTGCCGACGCGGTCCGCGCGCCGAGCCGGAAGGGCGAGGGCACGGGAGCCGAGGGCACGGGAGCCGATGACACAGCGACGGGGCACCGGTCGGCCGGGGGCCGGCGCGGGCGCCACGACGCGGACCCCTGTCGACGGCACTTGGGACTCGGCGCTGTCGGCAGGGGAGTTCGCGGAACTGCCGGCCGCGGCGCTGCGCCGGGACAGCGCGGACCTGAACCTCTATGTCGACGTGCTCTCGGTGAACCTGGCGGACTCGCTGCCGCCCGGCGCCGTACGGGTCGAGCGCAGGCGTTCCCTCTCGGAACGGCTGGCCGGTCACGAGGGTTCGGTCGCCGCGCTGGACGTCACGTTCGGGGAGCGGCGGCTCTTGCTGCGCAACGACCGGGGTCGGGTGACCGGGGAGATCTGCCACGAGGTGCGCGGCATCACGCTCTCCAGGCGTCAGGTGGGCCTGGACGAGTGGATCGACGCCCTGGCCGGCTCCCTGGCCGACGCCGCGGCCTCGAACGCCCGCTCCCGCGAGGCCGTCGAGCGCTTCCTGGCCTGACCGCCGTTGACCTGAATGCGATCGTCCGCTTTCTCACCCAGTGGACGGATCACTCCGATCACGTCAGGTGTCTTCCCCCTCCCGGGCACGGTCCGTTAACTTCCGTGACTCACAGCCCCGTACGACCCGCACGGGACAATCGACCGCGGAGCACCAGCGCCCGAGTGAGCCCCCAGGGACACCTTCATGACACGCGCCATCTCCCTGCACGACGTGAGCAAGGCCTACACGCGAGGCGTCCGGGTGGTGGACCGGCTCTCGCTGGACATCGCGCCCGGTGAGTTCCTGGTCCTGCTGGGACCGTCCGGCTGCGGCAAGTCGACGGTGCTCAGAATGATCGCCGGCCTGGAGGACATCGACGAGGGCGTGCTGCTCCTCGACGGCGGGCACGGCAACGACCTGCCGCCGTCCGAGCGGGACATCGCCATGGTCTTCCAGAACTTCGCCCTCTACCCGAGCATGACCGGCCGGGACAACATCGGCTTCCCGTTGCGCATCGAGGCACCCGGCGCGGACCCCCGTCCGCGGGTGGACGCCACCGCCCGCATGCTGGGCATCGAGGACCTCCTGGACCGGTTCCCGGGCCAGCTGTCCGGCGGGGAGCGCCAGCGGGTCGCCATGGGCCGGGCCATCGCCCGGCATCCGTCGGCGTTCCTGATGGACGAGCCGCTGTCCAACCTCGACGCGAAGCTGCGCAACCACCTGCGGGCGGAGATCTCCAAGCTCACCCGGGAGCTGGGCGTCACCACGGTCTACGTCACCCACGACCAGGCCGAGGCCATGTCGCTCGGTGACCGGGTCGCCGTGCTGCGCGGCGGGGTGCTCCAGCAGGTCGACACCCCGCGCTCGGTCTACGCGCTGCCCCGCAACGTCTTCGTGGCGGCGTTCATCGGCACCCCCCGCATCAATCTGCTGCGCGGCCTGGTCCGCGCGCCGCTCGACGGGGCGATGACCCTCAGTCTCGGCAAGCAGTTCCTCCGGCTGCCCGAACCCCTGTGCCTGGACCACCAGTTGCTGCGGGTGCAGCAGGGCCGCGAGGTGATCGTCGGGCTGCGTTCGGAGGCGGTGCGGATCGCCTCGCGCGCCGAGGCCCGGCCCGGCGAGGTGCCGATCACCGGCCTGGTGGAGCACGTCGAGTTCCAGGGGCACGAGGTGCTGGTCCACTTCAACACCGGGTCGCGGCCCGCCGTCGTACCCGATCTGGAGGCTCCGCGCCCCGCCGTACGGCCGGTCCGCCGCAGACGCCGGGAGGGAAGGGTCCTGGACCGGCTGCGGGGGCGGGCGGGAGCCCTGCGGGCCGGACCGGTCCTCGCCGCGGACGACCCCGAGCCGCACGGCTCCGTCTCCCGCGGCTTTTCCTCCCAGGGCTCCGCGCCGCAGGGTGCCGCGGTGACCTCGCCGGACGGGCGCCTGCCCGGCGACCTCGTCGTGCGCACCACCCCCGACTTCGACCTCCGGCACGGTATGCACGTCCCGCTCCTGGTCGACCTGGCTCACCTGTTCGTGTTCGACCAGCACGGCGACCGGATCTGCCCGGCCCCGGACCGGTTGCCGGACCTGGAGGAATGAGGCCGTTGCGGCATCCTGGGCGAGTGGTGTCTGGCGCCCAAAAACTATCACCGCTAGTTTGTGTGCCGGAAGACGAAGAGTCGCCGCCCGCCCGGGAGGAAGCACGATGAAGGCACACGACGGCATGTACATCGACGGCGCCTGGCGCCCCGCCGCCGGCCAGGACGTGATCGAGGTCGTCAACCCGGCCGACGAGCAGGTCCTCGGCACGGTCCCCGCGGGCACCGCCCTGGACGTCGACACCGCCGTACGGGCCGCCCGCGCCGCCCTGCCGGGCTGGGCCGCCACCGCGCCGGCCGAGCGGGCCGCCCGGCTGGGCGCCCTGCGGGACGTCCTGGTGGCCCGCGCGGAGGAGATCGCCGCGACCGTCACCGCGGAACTCGGCTCGCCCCTGGAGTTCTCGCGGGCCGTCCACGCGGGCGTCCCGGTCGCGGTCGCGGGCTCGTACGCCGACCTCGCGGCGACGTACGCCTTCGAGGAGAAGGTCGGCAACTCCACCGTCCACCACGAGCCGGTCGGCGTGGTCGGCGCGATCACCCCCTGGAACTACCCCCTCCACCAGATCGTCGCCAAGGTCGCCCCGGCCCTCGCGGCGGGCTGCACGGTCGTCCTGAAGCCCGCCGAGGACACCCCCCTCACCGCCCAGCTCTTCGCCGAGGCGGTGCACGAGGCAGGGGTCCCCGCGGGCGTCTTCAACCTCGTCACCGGCCTCGGACCGGTGGCCGGCCAGGCGCTCGCCGAGCACCCGGGCGTCGACCTCGTCTCCTTCACCGGATCGACGGCTGTCGGCAGGCGGATCGGTGCCGCGGCCGGAGCCGCCGTCAAGAAGGTGGCCCTGGAGCTCGGCGGCAAGTCCGCCAACGTCATCCTGCCCGGAGCCGACCTCGCCAGGGCGGTGAAGGTCGGCGTCGCCAACGTGATGTCCAACTCCGGTCAGACGTGCAGCGCCTGGACCCGCATGCTGGTGCACACCGAGCAGTACGAGGAGGCCGTCGCGCTCGCCGCCGAGGCCGCCGCAAAGTACGGCGACCGGATCGGCCCGCTCGTCAACGCCAAGCAGCAGGAGCGGGTGCGCGGTTACATCGACAAGGGCGTGGCGGAGGGTGCGCGGCTGGTCGCCGGTGGCAGCGAATCCCCGCGTGAACAGGGGTACTTCGTCGCCCCGACGGTCTTCGCCGACGTCACCCCCGACATGGCGATCGCGCAGGAGGAGATCTTCGGCCCGGTCCTGTCGATCCTGCGCTACGAGGACGAGGAGGAGGCGCTGCGGATCGCCAACGGCACGGTCTACGGCCTCGCGGGCGCCGTCTGGGCCGGGGACGAGGAGGAGGCGGTGGCCTTCGCCCGCCGGATGGAGACCGGCCAGGTCGACATCAACGGAGGGCGGTTCAACCCGCTGGCCCCCTTCGGCGGCTACAAGCAGTCGGGCGTCGGCCGTGAACTCGGCACGCACGGCCTGTCCGAGTACCTCCAGACCAAGTCCCTCCAGTTCTAGGCACTCCGGTTCCGGCCCGCCCGGTTCCCGTCCCGGTCCGTCCAGTTCCAGTCCGCCCAGTTCCAGGGGAGTCACCTGTCATGGCTGTCCGTGCCGCCGTCCTGCCCGCCATCGGCTCCGCGCTGGAGATCACCGAGATCGAGCTGCCCGAGCCCGGCCCCGGCCACGTCCGGGTGCGGCTCGCCGCCGCCGGGGTCTGCCACTCCGACCTGTCCCTGTCCGACGGCACCATGCGGGTGCCGGTTCCCGCGGTCCTCGGCCACGAGGGCGCGGGCACGGTCGTCGCCGTCGGCGAGGGGGTGACCGGGTTCTCGGCCGGAGCCGAGGTCGTCCTCAACTGGGCGCCAGCCTGCGGGAGTTGTCACGCCTGTTCGCTCGGTGAGGTCTGGCTGTGCGCCAACGCCCTGAACGGCGCCGCGGACGTGTACGCCCGTACCGTGGACGGCGTCGCACTGCATCCCGGTCTCAACGTCGCCGCGTTCGCCGAGGAGACCGTGGTGCCCGCGTCCTGCCTGCTGCCGGCCCCGCCGGGCGTGCCGCTCGCCGACGCGGCCCTCCTCGGCTGCGCGGTCCTCACCGGTTACGGAGCCGTCCACCACTCGGCGCAGGTGCGGCGCGGCGAGACGGTGGCGGTGTTCGGCGCCGGGGGAGTGGGCCTGGCCGCGCTCCAGGCGGCCCGGATCGCCGGAGCCTCACGGATCATCGCCGTCGACGTCTCCCCGGCGAAGGAGGAACTGGCGCGCGCGGCGGGCGCCACCGACTACGTCGTCGCCTCCGACACCACCGCCCGCGAGATCCGCGCCCTCACCGGCCGGGCGGGCGTCGACGTCGCCGTCGAGTGCGTGGGCCGGGCCGTCACCATCCGCACCGCCTGGGAGTCCACCCGCCGCGGCGGGCGCACCACGGTCGTCGGTATCGGAGGCAAGGACCAGCAGGTCACCTTCAACGCCCTGGAGCTCTTCCACTGGGGCCGCACCCTCTCCGGCTGCGTCTACGGCAACGCGAACCCGGCGGTCGACCTGCCCGTCCTGGCCGAGCACGTCCGCGCCGGCCGCCTGGACCTGGGCGCCCTGGTCACCGAACGGATCGGCCTGGAGGGCATCCCGGCGGCGTTCGAGAACATGCTGGCGGGCAAGGGCGGCCGGGCGCTGGTGGTGTTCTGAGGCCCGCGACTCAGGACACCTGCTCCTGCTCCTGTTCCGGCCGTGGCGCGGCGGCCGGAGCGGCAGCGGGTGCGACGGCAGGCCGCCGTGTCCGCGACCGCGACACCGCCACACCCGCCAGGCACAGCGCCCCGCCCGCCAGGGTGAGCACACCCGGCACCTCGCCCAGCACCAGCCAGGACATCAGCACGACCAGCGCGGGCACCGCGTACGTCGTCGCGCCCATGCGGCCCGCCGTCGTACGGGCCAGGGCGTACGCCCAGGTCGTGAAGGCGAGCGCGGTCGGGAACAGGCCCAGGTAGACCATGTTCAGCGTGGCGGACAGCGGGGCCTCGCCCGCCTCCCACACCAGCTGTCCGGTGAACGGCAGGCAGACCACCGCGCCGACCAGGCACCCGAACGTCGTCACCTGGAGCGCGCTCGCCCGCTCCAGGGCCGGCTTCTGGGTCACCACCCCGCCCGCGTAGGCGACCGCGGCCAGCAGGCACAGCACCACCCCGAGGGCCGAGGAGCCGCCCCCGCCCGACATCGACAGGCCCACGGTCACCGCACCCGCGAACGACACCGCCATGCCCGCGACCAGCCGCGGCGACAGCGCGTCGCCGAGCAGCCGCGCGCCGAGCACGGCGATCAGCAGCGGGCCGATGTTCACGACCAGCGCCGCCGTGCCCGCGTCGACCTGCTGCTCGCCCCAGTTGAGCACCACCATGTAGAAGCCGAACCACAGCACCCCGGACACCGCTATCCGGCGCCAGGCCGACCGCGGCGGCAGCCCCTCCCGCCGTACGGCCCAGAGCGCCCCCAGCGCGAGTGCGCCCGTCAGCAGCCGCCCGAGCGCCAGCGCGCCCGGCGAGTACGCGGCGCCCGCGCTGCGGATCGAGACG
The DNA here is from genome assembly GCF_009377175.1 of Streptomyces adustus. Taxonomy (GTDB): domain Bacteria; phylum Actinomycetota; class Actinomycetes; order Streptomycetales; family Streptomycetaceae; genus Streptomyces; species Streptomyces adustus. Next base: position 18,195 of record NZ_VJZD01000067.1, read on the forward strand.
AAGGCGGAGGCCCACAGCACGACGGTGACGGTGGCCGCCCCGGCGGCGAGCAGCCCCGTACGGGCGGGTGGTGCGGTGTTCATCATGCTCCTGAGAGTAGGTGGGGCCGGATCGGCCCGACCGGCGGATTTCGGACCGGGCAGTGACGGCGCGGGCGCTGCTCAGCGCAGTGCAGACGCCTCGATGCCCAGCAGTTCCGACAGCGCGCGCTCGCCCGCCGCCGTCACCTTCACGGCCCGCTCGGTGCCGATGCGCACGCACCAGCCCGCGTCCAGGGCGTGCCGGCACAGCGCCGCGCCCGCGACGCCCGCGAGATGGGGGCGGCGCTCGGTCCAGTCGAGGCAGCCGCGGGCCAGCGGCCGTCGGCCGTGCCGGTCCAGACCGATGCCCGCGGCGGCGAACCAGCGCACGCCCGCGTCCGTGAGGGCGAACCCGGTGTCCTGGCGCAGCAGTCCGCGCCCGGTCAGCGCGTCGGTGACCACGATGCCCAGGCGTCCGGCGAGATGGTCGTAGCAGGTGCGGCCGCGGGCCATCGCGGACCCGGCGCTCGATTCGCGCAGGCTGCGCGGCTGCCGGGCGGCCCGGGGCGCGAGGGGGGCCGCCAGATCCTCCACCAGGTGGGCGATCCGGGCGTCGGCCAGCCGGACATAGCGGTGCCGTCCCTGGCGTTCCTCGGTGAGCAGCCCGCCCGCGACCAGGCGGTTCAGGTGCTCGCTCAGCGTCGACGCGGCGACGCCGGCGTGCCGGGCCAGTTCCCCGGCGGTCCACGCGCGCCCGTCGAGCAGTGCGAGCAGACAGGCCGCCCGGGTCTCGTCGGCGATCAGCGCGGCGAACCCGGCCAGTGCCGCGGCCTGCGGGTCGGTGGTGGTCATGGGTTCCAGCATGGGACACGCACGCTTCGGCGCCCGCCGAACTGTCCGCCGGACCGGGCCTACGCGCTCTGCCGTACCTGCGCGTACTGCTGCGCCAAGCCGTCCAGCAGGGCCGTCAGGCCGGTCTCGAAGGCCCGCTCGTCGATCTTCTCCTGCTGGTCGGCCAGGAGGTGGGCCTGTCCGAGGTGGGGGTAGTCGGCCGGGTCGTAGGCGCTGGCGTCGTCCACGAAACCGCCGGCGAACGAGCCGAGCGCGGAGCCCATCACGAAGTACCGCATCAGCGCGCCGATCGAGGTGGCCTGCGCGGGCGGCCAGCCCGCCGCGACCATCGCGCCGTAGACCGCGTCCGCGAGCCGCAGACCGGCCGGGCGGCGGCCGGGGCCGTGGGCCAGCACCGGGACGATGTTCGGGTGCGCACGGAGGGCGGCCCGGTAGGAGACGGCCCAGTCATGCAGGGCGGTCCGCCAGTCCCGGCCGTCCTCGAACATCGACAGGTCGACCTGGGCGCTGACCGAGTCGGCGACCGCCTCCAGGATCTCGTCCTTGGTGCTGAAGTGGTTGTAGAGGGAGGGCCCGCTCACCCCCAGTTCGGCGGCGAGCCGCCGGGTGGAGACGGCGGCCAGGCCCTCCGCGTCCACGAGCGTGCGGGCCGCCCCGACGATCCGGTCGGTGCTGAGGAGGGGCTTGCGCGGTCGGGCCATGGCGCACATAGTAGGGCTGCAACCTTAAACTAGCAGTGCTAATTTAAATGTCTGTGATGGGGAGTGACCCGACGTGAACCTGGAGCTCAGCGAGGAGCAGACCGCGGTCCGGCGGCTCGCCCGGGACTTCGTGGAGCGCGAGATCGCCCCGCACGTGATCGCCTGGGACCGGGCCGAGGAGGTCGACCGGGGCATCGTGAAGAAGCTCGGCGAGGTCGGCTTCCTGGGTCTGACGATCGACGAGGAGTACGGCGGCTCGGGCGGCGACCACCTCGCGTACTGCCTGGTCACCGAGGAGCTCGGCCGCGGCGACTCGTCGGTGCGCGGGATCGTCTCGGTCTCGCTCGGCCTGGTCGCCAAGACCATCGCCGCCTGGGGCGACGAGGAGCAGAAGCGGCGCTGGCTGCCGGGGCTGACCTCCGGTGAGCACGTGGGCTGCTTCGGGCTGACCGAACCCGGCACCGGCTCCGACGCCGGGAACCTCGCCACGCGCGCGGTCCGCGACGGCGACGAGTACGTCGTCAACGGCACCAAGATGTTCATCACCAACGGCACCTGGGCCGACGTCGTCCTGCTGTTCGCCCGCTCCACCGACGCCCCCGGCCACCACGGCGTCTCCGCCTTCCTGGTGCCGGCCGACACCCCCGGCCTGACCCGGCGCGCGGTCCACGGCAAGCTCGGTCTGCGCGGCCAGGCCACCGCCGAACTGGTGCTGGAGGACGTCCGCGTGCCCGCGTCCGCGATGCTCGGGCCCGAGGGCAAGGGCTTCACGGTCGCCATGTCGGCGCTCGCCAAGGGCCGGATGTCGGTCGCGGCGGGCTGTGTCGGCATAGCCCAGGCGGCGCTGGACGTCGCGGTGAAGTACGCCGGTGAGCGCGAGCAGTTCGGCAGGACCATCGCCCACCACCAGCTCGTCCAGGAACTGCTCAGCGACATCGCCGTGGACGTGGACGCCGCCCGGCTGCTGACCTGGCGCGTGGCCGACCTGGTCGACCGCGGTCTGCCCTTCGCCACCGAGTCGTCCAAGGCCAAGCTGTTCGCCTCGGAGGCGGCGGTGCGCGCCGCGAACAACGCCCTCCAGGTCTTCGGCGGCTACGGCTACATCGACGAGTACCCGGCGGGCAAGCTGCTGCGCGACGCCCGCGTGATGACCCTCTACGAGGGCACCAGCCAGATCCAGAAGCTGGTCATCGGACGTGCGCTGACCGGGGTCTCGGCTTTCTGAGTACCTGTCCGTACGTCCCTGAGTACCCCGGCGGATGTGGCGTGGGCCACGTCCGCCGATGCTCGTCGCATGACTGACGCATCCGGCAAGCAGCAGAACACGGCCGCCTTCTACGGTCAGGCCGTCGCCTCCTTCTCCCTCGCCATGGCCGCCACCGCGATCGGCATCTTCAAGCTGCACGCCGACGCCTGGGTCCGGGCCTTTCTGGGCATCGCCGTCCTCTATCTGGTCACTTCGGCCTTCACCCTGGCCAAGGTCGTCCGCGACCGCCAGGAGGCCTCGGCCCGGCCGTACAGCCCCTTCGAGAAGCTCTGAGCACGGCCCTTCGAGAAGTTCTGAGCACGGCCCTTCGAAAAGCTCCGAGCGGGCACACTAAGCGAGCGCTCAGCTTCGGCGGTATGGTGTAGCTCCGGTACCGAGAGGGGCGAGCGAGCGATGAGTACGGCGGAGGACACGGCCGGCGGCGAGGCCGAGGCGTGGGGCCAGGTCACCCCTGACGCGGCCCGGCGGCTGCTGGTGGCCGCCGTGGAGGCCTTCGCCGAGCGCGGCTACCACGCGACGACGACCCGTGACATCGCGGGCCGCGCGGGGATGAGCCCGGCCGCCCTCTACATCCACTACAAGACCAAGGAAGAGCTGCTCCACCGGATCAGCCGGATCGGTCACGACAAGGCGCTCGACATCCTGCGCACGGCGGCCCGGGGCGAGGGTGACGCGACCCGACGGCTCGCCGACGCCGTGAGCTCCTTCGTGCGCTGGCACGCCGGGGGGCGCACCACCGCGCGGGTCGTGCAGTACGAACTGGACTCGCTCGGCCCGGACGCCCGTGCCGAGATCCTCGCCCTGCGCCGCCAGGTCGACGCCGAGGTGCGCGGGATCGTCGAGGACGGGGTGGCGTCCGGCGAGTTCGACGTGCCGGACGTGCACGGCACCACCATCGCCGTGCTCTCCCTGTGCATCGACGTGGCCCGCTGGTTCAACGTCGACGGCCCGCAGACGCCCGACGAGGTCGGCGCGCTGTACGCCGACCTCGTGCTGCGGATGGTCGGGGCGAAGCAGTCGCCCGCTCAGACGTAGTACCGGGACACCGACTCCGCCACGCACACCGGCTTGTCGCCGCCCTCGCGCTCCACGATGAAGGCGACGGCGACCTGTACGCCACCGGGCACGTCGTCGACGCCGGTGATGGTCGCCGTCGCGCGCAGCCGCGAGCCGACCGGGACGGGGGCGGGGAAGCGGACCTTGTTGGTGCCGTAGTTGACGCCCATCTTGACGCCCTCGACCGAGATCAGCTGGGGTCCGAACAGCGGCAGCAGCGACAGGGTCAGGTACCCGTGGGCGATGGTGGTCCCGAACGGGCCCGAGGCCGCCTTCTCCGGGTCGACGTGGATCCACTGGTGGTCGCCCGTGGCCTCGGCGAACAGGTCGATCCGCTTCTGGTCGACCTCCTGCCAGTCGGTGTACCCCAGCTGCTCGCCCACCGCAGCCTTCAGCTCGTCGGCTGACGTGAAGATCCTCGGCTCTGCCATGTCCCGGCCTCTCGCATCACGGATGTCCCGTTGAGGTGTTCCCACTTATGTCTAAGCAACTGCTTAGCATGGTCGGGTCCCGGGCGGCTGTCAACGGACCACCGGGGTGTCGGGTTTGGGTAGGCTCCGAGGAGTGCCCCAGATTCCCGAGAAGATCCACGAGCTCACGGTCGGCCAGCTCGCCGCCCGCAGCGGCGCCGCCGTCTCGGCGCTGCACTTCTACGAGTCCAAGGGGCTGATCAGCAGCCGCAGGACCGCGGGCAACCAGCGCCGCTACACCCGCGACGCCCTGCGCCGGGTGGCCTTCGTGCGGGCCGCCCAGCGGGTCGGCATCCCGCTGGCCACGATCCGCGAGGCCCTCGCCCAGCTCCCCGAGGAGCGCACGCCCACCCGGGAGGACTGGGCCCGGCTCTCCGAGACCTGGCGGGCCGAACTGGACGAGCGGATCAAGCAGCTGAACCGGCTGCGCGACCACCTCACCGACTGCATCGGCTGCGGCTGTCTCTCCCTGGAGTCCTGCGTCCTGTCCAACCCGGACGACGTGTTCGGCGAACGGCAGACGGGCTCGCGCCTGATGGTGGAACGCCCGCCCCGGCAGGCCGTCGAGGAACCGAGGAAGGCCTGCTCCTGAGCCACCCTCGGCCGGTGCCCACCCGTACGCCGTGCCGCCTCGTCCGTGCGCGGTCCTCGCCCGGCTCGAAGTGGCGACATGAGGGGGGTGCGGCATCCCCGGCGCACCCCCGGCGTGCTCTCAGGCCGACATCAGCATCGTCCGCCCCCGCCTGGCGAACGCCAGGGCCTCGGACGTGAGGACGGGCCGCGGGACGAGTATGCCGCAGTCCGCGCAGACCGGGCCCGACGACGGTTCGTGGTCCAGGTCGTACTTCCAGAACAGGCGCTGCCCGTCGCACACCGGGCAGGTCGAGCCCGGCTCGCGCTCCAGCGCGGCGATCAGACTGCGCAGCACCTCACCGAGCGGCGCGCGGGGGTGCAGCCGGGGGTTGTCGCACCAGGCGACACCGAATCCGCCCCAGGTCAGCCGGTGCCAGTCGTCCACGCTGCCCGGCCTGCGCAGCCCGTCGTGCTTCTCCTTCCTACGGCGTTCGGCGAACTCGCCCTCGTAGCCGAGCCACACCGCCCGTGCCTCCTCCAGCTCGTCCAACGCGGCCACGAGCCGCGCAGGATCGGGCGAGCGGTCCTCGGGGCCGAACCCCGACCGGGAGCTCAGATGGTCCCAGGTCGCCCTGTGCCCGTAAGGAGCGAACCGCTCAAGGCACTTGCGCAGTGAGTAGCGCCGCAGCGCCAGATCGCAGCGCGGATCGCGCACCTGTCTCGCCAGACTCCGGAAACCGGCCATCGCCTTGCACCTCCGTCACATCTGCACCTGTACTTCGGTCACTTCGGCGTCGTCGTGCGGACGTCGCCGAATAGACGTGTCGACACCCGAATCGGCTCCATCCGATTTCCGATCGCCCCCCATAAGCCGGAGCGACGACTCGAAAAAGTGACGCATGTTCATCTTCAATCCCGGGGATACCGGCGGTAACCTCCGGCCAATCCCCGTCGCTAGGAGCTGCCATGCCTGGGCGCACCCCACGCACACCTCTCGACAGACTGAGAACTCCCCGCAGATTTCCCGGGTTCCTGAAGACGGCATCCGTATGCGTCCTCATTGCCGGACTTTTGTCACCGCTTTCCCAGATGGCGGTCGCCGCCGAGACCGCCACGGCCACCGACTACTGCGGCGGACAGTGCTCCGACATCCTGCCGCCGGGCGAGAACGGCAACGCCACCCTCGCGCAGATCCTCCTCAACCAGGCGTTCGGCACCCAGCCTTCGCACGCCGAGGACCAGCTCGGCCCCTACGCCAACCTGGCCACGGGCTACTCGGCGCTCACCACCGACAAGATCAACACGTTCTTCAACGACGCCTCGTTCGGCGTCGCCTCCGGGCAGGTCGCCTCCACCGAGAGCCCGGCGGGCCGCACGGACGTGACGATCGTGCGCGACAAGAAGACGGGCGTGCCGCACATCACGGGCACCACCCGCTACGGCACGGAGTTCGGCGCCGGTTACGCCGCGGCCGAGGACCGGCTGTGGCTGATGGACGTCTTCCGCCATGTCGGACGCGGCCAGCTGACCACGTTCGCGGGCGGCGCGGCCTCCAACCAGGGTCTTGAGCAGGAGTTCTACCGCAACGCGCCGTACACCGAGGCCGACCTCCAGGCCCAGATCGACAACGCCGTGGCGAACAACGGCACCCGCGGCCAGCAGGCCCTCGCCGACGCCAACGCCTATCTCGCCGGCATCAACTCCTACATCGACGCCTCCGACAGCGGCCGCTACTTCCCGGGCGAGTACGTCCTCACCGGCCACAAGGACTCCATCACCAACGCCGGCACCATCGACCACTTCAAGATCACCGACCTGGTGGCGCTGGCCTCCGTGATCGGTTCGCTGTTCGGCTCCGGCGGGGGCGGCGAGGTCAACAACGCCGTCTCCCTGCTCGCCGCCCAGGCCAAGTACGGTGTCGCGGACGGCACCGCGATCTGGGAGTCCTTCCGTGAGCGCAACGACGCCGAGGCCGCCCTCACCGTCCACAACGGCGAGAGCTTCCCCTACGCCACCAAGCCCGACGACCCGCAGGGCGAGGCCCTGCCCGACGCCGGCACGGTGACGCAGGAACCGCTGGTGTACGACCGTACGGGCAGCGCGGCGACCGCCACGGCGGCGACCACGGCCACCACCGCGGCGGCCACCGCGCTCAGCTCGGCCAGGCGCGGTATGTCCAACGCCCTCGTGGTCAGCGGCAAGTCCACCGCCAGCGGTCATCCGATCGCCGTGTTCGGGCCGCAGACCGGCTATTTCGCGCCACAGCTGCTGATGCTCCAGGAGATCCAGGGACCCGGCATCAGCGCCCGCGGCGCCTCCTTCGCGGGCCTGAGCATGTACGTCGAACTGGGCCGCGGCCAGGACTACGCGTGGAGCGCCACGACCTCCGGCCAGGACATCATCGACACCTACGCCGTCGAACTGTGCCAGGACGACTACCACTACCTCTACCACGGCACCTGCACGGCGATGGAGAAGGTCGAGCAGAAGAACGCCTGGACGCCGACGACCGCCGACGGCACCGCGGCCGGCTCCTACACGATGCGGGTCTACCGCACGAAGTACGGTCCCGTGGAGTACCGGGCCACCGTCGGCGGCAAGAAGGTCGCCTACACCACCCTGCGCTCCTCCTACCTGCACGAGGCCGACTCGATCATCGGCTTCCAGATGCTCAACGACCCCGACTACGTCAACGGCCCGGCCGCCTTCCAGGCCGCGGCGCAGCACATCAACTACACCTTCAACTGGTTCTACGCCGACTCCACGCACACCGCGTACTACAACAGCGGCGACAACCCGGTGCGCGCGAGCGGCGTCGATGCCGAGTTCCCGGTGTGGGCGCAGGCCGCCTACGAGTGGCGCAACTGGAACCCGGCGACCAACACCGCCGACTACACCCCCGCGTCCGCCCACCCCAACTCCGTGGACCAGGACTACTACATCTCCTGGAACAACAAGCAGGCCAAGGACTACACGACCGCGTCCTGGGGCGACGGCTCGGTGCACCGCGGCAACCTGCTGGACGACCGGGTGAAGAAGCTGGTCGCGGCCGGCGGGGTGACCAGGGTCGCCCTCGTCAAGGCGATGGCGGACGCGGCACTCGCGGACCTGCGGGCCGAGGACGTGCTGCCGGACCTGCTCCGGGTCGTCAACAGCTCCACGGTCACCGACACCGCGGCCGCCGCGGCGGTCGCCAAGCTCCAGACCTGGCTGACCGCGGGCGCCAGGCGCACGGAGACCTCGGCCGGTTCCAAGACGTACGCCAACGCCGACGCGATCCGCATCCTGGACGCCTGGTGGCCGCTGCTGGTGAAGGCGGAGTTCGAACCCGGCCTGGGCACCCCGCTCTACACCGCCCTGACCGCCAACCTGCCCATCGACGAGACCCCGTCGGCCGCGCACGGCCCGACCGGCGCGCACGCCGGAAGCTCCTTCCAGTACGGCTGGTGGAGCTACGTCGACAAGGACGTCCGGGCGGTGCTCGGCGACACCGTGGCGGGTCCGCTCGGGCAGAAGTACTGCGGCGGCGGCAGCCTGACCTCCTGCCGGGACATCCTCATCAGCACCCTGAAGCAGGCGGCCGCCCTGACCGCGGCCCAGGTCTACCCTGGCGACGACCTGTGCGCCGCGGGCAACCAGTGGTGCGCGGACTCGATCGTCCAGCGCACCCTCGGCGGTATCAAGCACGGCAACATCAGCTGGCAGAACCGGCCCACCTACCAGCAGGTGGTGGAGTTCACCTCGCACCGGTGACGCCCTGAACGGCGGCGGGTCGGGTCCTAGCGGATCCGGCCCGCTGCCAGCACCACCCGCGCCAGCTCCGGGTGCACGATGTCGCTGTGCGCGCCGCTCGGCGGGCCGCCGCGGCAGACCACCGCCGAGGCATCGACGTTGACGCACCCGGAGCCGGGCAGCGGGCCCCCGAGCGCGTCGGCGAGCGTCAGCGCCCGGGTGCCAGGCACCGCCTGCACCCCGTCGTGGCCCATCGCCCCCCACTTGTCGCCCAGCAGCCGGCCCAGGTCGAAGCCCTCGGCCACGCCCTGCGCGTCGCCAGCCATCCGGGAGGCCAGCGGGTACAGCGTGCCCAGCGCCGTGTCGTGGCTGGACCAGCAGCACACGAGGGGGCCGTCGACCCGCTGGTTCTGGCCCTGCAACACACCGCCCGCACGCGGGTCGTGGGGCAGCCGGGCGGCGAAGGCGTAGTGCGAGAAGGCCCCTTGCAGCAGGGTCACGGACTTCACCGTGCGCACGCCCTCGGGCAGCCCGCGCAGCGCGAACGACACCAGCCGCCCGCCGAAACTGTGCCCGACCAGATGCACCCGCACCTGCGGTGCCGCGTCCGCCAGTTGGCCCAGGAACCGGCCGAGCCCGCGCTCGCCCACCGTCCCGGCCCGCCGCTTCATCGCGTAGTACGTGCCCTGCCGGAGCAGTTCGTGCGCCCCCTCCCACGGGTCGGGCATCGTGAACTGCTCAGGGGAGTCCGGGGATTCGAGGTCGGCCAGGGCCTGCGCGAAGGTCTCGCACATCGCGGCCGCGGACCCGGTGAACATCTCCGGCTCGTCCTGCGGCACCCCCTCCGCCAGCGTGTCCGCCGCGAACAGCGCCTGCGGTCCGGGCGGCACCACCTCCACCAGCAGCCGCACCAGCCGCCCGAACTCGGTCAGTTCGGCCTCCTCGCGCGGCCGCTGCTCCAGCAGCCGCGCGAGCTGCTCCACCACGACCCCCCGGCCGGGGAAGGTCTCCAGCAGCGCGTGCCGGGTGTCCTTGTCGAGCGCCGGACGCCGGGGCGTCTCGGTCGCCACCGAGCGCGGGAAGTCCGGGATCGGCTCGTCGGAGAACCGCATCGACGGCCACACCACCCCCACGTACCCGATCCGGGCCGCCGGCGCGAGCTGCGGGAACGGGGCGAAGAAGCTGCTGTAGAGCCGGGTCGCGCCCGAGCGGTCGTTGTTCCAGCCGTGCGCGAACACCACCAGGTCGCGCACGCCGCGCCGGGGCACCTCGGCCAGCAGCCGGTCCCGCTCCGGACCGGACACGTCACCGTCCGCGTCGAAGGTCAGCTCCCAGTACGGCGTCACGCTCATCGCCGGATCTGCCATGACGGACTCCTTCGTCCCCCGTGGTGGTGCGCTCTGGGCGCATGGTCCTGCCAACGGGGGACATTGGCCATACGTCACGGCTCATCCGTAGGACAGATACTTCTCCCGCACCCGCCGGAACGCCGCCAGCTCCTCCTGCCAGCCCGCCACCACCGCGTCGGTGTCCGCGCCCGCGTCGATCGCGGTGCGCACCCGGTCGGAGCCGGTCAGCTTGTCGATCCAGTTGTCGGCACGCCAGGCGAAGCCGTCCCAGACCCGCCGGGCGGTCACCAGCAGCGCGATCCCGGTGCGCACCGGGTCGTACGCGCCCCGGTCGTGCACATGGATCTGCACGCCGCCGACGGTCTTCCCCTGGAACTTGGAGAAGGTGGGCGCGAAGTACGCCTCGCGGAAGTGCACGCCCGGCAGGCGCAGAGCGTTCACGGCGGTCGCCCACCGGCCGTCGATCCCCTCGGCGCCCAGCAGCTCGAACGGCCGGGTGGTGCCGCGGCCCTCGGAGAGGTTCGTCCCCTCGAACAGGCAGGTGCCCGCGTAGGCCAGCGCGGTGTCGGGCGTCGGCATGTTCGGGCTCGGCGGCACCCAGGGCAGCCCGGACGCGTCGTACCACTGCGACCGCTTCCAGCCGCTCATCGGCACGGTGTCCAGTGTCACCGGCGTCGCCAGGAACTCCCCGTTGAACAGCCGCGCCAGCTCCGCGACCGTCATGCCGTGTGCCTGCGCGATCGGCTGCCGGCCGACGAACGTCGCGAACTCCTTGTGCAGCACCGGACCCAGGGCCGCCCGCCCGGTCAGCGGATTGGGCCGGTCCAGGACCATGAACCGCTTGCCCGCGAGCTGCGCGGCCTCCATGCAGTCGTACAGGGTCCAGATGTACGTGTAGAAGCGGGCGCCCGCGTCCTGGATGTCGAAGACGACCGTGTCGACACCGGACGCGGTGAACACGTCGGCCAGCGGCCGGCCGCTCTTGAGGTACGTGTCGTACACCGGCAGCCGGGTCGCCGGGTCGTCGTAGCGGCCCTCGGAGCCGCCCGCCTGCGCGGTGCCGCGGAAGCCGTGCTCGGGTCCGAACACGGCACGCAGGTTCACCCGTTCGTCGGCATGCATCACGTCCACGATGTGCCGGGTGTCCCGGTTGACGCCGGTCGGGTTGGTGACGACGCCGACCCGCTGCCCCTTCAGCCGCGCGTAGCCGTCCGCGGCGAGCCGCTCGAAGCCGGTGCGCAGTTGTTCTCGGGGCGACTTCGTGACAGTGGCGGGGGTCAAAGACACTGTGGCCGCCGTGGACATTGTGGCCGCCGTGGCCGAGGCGAGCACGGTGCGTCTGGAGAGGCGCATGCGGATCCTCCGTGGGGGTGAGGTGACGGGCCGTCCGGTGCGGATCGTGCGGGCGACGGACGCCGCACCGGGGGCCTGTCTGACAATTCCCGCCTGCCCCGCGACGCCATGCACGCACTCTCGCACCTGACGCCGCGGGGCCCGCCCTCCGGGCGGACGACGGGAATTGTCAGACAGGCCCAGGCGGCCCCGCCGCTCCCAGCGTGCGGCAACGGCTCTTCCTCTCGCACATACCGACCGGTTAGTCTGGTGTCGCAGAGCCGATTCTCGTCGTGTCGAAGGAGACCGATGGTGGAAGCCGTGCAGGATGCCGGAGTGGTCGTCACCGGAGCGGGGGGCGGGATCGGGGCCGCACTGGCCCGCCGCTTCGCCGCCGAGGGGGCCCGGGTCGTCGTCAACGACCTGGACGCCGACAAGGCGCGGGCCGTGGCCGACGAGATCGGCGGTATCGCGATCCCAGGCGACGCCTCCGCGATCGTCGCCGACGCCCGGGACGCGCTCGGCGGCTCCGTCGACGTCTACTGCGCCAACGCCGGGGTCGGCTCCGGTGGTTCGGAGGCCGCGGGCGAGCCGGTGTGGGCCCTGGCCTGGGACGTCAACGTGATGGCCCACGTCCGCGCGGCCGAGGCGCTGATCCCCGGCTGGCTGGAGCGCGGCCGCGGGCGCTTCGTCTCCACCGTCTCCGCCGCCGGACTGCTCACCATGATCGGCGCCGCGCCGTACAGCGTCACCAAGCACGGCGCTTACGCCTTCGCCGAGTGGCTGTCGCTCACCTACCGCCACCGCGGGATCAAGGTCCACGCCATCTGCCCCCAGGGGGTGCGCACCGACATGCTGGCCGCCACCGGCAGCGCGGGCGACCTGGTCCTCCAGCCGACCGCGATCGAGCCGCAGGCCGTCGCGGACGCCCTCTTCAAGGGCATCGAGGAGGACCGCTTCCTGATCCTGCCCCACCCCGAGGTCGCCGCCTACTACCAGGGCCGGGCCGGCGATCCGGACCGCTGGCTGACCACCATGAACCACATCCAGCAGAAGTGGGAGGCCGGACAGTGACCGCCTCCCGCTACGCCGACAAGCCCTGGGTCGCCCTCCTCAACGACGCCCAGCGCGCCCCCGTCCACCCGGCCGACTCCCTGGTGCACGCCCTGCGCCGGGCCGTCGACGAGACGCCCGAGCGCGACTTCCTCGCCTACTTCGACGGCCGGCTGACGTACCGCGAGGTCGACGAGCTCAGCGACTCCGTCGCTGGCCATCTGGCCGCGCGCGGCCTGGAACACGGCGACCGGGTGGCCGTGCTGCTCCAGAACTCCCCGCAGTTCGTGCTCGCGGTGCTCGGCGCGTGGAAGGCGGGTGCGACCGTCGTCCCCGTCAACCCCATGTACAAGTCCGGCGAGGTCGCGCACGTCCTGCGGGACGCCGAGGTCACCGCGCTGATCTGCGCCGACCGAGCCTGGGAGGCGTATCTGCGCGAGGCGGCCGAAGGCTCGCCGGTGCGGATCGTGCTCACCGGCTGCGAGCTGGACTTCCAGACCCGCGGTGACATCCGCGTGCTGACCTTCGAGCGGGCGGCGCCGGCCGCGGACGCCGACGACCTCACCGCCGTCGCCCGGCAGGGCCACAAGGCCCCCGAAGGCCGCGACCCCGGCCCCGAGGACATCGCGCTGATCAGCTACACCTCGGGCACCAGCGGCACCCCCAAGGGCGCCACCAACACCCACGGCAACATCATGTACAACGCCGAGCGTCAGCGCACCGGCCTGGACCTGCCCGGGGTGCCCGTCTACTACGCGCTGGCGCCCCTGTTCCACATCACCGGGATGGTCTGCCAGCTCGGCGCCTGCCTCGACAGCGCGGGCACCCTGGCGCTGACCTACCGCTTCGAGTCGGGCGTCGTACTGGACGCGTTCGCCGAGCACCGGCCGCACTACACCGTGGGCCCCTCGACCGCCTTCATGGCGCTGGCCGCCCACCCGGCCGCCACCCCGGACCACTTCTCCTCCTTCGCGCACATCTCCTCCGGCGGCGCCCCGCTGCCGCCCGCCCTGGTGGAGAAGTTCCGGGCCGGCTTCGGACCGTACATCCGCAACGGCTACGGACTCACCGAGTGCACCGCGCCCTGCGCGTCCGTACCGCCCGGCCTGGAGGCGCCCGTCGACCCGGTCTCCGGGACGCTGGCCGTCGGCGTGCCGGGCCCCGACACGGTCGTACGGATCGTCGACGACAAGGGCGCCGAGGTGCCCTTCGGCGAGCAGGGCGAGATCGTCGTGAGCGGACCGCAGGTCGTGCCCGGCTACTGGCGGCGCCCCGAGGCCACCGCCGAGACCTTCCCCGACGGCGAGCTGCGCACCGGCGACATCGGGTTCATGGACGAACAGGGCTGGCTGTACGTCGTCGACCGCAAGAAGGACATGATCAACGCGTCCGGCTTCAAGGTGTGGCCGCGCGAGGTCGAGGACGTCCTGTACACGCACCCGGCGGTGCGCGAGGCGGCCGTCGTCGGGGTGCCGGACGGCTACCGCGGGGAGACGGTGAAGGCGTACATCAGCCTGCGGCCCGGTGCCGACGCGGATGCGGATACGCTCACCGCCTACTGCAAGGACAGGCTGGCGGCCTACAAGTATCCGCGCCAGGTGGAGATCCTGCCCGAACTGCCCAAGACGGCGAGTGGGAAGATCCTCCGTCGGGAACTGCGTTCCCGCGACGCGCACGACAGCCAGTAGACGCGCACGACAGTCAGTGGACGACAGCCGGTGAAGGCTCGCCGACGAGGCAGGGCCGACAAGGCATAGAGGAAGGCAGGTGGCGGCAGTGCCCAGGACGACGGACGGCGACGGGCCCCCCGTACCGCAGCGGCTGCTCGCCGCCGCCACCCGGCTCTTCGCCGAGCAGGGCTACGACCGCACCTCGGTACAGGAGATCGTCGAGGCGGCCGGTGTCACCAAGGGGGCGCTGTACCACTACTTCGGCTCCAAGGACGACCTGCTGCACGAGGTGTACGCGCGCGTGCTGCGGGTCCAGCAGGAGCGGCTCGACGCCTTCGCCGACGCCGACGAGCCGATCGAGAAGCGGCTGCGGGGCGCCGCGGCGGACGTCGTCGTCACGACGATCGAGAACCTCGACGACGCGTCGATCTTCTTCCGCTCGATGCACCACCTCAGCCCCGAGAAGAACAAGCAGGTGCGCGCCGAGCGGCGGCGGTACCACGAACGCTTCCGAGCGCTCGTCGAGGAGGGCCAGGCCGCCGGGGTGTTCTCCACGGCGACCCCGGCCGACCTGGTCGTGGACTACCACTTCGGCTCGATCCACCACCTGTCGACCTGGTACCGCCCCGACGGCCCGATGCGCCCCCAGGAGCTCGCCGACCACCTGGCCGACCTGCTGCTGCGGGCCCTGCGCCCCTGATGTGGAACACGGAGGGCCCCGGCAACCGCCGGGGCCCTCCGTGTTGTGCGGGGCTCCTACAGGTACTTCTTCAGCTCCCGTCGCGCCAGCGACCGCTGGTGCACCTCGTCCGGGCCGTCGGCCAGCATCAGGGTGCGGGCACTCGCGTACAGCTCGGCCAGCGGGAAGTCCTGGCTCACACCGCCCGCGCCGTGCAGCTGGATGGCCCGGTCCAGGATGCCGACCACGGCGCGCGGGGTGGCGATCTTGATGGACTGGATCTCCGTGTGGGCGCCCTTGTTGCCGACCGTGTCCATCAGCCAGGCCGTCTTCAGCACCAGCAGCCGCAGTTGCTCGACGGTGACCCGGGCGTCCGCGATCCAGTTCTGGACGACACCCTGCTGGGCCAGCGCCTTGCCGAACGCGGTGCGCGAGACGGCCCGGCGGCACATCAGCTCGATCGCCCGCTCCGCCATGCCGATCAGCCGCATGCAGTGGTGGATCCGGCCCGGTCCCAGCCGGGCCTGCGCGATGGCGAACCCGCCGCCCTCCTCGCCGACCAGGTTCGACACCGGCACGCGCGCGTGGTCGAAGACCACCTCGGCGTGCCCGCCGTGCGAGTGGTCCTCGTACCCGAAGACCTGCATGGCGCGCTTCACGGTGACACCCGGGGTGTCGCGCGGGACCAGCACCATCGACTGCTGGCGGCGGATGTCGGCGCCGTCCGGGTCGGTCTTGCCCATCACGATGAAGATCTTGCAGTCCGGGTTCATCGCCCCGGAGATGTACCACTTGCGGCCGGTGACGACGTACTCGTCGCCGTCCCGCTCGATGTGGGTGGTGATGTTGGTGGCGTCCGAGGAGGCCACCTCCGGCTCGGTCATCGCGAACGCCGAGCGGATCTCACCGGCGAGCAGCGGCTCCAGCCACTGCTTCTTCTGCTCGTCGGTGCCGAACTGCGCCAGCACCTCCATGTTGCCGGTGTCCGGCGCGGCGCAGTTCAGCGCGGTCGGCGCCAGGTGCGGGGAGCGGCCGGTGATCTCGGCGAGCGGCGCGTACTGGAGGTTGGTCAGGCCGGCGCCGTACTCGGCGTCGGGCAGGAACAGGTTCCACAGCCCCTGCCTGCGCGCCTCGGCCTTCAGCTCCTCCACCACCGCCGGGGTGTCCCACGGCGAGGCGAGCTCGGCCCGCTGCTCCTCGGCGACGGCCTCGGCCGGGTAGACGTGCTCGTCCATGAAGGCCAGGAGCCTGGCGCGCAGTTCCTCGGTACGTGCGTCGAACGCGAAGTCCATGATGGATCAGCCCTCCTGGAGACCGTCGTGCAGCGTGGTCAGGCCGTGCTCGATGAAGACGGGGACGAGTTCGCCGATGCGGTCGAAGCCGCGGCCGACGGTCTGGCCCAGCGTGTAGCGGTAGTGGATGCCCTCCAGGATCACCGCGAGCTTGAACCAGGCGAACGCGGTGTACCAGGAGACGGCCGAGACGTCGCGGCCCGAGCGGGCGGCGTACCGCTCGATCAGCTCGGCGGGCGCCGGGTGGCCCGCGGCCTCGGCGGTGGTGGAGACGGGCGAGTGCGGCAGGCCGAGCCGCATGCTGTACATCACCAGCAGGCCCAGGTCGGTCAGCGGGTCGCCGAGCGTCGACATCTCCCAGTCGAGGACGGCCTTGATCGTGTCGTCCGCGCCGATCAGGACGTTGTCGAGCCGGTAGTCGCCGTGCACGACGGCCGGGGCGGGGGAGTGCGGTAGTTCGCGGCCGAGCGCCGCGTGCAGTTCGTCGATGCCTGCCAGGTCACGGCTGCGGGAGGCGTCGAGCTGCTTGCTCCAGCGCCGCAGCTGCCGGTCCAGGAAGCCCTCGGGGCGGCCGAAGTCCGCCAGGCCCACCTCGGCCGGGTCGACCGCGTGCAGCTCGACGAGGGTGTCGACCAGCGACAGCACCGCGTTGCGGGTGCGCTCGGCGCCGAGCGGGGCGAGCTGGTCGGCGGTGCGGTACGGGGTGCCCGTCACGAACTCCATGACGTAGAACGGCGATCCGAGTACGTCCTCGTCCTCGCACAGCAGCACCGGACGCGGCACCGGCACGGCGGTGGGGTGCAGTGCGCTGATCACGCGGTGCTCGCGCCGCATGTCGTGCGCGGTGGCCAGGACATGGCCGAGCGGGGGACGCCGTACGACCCACTTCGTGTCGCCGTCCGCGACCTCGTACGTCAGGTTCGACCGACCGCCCTCGATCAGCCGGCCGGTCAGGGGGCCGCGCACCAGGCCGGGCCGCTCGCGGTCGAGCAGGTCGCGCAGCCGGTCGAGATCGAGTCCGGGCGGGTGGTCGGGGCTCATACATCACTCCTACGGGCGCGTGAACGGGACCCGACTTATGATGCCGACCGGTCGGTATGTCGTCCAGTGGCTGAGCCGAAGGTGATCTGGGCCACCCTAGGCCGCCCCCTCCCCACGGCGAACCACGGGAAGCCGCCGGGAGTGGCTTTTCGGCCGCCGTCGGGCCGCCGTCGGGCCGCCGCGGGGGTCCGGCCGCGGCCCGGGTGACGACGATGCACAGGCTGCCACGCGAACGCCGCACATCGGGGCATCCGGCTTGCGTGGCGTCCGCGCCGGCCCGAGGGTCGGTCCCATGAAGGGCATCAGCTACAGCCGGTACGGCGGTCCCGAGGTCATGGCGTACGGGGAGGTGCGCGACCCCAAGGTGGGGCCCGACACCGTCCTGGTCCAGGTGCGTGCGGTGGGCGTCAACCCCGTCGACTGGAAGTGCCGGGAGGGCTACCTGGACGGGGTCCTCGACGTTGTCTTCCCGGTGATCCCCGGCTGGGACGTCTCGGGCGTGGTCGTACGACCGGGACCGGCCGTCACGGAGTTCCTGGTCGGCGACGAGGTCATGGGCTACGTACGGGAGGACTTCCTCTCCCGCGGCACCCTCGCCGAGTACGTGGCCGCCCCGGTGCGCACCCTGGCCCGCAAGCCCCGCAACCTCTCCTTCGAGGAGGCCGCGGGTCTGCCGCTGGTCGGGCTCACCGCCTACCAGGTGCTGACGAAGGCACTGGAGGTGAAGCGCGGCGAGACCCTCCTGGTGCACGCGGCGGCGGGCGGAGTCGGCTCCATCGCGGTCCAGCTGGGCCACCACCTGGGAGCACGGGTGATCGGCACGGCGAGCGAGGCCAACCACGACTTCGTACGCGGGCTGGGCGGCGAACCGGTCGAGTACGGCGAGGGCCTGGCGCAACGGGTGCGCGCGCTGGTGCCCGACGGCGTGGACGCGGTCTTCGACACCATCGGCGGCGAGACGACCCGTACCTCCGCGAACCTGCTGGCTCCCGAGGGCCGGCTGGCCTCGATCGCCGACCCGGACGTCGTCGGCTACGGAGGCCGTTACTGCTTCACCCGCCCCGACGCCGAGGACCTGCACCGACTGGCGGAACTGGCCGAACAGGGCGTGGTTTCGGTCCATGTCTCGCGGACGTTCCCGCTGGAGCAGGCGGAGCAGGCGTACCGGCTCAACCAGGAGGGCCGGACCCGGGGCAAGATCGTGGTGACGGTGGACCAGGAGGAGCCGGCGGAGGACTGAGCGCCGCCAGGACAGGCCCTAGACGATCAGTGCCGCGGCGCACACGGCCATGGCGACCGTGCACAGGACCGCCGCCGTGGCGTGCCGGGGGGCGAGCGTCCTCGGGCGGTGGCTCGCCAGAGCGCGGATGCGCCGGTGGGCGACGGTCAGGAACGCCAGCCAGAGGGCGCAGCACAGGATGCAGACAGTGATGCCGGCGGCGGTCCGGCCGTGGTGCAGGGAGGTCTTGACGGCGAGCACGGTCGCGACGGTGCTGGCCAGCGTCGTACGCCGCCAGGCCAGCCGGGTGCGCTCGGGCTGGAGCCCGGGGTCGCGCTGCGGCCGGCGGACCGGGGCGGGGGGCGGCGGCGCGCCGGTCATCCGTCCCAGCCGACCAGGACGACGATCACCATCGCGACGGCCACCACCGCGACGAGGACCGCGAGCAGGGCCGGGAAGCGGGAGGCCGGCAGGTCCTCGCCCCGGCGCATCGCCCGCTCGCACCGCACCCAGTGGTTGACCGCGCGCAGCGAGCACAGCACGCCCGCCGCGAGCAGGGCCAGCGCGAGCCCGACCCGCCAGGCCCAGCGCAGGTCCGGCAGGAACTGGTCGACCGCGAACCCTCCGCCGATCAGTGCCAGGGAGGTGCGCAGCCAGGCCAGGAACGTACGCTCGTTGGCCAGCGAGAACCGGTAGTCGGGCGTGCCGCCCTCCTCGCGGATCTGCTGGGGCGCGAACCACAGGCGGACGTTGCGCACGAACTCGATCACGTCCAGGACACTACCGGGGGCGGTCGGTCAGCTCTCGGCGCGGTACGCCCTGAGCCGCTCGTACGCCGCCAGCCCGTCCGGCACCCACTCCCAGCTGTCCAGGCGCGCCTCGACCTCCTCCTCGGGCAGGAAGTCGTGCCAGGCCACCTCCTCCACCTGGGGGTGCACCGGCAGTTCGCAGCGGACCTCGTAGACGGCCGACCACCAGCTGTGGCCTGAGCCGTCGGTGTACAGGAACTTGAAGCGGAACTCGGGGCGGGGCAGTCCGCTCACCCCGAGCTCCTCCTCGGCCTCGCGCAGGGCGGCGTCGTCGTACGCCTCGCCCGCGCCGACGACCCCGCCGACGAACATGTCGTAGAGGGAGGGGAAGACCAGCTTGGTCGGGGTGCGGCGGTGGACGAAGAGACGGCCGGCCGCGTCGCGCGCCTGGATGAAGACGCAGCGGTGGCGCAGACCCTGTGCGTAGGCCTCGCCGCGCGGGGACCGTCCGACGACCCGGTCGTTCTCGTCGACGATGTCGAGGATTTCGTCAGCAGCGCTCATGGGCCCATCCAAGCAGGGCCCGGGGCGACCGAGGGGAAAGGTCAGCGCGGTTGCAGGTCCCGCACCCGCTCCGGCTTCCCGGTGCCGTCGGGCATCGCCGGGTGCAGCCCCAGCAGCACGATGCCCACGACGATCGCCGCGAGCCCCGCGGCCTCCCAGGCCAGCGCTCCGGTGTCGGTGCGCAGCCGGTCGCCGAGGAAACCCACCCCGCAGAGGATGCCGGCCAGCGGCTGGGTCGCGGTCAGGGCGGGCAGGGACATCCGCAGCGGCGCCGTCTCGAACGCGCTCTGGACCAGCACCAGGCCGGTCACCCCGATCACCAGCACGGCGTACGGCTGCCAGCCGGACAGCACCTCGGCCAGACCCCCTGCGGCGAAGCGCTGCCCGCTGACCCGCGTCAACGCGTCCTGCACCCCGTACAGCAGCCCGGCCGCCACGGCCAGCAGCACCGGGCCCGCGCTGAGCCTGGACCGCTTCGCGTACGTCGTGAGCAGCAGGGCGACACCGACCATGGCTCCGATGATCAGCCAGTGCCGTGCCGGATCGGTGACCGCGTGGCCGCCGCGCGGCTCACCGGCCACGATGAACGCGGTCACCCCGCCCGCGAGCAGTGCGAGGCCCGCCCAGCCCTGGCGGCCCAGCGGCTGCCGGGTCTGACGGCGGGAGAGCGCGAGGGCGAACAGCAGGTTGGTCGCGAGCAGCGGCTCGACCAGGGAGATCTCGCCCTTGCCGAGGGCTAACGCGCCCAGGACCATGCCGACGACCATCAAGGCGATCCCGCCCAGCCAGCGCGGTACCCGCATCAGGTCCAGGAGCAGCCGCGGGGAGAGGAAGTCGCTGAGCGGGGCCCGCGCGGCGGCGTTCTGCTGGAGCACGAACCCGAAGCCCAGGCAGCAGGCGGCGCTCACGGCGAGAACCAGTACCAGAACCGACACGCTGTGTACCTCGATCATCCGGCCGGGCCACGGGTCGTCGATGGCCGACTCTAGCGGTCCGGGGCGGTCGGTGCCCCGGGAAGTGCCCGGAACATCGCCTGGGGCGAGACCCGGATCCGGGTGGTGGACGCGGCCGCGGTGCCCGGTCGATCACGGGTGGCGGCGCGGCCGTACGGTCATCGTCCGCCGCCCTGCGCCGCGACGCCATGGCGTGCGCCACGTCCGGCGGGCCCCGGCCCGCCGGGACGCCCGCCGCCCCGTCTGCCGGCCCCCGCGACAAGTGCCGCCGCACCGTGCGCAATTGACGGATCGGTGTGATCGCGCGGCTTGACGGTGTGCGCCGGCTGGGGGTTTGCTGTCCCGATCGGCCGATGGTGTGCCGACACCCGGCCGTGCCGCGCGAGGAAGCGGGCGCGGCGGCGCGAGGCGGCACGACGGCGTGCGAGGCTGCACAAAGGCGTGCGAGCGACCAGAGGAGCACGAGGTACGACCTGTCTCTTATA
>NZ_VJZD01000068.1 GCF_009377175.1 Streptomyces adustus
CTCCGGCTCCGGCCCCCGCGCCGGTCGCGCCCGCGCCGGTCGCCCCGGCCCCGGCCGCCACCGCCGGTGACGACGGCGCCTACGTGACCCCGCTGGTGCGCAAGCTCGCCGCCGAGAACGGTATCGAGCTGTCCGCCGTCAAGGGCACCGGTGTCGGCGGTCGTATCCGCAAGCAGGACGTCATCGCCGCCGCCGAGGCCGCGAAGGCCGCTGCCGCCGCCGCTGCCCCGGCTCCGGCCGCCGCCGCCCCGGCCGCCCGCAAGACCCCGGCGCTGGAGGTCTCCCCGCTGCGCGGCCAGACCGTCAAGATGCCCCGCATCCGCAAGGTCATCGGCGACAACATGGTCAAGGCCCTGCACGAGCAGGCGCAGCTGTCCTCGGTCGTCGAGGTGGACATCACCCGTCTGATGAAGCTGCGCGCGCAGGCGAAGGACTCCTTCGTGGCCCGCGAGGGCGTCAAGCTCTCCCCGATGCCGTTCTTCGTGAAGGCGGCGGCCCAGGCGCTGAAGGCCCACCCGGTCATCAACGCCCGGATCAACGAGGCCGAGGGCACGATCACCTACTTCGACTCCGAGAACATCGGTATCGCGGTGGACTCGGAGAAGGGCCTGATGACCCCGGTCATCAAGGGTGCGGGCGACCTGAACATCGCCGGCATCGCCAAGGCCACCGCCGACCTGGCGGGCAAGGTCCGCGCCAACAAGATCACCCCGGACGAGCTGTCCGGCGCGACCTTCACCATCTCCAACACCGGCTCGCGCGGCGCGCTGTTCGACACGATCATCGTGCCGCCGAACCAGGTCGCGATCCTGGGCATCGGTGCCACGGTCAAGCGTCCGGCCGTCATCGAGACGGAGGAGGGCACGGTCATCGGCGTCCGCGACATGACGTACCTGACCCTGTCCTACGACCACCGCCTGGTGGACGGTGCCGACGCCGCGCGTTACCTGACCGCGGTCAAGGCGATCCTGGAGGCCGGCGAGTTCGAGATCGAGCTCGGCCTGTAGTCCTTCAGGAGCAGTCCGCGCACAGCGCACCCACGGTGCCCCCGACCGGAACCTCCGGCCGGGGGCACCGGCGTATGTCCGGCGGGTCAACGTCCGTGGACAGCGTGTAAGCCTCGTCTCACCTGCGCCGAAGCGCCCCCATGCGCCCCTGCGGGACGTGTCGGCGGCCTTATTGTCTAATGGTCAAACGCCCCGGGGGCCTGTGGGCCTCTCCCTAAGGAGCTCTCATGACCGCGCCCGTCGTCCACTCGCTGCGCGAACAGATCCGCGAGCACATCGTGGAGGGGATCGTCAGCGGGCGCTGGCAGCCGGGCGAGCGGATCGTGGAGCGGCGGATCGCGACCGAGCTGGAGGTCAGCCAGACGCCGGTGCGCGAGGCGCTGCGCGAACTGGAGTCGCTGCGGCTGATCGAGTCGGCGCCCAACAAGGGCGTACGGGTGCGCAACCTGACCGCGGCCGACCTGGAGGAGAGCTATCCCGTCCGGGCCGGTCTGGAGGCCATCGCGGCGGAGCTGGCGGCGGACCGGCTGGCGGCGGACTGCTCGGCCCTGGAGCCGCATGTCGCCGCGCTGTACGAGGCCGACCGCAAGGCGGACGGCACCGCCCAGGTGCGGCACACGGTGGGCTTCCACCGGGAGCTGGTGCGGGCGGCCGGCAACTCGGTGCTGCTGCACACCTGGGAGGGGCTCGGCATCGAGGTGTTCACGGCGCTGTCGATCCGCTGGCTGGGGACGGTGCAGCAGTCGTACGCCGAGGAGCACGAGGAGCTGGTGCAGGCGTTCCTGCGCCGCGACCCGCGCATCGCGGAACTGGTGAAGGCCCATGTCCTGGGCTGCGCTCCGCGCGCCTGACACTGCGCCTCGCACAGCACCTGCCACAACCTTTGACACAGCCGAGCACAGACGCGCTCACCTGCGGGAATCCCCGCTGAATCAGCGAAAAAAGTCGGCACCGCGTGCCTGTCCGGAGGGCACGCGGTGCCGACTTTCTCGTCATCAAGAGATTTTGCCCTCGACTCTTTGATCGATCATCGATCAGGGGGTTAGAGTCACCGACGGGCTTCCACCAGAGAGCCCCATGCCCTGTCCTGCCAAAGACCAAGGGCAACCCCCCGAAAGACCTCACAGGGAACCCCCTTCGACTGAGGAAGGCGGCGTAATGACCGACCCCAACGCCATCCAGCCGAGCGCGCTCGACCAGCTCCCGGACCGGGACCCGGAGGAGACCGCCGAATGGCAGGCCTCCCTGGACGCGGTCGCCGAGGCGGCCGGGCCGCACCGTGCGGCGTACCTGATGCGCCGCACGCTGGAGCGTGCCGAGGGCAACGGCATCGCGCTGCCCAAGCTCCTGGAGACGGACTACGTCAACACCATCCCGACCGCCGCCGAGCCGACCGTGCCCGGTGACCCGGAGATGGAAGCCCGCATCACCGCGTGGAACCGCTGGAACGCGGCCGCCATGGTGACCCGCGGCGCGAAGCACGGAGTCGGCGGCCACATCGCCACCTTCGCCTCCGCGGCCTGGCTGTACGAGACCGGCTTCAACCACTTCTTCCGGGGCAAGGAGGCCGACGGCTCGGGCGACCAGCTCTACATCCAGGGCCACGCCTCCCCCGGCATCTACGCCCGCGCCTTCCTCGACGGCCGGCTGAACGAGGCCCACCTCGACAACTTCCGCCAGGAGGCGGGCGGCAACGGCCTGCCCTCCTACCCGCACCCGCGGCGGCTGCCCTGGCTGTGGGAGTTCCCGACGGTGTCGATGGGCCTCGGCCCGCTCTCCGCGATCTACCAGGCGCGCTTCAACCGCTACCTGACCAACCGCGGCATCAAGGACGTCTCCGCGTCCCACGTCTGGGCCTTCCTCGGCGACGGCGAGATGGACGAGCCCGAGTCGACGGCGGCTCTCGCGCTCGCCTCCCGCGAGGGTCTGGACAACCTGACCTTCGTCATCAACTGCAACCTCCAGCGCCTCGACGGCCCGGTGCGCGCCAACTTCAAGATCGTGCAGGAGCTGGAGGCCCAGTTCCGCGGCGCGGGCTGGAACGTCATCAAGTCGCTCTGGGGCACCGCCTGGGACGAGCTGTTCCAGCTCGACACCACCGGCGCGCTCGTCCGCCGCCTGCGCGAGGTACCCGACGCCCAGGTGCAGACGTACCAGACGCGCGGCGCCGCCTACATCCGCGAGGACTTCTTCGGCAAGGACCCGGCGCTCGTCGAGATGGCGAAGCTGCTGAGCGACGACAAGATCCTCGACTGCTTCCACCTCTCCCGCGGCGGCCACGAGTCCCGCAAGGTCTTCGCGGCCTACAAGGCGGCGCTGGAGTTCAAGGGCGCGCCGACCGTCATCCTGGCCCAGACCGTCAAGGGCCACACCCTCGGCGAGGGCTTCGCGTCGAAGAACGCCAACCACCAGATGAAGAAGCTGACGGTGGACGAGTTCAAGACGATGCGCGACCTGCTCGAACTCCCCATCCCGGACAGCAGCTTCGCCGACGGCGTGGTCCCCTACGGCCACCCGGGCGCGGACGCCCCCGAGGTGCGCTACCTCCAGGAGCGCCGCGCGGCGCTCGGCGGCCCCGCCCCGGCCCGCCGCACGCACGCGCTCGCCCCGCTGCCGGCCCCCGCCGAGAAGGCGTTCGCCTCCTTCGACAAGGGCTCCGGCTCCCAGAACGTCGCCACCACCATGGCCTTCGTCCGCCTGATCAAGGACCTGGTCCGCGACAAGGAGACGGGTAAGCGCTGGGTGCCGATCGTCCCCGACGAGGCGCGCACCTTCGGCATGGAGTCGCTCTTCCCGTCGCTGGGCATCTACTCGCCCAAGGGCCAGACGTACGAGCCGGTCGACCGCGACCAGCTGATGTACTACAAGGAGGCCAAGAACGGCCAGATCCTCAACGAGGGGATCACCGAGGCCGGTTCGATGGCCGACTTCATCGCCGCGTCCACCGCGTACTCCACGCACGGCGAAGCGATGATCCCGTTCTACATCTTCTACTCGATGTTCGGCTGGCAGCGCACCGCCGACCAGATGTGGCAGCTCGCCGACCAGCTCGGCCGCGGCTTCCTGGTAGGCGCCACGGCCGGCCGCACCACGCTGACCGGTGAGGGCCTCCAGCACGCGGACGGCCACTCCCCCGTCATCGCGGCGACCAACCCGGCGGCCCTGACGTACGACCCGGCCTTCGCCTACGAGGTCGCGACGATCGTGAAGGACGGTCTGCGCCGCATGTACGGCGAGGCCGCCCCGGGCGAGGACCCGAACGTCTTCTACTACCTCACCGTCTACAACGAGCCGATGCCGCAGCCGGCCAAGCCGTCCGGCCTCGGCATCGACGAGGGCATCGTCAAGGGCCTGTACCGCTTCAACACGGCGGAGTCGGCGGGCCTGAACGTGGCCGGGGCCAACCCCCCGCGCATCCAGCTGCTGGGCTCCGGCACGGCGATCCACTGGGCCCTGAAGGCGCAGCGGATGCTCGCCGAGGAGTGGGGCGTGGCCGCGGACGTCTGGTCCGCCACGTCCTGGACCGAGCTGCGCCGCGACGCGCTGGAGGCCGACGCGGCCCTGCTGCGCGGCGAGGAGCGCGTCCCGTACGTCCGTCAGGCGCTGCACGGCGCCGAGGGCCCGGTGCTCGCGGTCTCCGACTACATGCGCCAGGTCCCCGACCAGATCGCGCAGTGGGTCGAGCAGGACTGGTCCTCGCTGGGCGCCGACGGCTTCGGCCTGTCGGACACCCGCGAGGCGGCCCGCCGTCACTTCGGCGTCGACGCCCAGTCGGTCGTCGTCGCGGCGCTGGCGCAGCTCGCCCGGCGCGGTGAGGTCAAGGCGACCGCGGTGAAGGAAGCACGGGACCGGTACGGCCTGTAACACTGGATCCGGTGGAGGGGCACGGCGACCGACCGCCGTGCCCCTCCACTGTCATGTGGCCCCGGACGCGCCCCGGCGCTGTCAGTGGGGCCCGGCATGATGACGGCATGCGCGCTGCCCGGCTGATCAAGATGGTCCTGCTGCTCCAGTCCCGGAGCTCCATGACCGCCGCCGAGCTGGCCGGGGAGCTGGAGGTCTCGGAGCGGACCGTCACCCGGGACGCGCAGGCCCTCTCCGAGGCGGGGATCCCGGTGTACGCGGAGCGTGGGCGGGCCGGCGGGTACCGGCTGGTCGGCGGATACCGTACGCGGCTGACCGGGCTGGCCCGCGGGGAGGCCGAGGCGCTGTTCCTGAGCGGAGTGCCGGGGGCGCTGCGGGAGATGGGACTGGAGGACGCGGCCTCGGCCGCCCGGCTGAAGGTGTCGGCGGCGTTGCAGCCCTCGCTGCGGGACGCCTCGCGTTCGGCGGCGCAGCGCTTCCACCTCGACGCCCCCAACTGGTTCGCCGAGCCCGCCACGCCCGAACTGCTGCCGGCCGTGGCGGACGCCGTGTGGGACGACCGGCGGATCACGGCCCGCTACCGACGCACGCAGCGCGACGGGCGGGCCGGGCGGGAGGCCGAGCCGGGGGCCGGACCGGAGACCGAGCCGGGGGCCGGACCGGAGACCGAGCGGGAGGTCGAGCGGGAGCTGGAGCCGTACGGGCTCGTGCTCAAGGCGGGCGTCTGGTACCTGTGCGCGCGGGTGGCGGACGCCGGCGCCTTCCGGGTCTACCGGATCGACCGGTTCACGGCGGTGGCCCCCGGCGAGGAGCGCTTCACCCGCGACGAGGCGTTCGACCTGCCCGCCTTCTGGCAGGAGCGGGCCGAGCAGTTCGCGCGCTCCCTGCTGCGGGCCGAGGTCGTGGTGCGGCTGTCCGGCGAAGGCGTACGCAGACTGCCGTACGCCGTCGATCCGCGCTCCGCCCGGCAGGCGCTGGCGGCCGCGGGCGCCCCGGACCGGGACGGCCTGGTGACGGCGACCCTGTCGGTGGAGTCCGAGGAGGTCGCCCACGGGCAGCTGACCGGGCTCGGGCCCGAGGTCGAGGTGCTGGCGCCCGCGGGGCTGCGGGAGCGGTTCGCGCGGGACGCGGCACGGTTCGCCGGGCTGTACCGCTCATAACGATCCGCCGCACTCCACGTGCGTCGCCCTCCGCCAGGCACGATGCTGGATCCGTGATGGACGAGACGGAGTTCTGGGAACTCGTGGACGCCGCCCGCGAGGCCGCCGACGGCGACCCCGAGGAGCAGGCCGACGTGCTGACGGACCGATTGCTGCGGCTGGACCCCGACTCGGTGCTCGACTTCGCACGCCACTTCGAGTCCCGCTACAACCGCGCCTACACCTGGGACCTGTGGGGGGCCGCCTGGGTGCTGCTCGACGGGGCCAGCGACGACGCGTTCGACTTCTTCCGGTGCTGGCTGATCGGCCAGGGCCGGGACGTCTTCGAGGGTGCGGTGCACGGCCCGGACTCGCTGGCCGACCTGCTGGGCGAGTTCGACGAGGAGATCGACGGCGACGGCGAGGAGCTCGGTTTCGCGGCCGACGAGGCCTACGAGCAGCTCACCGGTACCGTCGCCCCGGACCTGGGCATCCCGGCCCCGCCCGCGGAACCCGAGGGCGCTCCGATCGACTTCGAGAGCGAGCGGGCACTCGCGGAGCGCTACCCCAGACTGTGGGACCGCTTCAGGGGTTAGGGCCTGTCCGGCGGAGGATGCCGCAGACCCGGGGTGTGGCACGTCCATCCGGGCCGAGACGGCTTCACTGCTCTCCCGCGACTCGATCCGCCGGGAGGGCCCTATGCCCCTTCTCCCCCGTCGGACGCGCGGCGGCGGCCCGGGTCCGACGGGAGATACGCCTGCGGCTGCTCGGCCTGCGCCGCGTGATGCAGCGGAGCCCGGTTGGCCTGTTCGAGAGCGGACGCGGTCACCGCGGCCGGCCCCAGGACGACGGTCGCGACCGCGCAGAGCACCGCCCACGGGCTGCGTGCGGCCCACGGGCGGCCGCCCTCCCGCTCCGTGGTGTGCGTGCGGCGGTCGGTCGTACGCCTGCTGCTCATGAGTTCCCCGCCTCCGGTCGGCTGCTGTCGCACCCGACGGTAGGCCGCCGTCATCTGAGGAGCCTGCGCCCCGTCTGTGGCGTCGCTGTGGGTGTCCTGCCCTGGAGCCGCGCCGCCGCCTCCCGGATGGAAGGGAGCTTGGCGATGAGGGCCGCGCCGGGGCAGCTGGTCATGAAGCCGTCCTGGTGGGCCGCCAGGGAAGGCAGCATGGCGCCCTGGCCGGCCGGGTAGCGGCTGAGGCTGTTGCTGGACACCAGGTGCACCTTGATGCGCGGGTCGATGTCGGCCAGACCCAGCTTCCAGGCGGCCAGCGCGGCGATCGAGTCGGTCATCGCCTTGGGCACGACTCCGTCCGTGAAGGTGCCCAGGGCGGCGATGCCCGCGGTGCGGTGGTTGAAGCCCTGGGTGTGGGCGCCGGTGACGGCGCGGTCGACACCGCCCGCGCGGCCCTCGTAGATGGTGCCGCAGCGGTCGACGAGGAAGTTGTAGCCGATGTCGTCCCAGCTGCGGGCGCCGGTCTGGCCCGCGTACAGGGCACGGATGATGCGGGGCGCGTCGGCGCAGTCGTAGCCGTTGGGCGAGTCCGTGTGGTGGATGAAGACGGCGACGACCTTGTCGTCGTAGCGCGGCGGCGGCTGCGGGTGCGAGGCGGTGGCGTCCAGCCAGGCGGAACGCGGCACGATGCGCGGTTTGGCCGCGGTGTGGGCGGAGTGCGGGCTCGGGCTGACGGCCGGGTGCTCGGGCCGCGCGGCGAGGGAGGCCGTCGCGGCACCGTCGCCGCCGCCCGCGTACAGCGCCAGCGCGACGACGGCGATGAAGCCGGGCAGGCAGGCCAGCAGCACCAGCACGGTGCTCGGCACCCGCGGGAAACGCCGTTCTCGATTCATGCCCACTCTTCGAAAGCCGGGTCGGAAGACACACATGGTCCCACTGTCGGGGCGTACGACATGCTCCGCGATGTGTGGTGTGCCACCCGGTGGAACCATCGTCCCGGTCCGCGACGTTTCTGTGGGTACACGCGCGCGCGGCGGCCTCCGGTCGGCCGGCCGCGCGCGGCTGATCACCGGGACCGTCCCGCGCGTACTAGGAGACGCCCCTTGAGGGGTCCGAGAGAAAGGCGGCTCCGTGGACCTGCTCGACTTGGTGCTGTTGCTGGTGATCCTGGCCTACGCCGGGTCCGGCTACCGGCGTGGGCTGGTGGCGGGCTGCGTCTCGCTCGCCGGGTTCGTGGGCGGCGCGGTGATCGGCGTGTGGATCCTGCCGTGGGTGATGAACCTGGTGACGCCGGGGACGACGGCGGCGACGATCACCGCGGTGCTGACGGTGCTGGTGCCCGCGGCGGTGGGGCACGAGCTGGCCGGGCGGCTGGCACGGAAGCTGAGACGGGAACTGGACCGGGGACCGCTGCGGGTGCCGGACGGGATCGGCGGGGCCGCGGCGAACACGGTCGCCGTGCTGCTCGTGGCGTGGGTGGCCGCGAGCGTCCTGGGCGCGTCCTCGTCCCCGCTGGTGACGACGGCGATCCGGGACTCGGCGCTGCTCGGCGGCGTGCAGCGGGTGATGCCGGACACCACTCCGACCTGGTTCTCGAACGCCACGTCCGCGCTGACCCAGGCGGGCTTCCCGCAGGTCTTCAACCCGTTCGAGAACGAATCGACCGCCCAGGTGGCCGAGCCCTCGGGCGACAACGTCACCCCGCGCGCGACCCGTGCGGCCGAGCTGAGCACGGTGAAGATCGAGGGATCCTCCGGCGACCAGGGCCGCGAGGGCAGCGGCTTCGTGTACGCGGCGGAGCATGTGATGACCAACGCGCACGTGGTGGCCGGCATCGACCGCCCGAGCGTGCGCGTCGGCGGCGTCGGGCAGTCGTACCGGGCCCGGGTGGTGCTGTTCGACCCGGACAAGGACGTGGCGGTGCTGTACGTGCCCGGTCTGCGTGCCCCCGTGCTGAGCCTCGACGACGAGGCCGGGCGCGGCGAGGCGGCGGTGGTCGCGGGCTATCCGCAGGACGGCGACCTGAACCTCCAGGCGGCGACGGTCGCCAACCGGATGAAGGCGACCGGCCGGAACATCTACAACGACTCCACCGTCACCCGGGAGATCTACTCGATCCGCTCGACCGTGCGGCCGGGCAACTCCGGCGGCCCGCTGCTGACCACCGACGGGCGGGTGTTCGGTGTCGTCTTCGCCCGCTCCACCTCGGACCACGAGACCGGCTATGTGCTGACGGCGGCCGAGGTCGCCTCCGACGCCGAACGCGCGGCGCACTCGACGTCACCCGTGGACACCGGCGAACTGATCACGTCCTGAGCGCCCCGGCGCGCGCGCCGGACATGCGCCCTGGGTGTCACGGCGCGCACGCTGAACATGCGCCCTGGGTGTCACGGCGCGCACGCCGAACGCGCCGTGAACGTCAGGGCGCGCACGCCGGACACGGCCCCAGCGCTCCTGCGCGCACGCCGATCACGGCCCGGGCGTCACAGCGGGCGGCCCATCAGTACGTCGTCGACGTACTCCCCGCCCAGGAAGAACTCCTCGGGCTGCACGCCCTCCACCACGAAGCCCTCGGAGGCGTAGAGCGCGCGGGCCGCCGTGTTGTGCCCGAGGACGCGCAGACTGATCCGCCGGGCGCCCTGACGGCGGGCCTCCGCCACGGCGGCGCGCAGCAGCGCGCGTCCGACGCCCCGGCCGCGGGCCTCCTCGGCGACGGCGAGGCCGCGGATCTGGCGGACGTGCGCGTTCGAGGCGAGCGAGGTGGCCAGGCCCAGGCGGATGTAGCCGACGACCCGGCCGTCGAGTTCGGCGACCAGATGGTCCCGGGGACCGGTGCGCTCGGTGAAGAACGGCTCGTAGGGCTGCCGCGGCGGCGCGCTGACCGCGTGCAGGTACGACCAGACCGCGCGGTCGAGACGGCCGAGGGTCTCCTCGTCGTCGAGCGTGGCCAGGCGTACGTCGAACAGGGCAGGGCGTATCTCGGGCACCGGCATGGGGGCAGCCTACGACGCGGGGTACCGGGGCCCGTACGGCGTCCGGAGGGCACCCCGGACGGTAACGGCAGGTCGTGTCATGGGCTTTCGCCGGTTCGACCGGTGAGGATGGTCGGTATGGAACGCAAGCGAATCGCGGTGGCCGGCGCCTCCGGTCTGATCGGCGGTGCCCTGGTGCGGTCCCTGACCGCGGACGGGCACGAGGTGGTGCGGCTGGTGCGCCGTGCGGCCCGGGGCGGACACGAGGTCTGCTGGGATCCCGGAGGGCGGTACGTGGACACGGCCGGGCTCGACGGCTGCGACGCCGTGGTCAATCTGGCGGGCGCCGGGGTCGGCGACCGGCGCTGGACGGCGGCGCGCCGCAAGGAGATCCACGACAGCCGGGTGCTGGGCACGGCGGCGCTGGCGGAGGCGGTGGCCGCGCTGGACCGGCCGCCGCGCGTGTTCGTCAACGGCAGCGCGATCGGCTTCTACGGGGAGACCGGGGACCGGATCGTCGACGAGGACGCGCCGGCCGGGCGCGGCTTCCTGGCCGAGCTGTGCGTGGAGTGGGAGGCGGCCGCGGCGCCCGCGCGGGAGGCGGGCGTGCGAACGGTGTTCGCGCGGACCGGGCTGGTGGTGGCGCGCGGGGGCGGGGCCTGGCAGCGGCTGTTCCCGCTGTTCGGGGCGGGGCTCGGGGGGCGGATGGGCGACGGGCGGCAGTACTGGTCGTACATCGCGCTGCACGACGAGGTGGCCGCGCTCCGGCACCTCCTCGCGCGCGAGGACCTGTCGGGGCCGTTCAACCTGACCGCCCCGCAGCCGCTGACCAACCGTGAGATCACCGCGGCGATGGGGCGCGTGCTGAACCGGCCGACCTTCTTCGCGGTGCCGCAGGCGGTGCTGCGGACGGCCCTCGGGGAGCTGGCCGGAGAGGTGCTGGGCAGCCAACGGGTGGTTCCCAGGCGACTGTTGGAATCAGGGTTCGCCTTTGCGTTTCCGGGGATCGAGGACACGATCCGGGCGGCCTGATCCCGGCGCCGACCGTATGCGACCGCTGTGCGACCGTGCCCTGCCCATGCGCGACTGCCGTTGACCGATCACCGCCCTAACCTCGATCCGAACTCGGGCATCCCGGACGCCCGTTGGGGGCATGACGTCTCCACCGGCCGCGCAACCTCGAGGAGGGGCACGTGCTTGAGCCCGCGTACCAGGCAGACGTCGTCGTCGTGGGAGCCGGCATCGCCGGCCTCACGGCGGCACATCGGCTGACCAGCGCAGGAATCACGACCGCAGTCCTGGAGGCCGCCCCCTGTCCGGGCGGCCGCATGTCGACCGAGAAGGTCGACGGCTTCCGGCTGGACCGGATCGGACAGCTGCTGAACACGGCATACCCCGAACTGAGCCGCACCCCCGGGCTCGACGGGCTCGTCCTGCGCCCCTTCGCCCCTGGCGTCCTGCTGCACAGCGACGGCCGTCGGCGCCGGGCGGGCGCACCGGCGGGCGGAGGGAGCGCAAGGGGCGCACTCCATGCTGTGCGCGCCCTCGCAAGCGCCCCCAGGCCGCCCGCCGCCCTGCCCAGGCCGCTGCCCCGGCCCCGTGGCGGCTCCTCGCGGGGCGCGTCCGTGCCCCGGGCCCGGGCGGGCGCCCCGCTGGGGACCGCCGTCGACCAGGCCCGGCTCGGCGCCGCGCTCACCCGGATCGCGCACACGCCCCTCGAACGGCTGCTGTCGCGCCCCGAGGCCCCGGCGGGCCTCGCCCTCGCCGCCCGCGGTGTGCCCGCCCGGACGGTCGACGGCTTCCTGCGCCCGCTGCTCGCCGCCCTGCTGTGCGACCCGGACCTGACCTCCTCCAGCAGGTGCGCGGACCTGGCGCTGCGCGCCTTCGCCTCGGGCCGGCTGTGCCTGCCCGAGGGCGGCGCCGAGGCCCTGCCCGAACTGCTCGCACGGGCCCTGCCGCCGGGCGCCCTGCACACCGGGGTGCGGGTCACCTCGGTCGCCACGAACGCGGTGACCACCGCGGAGCACGGGGTGTTCCGCTGCCGCGCCGTGCTGGTGGCCACCGACGCGCGCAGCGCCGCCGAACTGCTGCCCGGTCTGCGCGTACCGGAGTTCCACCCGGTGACGGTCGTCCACCACGCCACCGACGAGCCGCCGGAGACCGGCGCGTCCCTGCTGCTGGACGCCGACCGCGGCGGCCCCGTCGCGCACACCGCGGTGGTCAGCCAGGTCGACCCCAGCCGTGCCCCGGCGGGCCGGGCGCTGGTGTCGTCCACGGTGCTGGGCCCCCCGCCGCCCGACCTCGACACCGCCGTGCGGATCCATCTGGCGCGGCTGTACGGCACCTCCACCGCGCGCTGGGAGACCCTCGCCGTGCACCACTGCGCCGACGCGGTGCCCGCGATGCGCCCGCCGCACGACCTGCGCCGGGCGGTACGGCTGCTGGCGGGGCTGTACGTGTGCGGCGACCACCGCGACACCAGCACCGTGCAGGGAGCGCTGCACTCGGGCCGACGGGCCTCGGCGGCGATCCTGGCGGACCTGGGCGCGACGGGACCGATGCACACGGCGGAGCCGCTGCGCACGGCGGCCTGAACCGGCCTGAACCGGCCGGGCCGCCGCCCGCTCGCCCGCTCGCCCGACCGGCCGACCGGCCGCCGCCCCGCGCACCTCGGGGGCGGCGGCCGGCTCGTCCCGGTGTCCGCCCGCTCACCCGAGGGCGACGGCCACCTTGTCGCGGTACCCGCGCACCGGTGCCGCGTCCTTGTACGGCTCCAGCCGCCGCTCGAAGTCCCGTACGTACTCCACGGCCCGCACCGACCGCATCTCCGCCGCCTGCCCGGCGGCCTCGGCACCGAGCTGGCAGGCCTGGTCGAGTTCGCCGAGGCCGAGCCGGGCGGTGGCGAGCACGATCCGGCAGAACACCCGGCTGCGGGCGAAGGAGGGGGCGCGCAGTTGCAGGGAGCGCTCGGCGTGCTGGGCTGCGGCCCGGAACTGCTGGAGGTCCCGGTGGCAGTGCCCGAACTCGTCGGCGAGTTGCGCCTCGTCGAAGAACCGTGCCCAGTACGGCACCTCGTCCCCGGGCCGGGCCGCCTCCAGGGCCCGCTCGGCCCGTACCAGGGAGGCGGTGCAGGCGCGCACCTCGCCCAACACGCCGTGCGCGCGGGCCTCGACCGCGTGCAGCAGCGCCTGGAGGACCGGCGGGGCGCTGGTGCCCACCCCCTGCTGGGCGACCCGCGCGAGCTGCACCGCCTCGCGCCCGTGCGCCAGATAGACGGCCTGGCGGCTCATGGTCACCAGGACGTACGAGCCGTACGCCCGGTCCCCGGCCGCCTGGGCCAGCCGCAGCGCCTGCACGAAGTAGCGCTGGGCGAGTCCGTGCGCGGCGATGTCGTACGAGGTCCAGCCGGCCAGCCGGGTCAGATCGGCGGCCGCGGCGAACAGCCGGCGGCCGGTCTGCTCGCCGTAGACGCCCCGCAGCATCGGCTCGCACTCGTGTTCCAGATAGCGCACCAGTGCCTGGCGGGCGTGGCCGCCGCCGTAGGCGTCGTCGAGGGTGCGGAACAGCTCGCCCACCGAGCGCAGTGCGGCGATGTCGCCGCCGCTGACGCGCTGGCCGGGTCCGCGTTCGCTCTGGCCGCGCCGCCGGGCGGCGGGTCCCTGCTGCTCGGGCGAGAGCGTCGGCCTCGGCACGGCGGCGCGGACCTGGGCCGTCACCTGCCCCGGCAGCTGGGCCGCGACCTGGGCCGGCACCCGGGCGGGCGGTTCACCGCGGGCGACCCGTTCGTCGGCCCGGCCGATCAGCCAGTCCCGGCTGGGCACGACGAGCCCCGCCGGGGTGAACGCGATCTTGCGCAGCTCGGCGTGGCTGCCGGAGTCCTTGCGCCACAGCCCGCTGACGATGTCGACGGCCTCCTCGGGCGTGCCCGCGAACTCCAGGCCCGCGTACACCGGGGCGCAGGCGTCCAGGCCGAGTTCCTGGGCGGAGAGCCGGCGCCCCAGCCGGCGGGTGAACACCTCGGCGATCAGGGCGGGCGTGGTGCCCCGGGGCTGCTGTCCGCGCAGCCAGCGGGTCACGGAGGTCTTGTCGTATCTCAGGTCGAGCCCGTGCTCGAGACCGAGCTGGTCCACGCGACGGGCGAGACCTGCGTTGGAGAACCCCGCTTCTGCGATGAGCGCGGCGAGCTGGCGGTTGGGAGTGCGCTGCGCGGGTCGGTCCGTCATCTGCGGTGCGGTCTCCTGCCTTTCGGGCCTCGCTGGGCCCAGCGTTGCCCGGATTGCCTGTGAGCAGCCCAAATGGGCTCGTGAACGGCGCGAATGTAGCTGAGCGTAAGCAGTCGATCGCACATCTCGACGTTCATTCATCCGATCGTGTGAGGATTGGCCGTGCGGCTGACGGGATTCGGTCGGACGTACAGTGGCGTAGGCACGTTTCGTGCCTTACGACCTTCTAGGGAGGCGCTTGCCGTGAGTGAGTTGCGGTTCGTCCGTATGGGGTTCGGCGCGGACGCCGTCGAGTACCAGGAGGCGTGGGACGAGCAGCGCCGGGTGCACACGGCCCGCTTCGCCGACGAGATCCCCGACACCGTGCTGCTCCTGGAGCACCCGCCCGTCTACACGGCCGGACGGCGCACGGCGGACAACGAGCGCCCCCTGGACGGCACCCCGGTGGTCGACGTGGACCGCGGCGGCAAGATCACCTGGCACGGTCCGGGCCAGCTCGTCGGCTACCCCATCCAGAAGCTGCCGCGCCCGGTCGACGTCGTCGCCCACCTGCGCCGCCTGGAGGACGCGATGATCCGCGTCTGCGCCGAGTTCGGCGTCGAGACCAGCCGGGTCGAGGGCCGGGCGGGCGTGTGGG
This sequence comes from Streptomyces adustus, assembly GCF_009377175.1. Lineage (GTDB taxonomy): Bacteria > Actinomycetota > Actinomycetes > Streptomycetales > Streptomycetaceae > Streptomyces > Streptomyces adustus. The sequence continues at coordinate 14,795 of NZ_VJZD01000068.1, forward strand.
TGCTGGGCGACCCGGTGGAGCAGCGCCCGTCGCTCGGCGGCCTCTCCCTGGACTTCGACCCGCGGCTGACCGACGAGGAGTTCGACCCCCGCCTCGACGGCCCGGAGTACGCGCCCTCCAACGCCGGCCAGCGCCGCGAGGACCGCAAGATCTGCGCCATGGGCATCCGGGTCGCCAAGGGCGTCACCATGCACGGCTTCGCCCTCAACGTGAACCCGGACACATCCAGCTTCGACAAGATCATCCCGTGCGGCATCCGCGACGCCGGTGTGACCTCCCTCGCCCACGAGCTGGGCCGCGCCCTCACCATCGAGGAGGTGCTGCCGGTGGCCGAACGGCACCTGGCCGACGTCCTGGGCAACGCGGACCTCAGGCCGCGCGAGATCGAGAAGGCGACCGCCTGACCGGGAATGCGACCGGAGGCCGAGGGGTTGGCCTCACGGGCGGGCAGAGCCCGGCAAACACGAGGCGTACGCTGGTGTACGCCGAAGATTCGAAGACTACTCAAAGCAATCAGCAGGGAGCCGATGTGTCCGCAGTCGCACCCGACGGACGCAAGATGCTGCGCCTGGAGGTCCGGAACGCCCAGACCCCCATCGAGCGCAAGCCCGAGTGGATCAAGACCCGGGCGAAAATGGGTCCCGAGTACACGAAGATGCAGAACCTCGTGAAGAGCGAGGGCCTGCACACGGTCTGCCAGGAAGCCGGCTGCCCGAACATCTACGAGTGCTGGGAGGACCGCGAGGCGACCTTCCTCATCGGCGGCGACCAGTGCACCCGGCGCTGCGACTTCTGCCAGATCGACACCGGCAAGCCCGAGGCGCTCGACCGTGACGAGCCGCGCCGCGTGGGCGAGTCCGTGGTCACCATGGACCTGAACTACGCCACCATCACCGGCGTCGCCCGCGACGACCTGGAGGACGGCGGCGCCTGGCTGTACGCCGAGACGGTCCGCCAGATCCACGCGCAGACCGCCGGGCGCGAGGCCGGCCGCACCAAGGTCGAACTGCTCGCCCCCGACTTCAACGCGGTCCCCGAGCAGCTGGCCGAGGTCTTCTCCGCCCGCCCCGAGGTCTTCGCGCACAACGTCGAGACGGTCCCGCGCATCTTCAAGCGGATCCGCCCCGGCTTCCGCTACGAGCGCTCCCTGAAGGTGATCACCGCCGCGCGCGACTACGGCCTGGTCACCAAGTCCAACCTGATCCTCGGCATGGGCGAGACCCGCGAGGAGGTCAGCGAGGCGCTGCGGCAGCTGCACGAGGCCGGCTGCGAGCTGATCACCATCACGCAGTACCTGCGCCCCTCCGTGCGCCACCACCCGGTGGAGCGCTGGGTGAAGCCGCACGAGTTCGTCGAGCTGAAGGACGAGGCCGAGCAGATCGGCTTCTCCGGTGTGATGTCGGGCCCGCTGGTCCGTTCCTCGTACCGGGCGGGCCGGCTGTACCAGATGGCCGTCGAGAAGCGCGGAGCATACATCGCCACGCAGGCCGTCTGACGGAGTGCCGGCGATCGTGCCCCGAATGGGCGCGAGACAAGCGTGTGAACTCACGCACAAGTTACTACTGGCCAGTAACGGCCGATTCGACGCGGTCCCGACCGTCCTCGCAGATGAGGGCGCCGTCGGGGCCGCGTCCGCCGTTCGGACCCGCGCATCAAGGTTTCACGACCGTTTGACCGGTCGGTCATGCCCTGGTAACACCAATCAGTGACGCTGGTGTCACACCACGTAGACCCGCGATGAACCCGTAGTAGCCCGAAATCCGGGCCCCGGTGACCTACCGAGGGGACTATCCACGATGCAGGCCGCGCCCGTACACGCCACAGCGATTCCGTCCTTCACCAGCGCCCTGCGCGCGGTCGAGTCGTTGCTCATGAGCGGTGGTCAGCGCACCGCCCGCCGCAACGCCTGGACCTCGGTCCTGGAGGACCGCCGTCGCGCCAAGGACCGGTCGGAGACCGAGCGCGTCCTGGAGGAGACCCTGTCCGCGCGTTCCTGACGTCCCCGAACGCCCCTTCCGCCCGCTCTGCGGGCACTGCCGTCGTGGCCGCCCCGGGGGACACGTAGACTTCGTGGCATGGCGAGGAAGGACAACGCGGCGGACGCCGCGAACCCCGGGCGACTGAAGCAGATCGCTCTGACGTACAAGATGACCCGCAAGGCCGACAAGAAGATCGGTCTTGTACTCGCGGCTGTCGGCATCATCACCTTCGGTGTCTTTCTCGCGATCGGTTTTCTGATCGGTCACCCCATCTATCTCGGCATCCTGGGCCTCCTGCTCGCCATCCTCGCGACGGCGATCGTGTTCGGGCGCCGGGCCGAGCGGGCCGCTTTCGGCCAGATGGAGGGCCAGCCGGGCGCGGCGGCGGCCGTGCTGGACAACATCGGCCGGGGCTGGACTACCACCCCCGCGGTGGCGATGAACCGCAGCCAGGACGTGGTGCACCGGGCGGTCGGCAAGGCCGGCATCGTGCTGGTCGCCGAGGGCAACCCGAACCGGGTGAAGTCCCTGCTGGCGGCCGAGAAGAAGAAGATGAACCGCGTGGTCGCCGACGTGCCGGTGCACGACGTGATCGTCGGCAACGGCGAGGGCCAGATCCCGCTGAAGAAGCTGCGCACGACCATGCTGAAGCTGCCGCGCGTGCTGACCGGCCCGCAGGTCACCGCGACCACCGACCGGCTGCGCGCGCTGGGCGACCTGATGAGCAACATGCCGCTGCCCAAGGGTCCGATGCCGAAGGGCATGCGCCTGCCGAGGGGCGGAGCGAACGGCCGCTGAGCCACCGCGTGCGGATCCCCGTACGACGACCTGCGACGAAGAAGACGAAGAAGGGGCGCCCGGACCACTCCGGGCGCCCCTTCTTGTTCTTGCCTTCTCGTTCTTGCTCGTTCTTGCCGTTCCGGGAGGTGCTAGATGCGCACCTCGACCGTGCGGGCCAGCCGGTCGTGCAGTCCTCGGCCGTCGCGGTCCCAGATCAGGGCCGGGACGGCGAGGCACAGCAGGGCGGTGCGCAGCAGGGCGCGCAGCGGGTTGACCGTGCCGGTCTCCAGCGTGATCACCCGCAGCCCGAAGAGACGCTTGCCGGGGGTGGAGCCGACCGTGCCGACCGTCAGCACACCGAGGACGAAGAAGACGAGCAGCGTCCAGTTGCCGGTGGTACGCGGGTCATAGCCGTCCGTGACCAGGCTGTATGCGATCAAGAAGCACAGGCCCCAGTCCACCGCGATGGCGCCGAGCCGCCGTCCGGGGCGGGCGATCGAGCCGGGCCCCTCCTCCGGCAGGCCGAGCTGCTCGCCCCGGTATCCGAAGTCGCCGCCCGCTTCTTCCATGGCCGCCCGCGGCCCGGAGAGCCACGATCCGATTGCTTGCCTGTTGTCCACCCGCCCACGGTACTGCGCCCGGATACGACCGCGGGACGGCGGGGTACTCAGGGACTACGGTGGAACCGGACCCGGTTAACTTCTGCGAAACAAACGGGTCACGCCGGAGAAATCACCCATCCCTAGTGTCGAGGCCACCGTGTGCCACCGCACTGGCCGCACGCACGAACTACCACCCCGGCAGGACGGTCGGGAGTAGGAGGAGCTGGATGTTCCAGAACGCCGACGAGGCCAAGAAGTTCATCGCGGACGAGGACGTCAAGTTCGTCGACGTCCGTTTCTGCGACCTGCCGGGTGTCATGCAGCACTTCTCGCTGCCCGTCGAGGCGTTCGACCCGGACGAGGAGCTCGCCTTCGACGGCTCGTCGATCCGTGGCTTCCAGGCCATCCACGAGTCCGACATGGCGCTGCGCGCGGACCTGTCGACGGCTCGCGTCGACCCCTTCCGCCGGGACAAGACCCTCAACATCAACTTCTTCATCCACGACCCGATCACGGGCGAGCAGTACTCCCGTGACCCGCGCAACGTGGCGAAGAAGGCCGAGGCCTACCTCGCGTCGACCGGCATCGCGGACACCGCGTACTTCGGCCCCGAGGCCGAGTTCTACGTTTTCGACAGCGTGCGGTTCAAGACCTCGGAGAACGAGTCCTTCTACCACATCGACTCCGAGGCGGGCGCCTGGAACACCGGCGCGCTGGAGGACAACCGCGGCTACAAGGTCCGCTACAAGGGCGGCTACTTCCCGACCCCGCCGGTCGACCACTTCGCCGACCTGCGCGCGGAGATCTCCCTTGAGCTGGCGGCCTCCGGCCTCCAGGTCGAGCGTCAGCACCACGAGGTGGGCACCGCCGGCCAGGCCGAGATCAACTACAAGTTCAACACGCTGCTCGCCGCGGCCGACGACCTCCAGCTCTTCAAGTACATCGTGAAGAACGTCGCCTGGCGCAACGGCAAGACCGCGACCTTCATGCCGAAGCCGATCTTCGGTGACAACGGCTCGGGCATGCACGTCCACCAGTCGCTGTGGAGCGGCGGCTCCCCGCTGTTCTACGACGAGGCCGGTTACGCGGGTCTGTCGGACATGGCCCGCTACTACATCGGCGGCATCCTCAAGCACGCGCCGTCGCTGCTGGCCTTCACCAACCCGACGGTGAACTCGTACCACCGTCTGGTCCCGGGCTTCGAGGCGCCGATCAACCTGGTGTACTCGCAGCGCAACCGCTCCGCGGCCATGCGCATCCCGATCACCGGCTCCAACCCGAAGGCCAAGCGCGTCGAGTTCCGCGCGCCCGACTCCTCCGGCAACCCGTACCTGGCGTTCTCCGCGCTGCTGCTCGCGGGCCTGGACGGCATCAAGAACAAGATCGAGCCGGCCGAGCCGATCGACAAGGACCTGTACGAGCTGGCTCCCGAGGAGCACGCGGGCGTGGCCCAGGTCCCGACCTCGCTCCCGGCCGTCCTCGACTCGCTGGAGCGCGACCACGAGTTCCTGCTCGCGGGCGACGTCTTCACGTCCGACCTGATCGAGACGTGGATCGACTTCAAGCGCACGAACGAGATCGCCCCGCTCCAGCTGCGCCCGCACCCGCACGAGTTCGAGCTGTACTTCGACGTGTGATATCGCCCCAGGTCAGAGCGGGTTTCCGCTCCCCTGGGCCGTGTGTGGGCCGTCGGCCGTGTTCTTCCTTCCTGGGAGGAGCACGGCCGACGGCCTGTTTCGGGCCCCGCACCGCGAACGGCTGCCGACGGCTTACGCCGGGCCGCCGCGCGGGCTAGCCGCACCCTGCACGCCGAATGCCGCGTCGATGGCCTTGCGGGCACGGTCCTGGCTGTTCGGCATGAGGTGCGTGTACGTCCGGAGCGTGAATCCCGGGTCGGAGTGACCGAGGTACTCGGCCAGAGCCTTGATGTTCTCTCCCGAGTCCAGCAGCACCGACGCGTAGTAGTGCCGCAAGGCGTGCATGCCGTGCTCTCGCGACGGCTCGAACCGCTCCCCCGGGGCCCGCTCCGGGATGACGCCGGCCGCGATCAGGGCGGGCTTCCACAGGTACGCGTTGAAGTAGTTCCTGTTCAGCGCTTTCCGCTCCCGTGAGTAGAACAGCAGCTTGGCCGTGACCGGCGGCCCCTCCGGGGTCTTCCACGGCAACGTGACGTCGATGGGTGACCGCCGGGTGATGTGAGCGGCGAGCGCGTCCGAGACCACGTCGGGCAGCGGGACGTCACGCAATTTGCCGCCTTTGGGCGGGGCGAACACCATCTGCGGGCCGATCAGCTTGACCTGCCGCACCACGTGGACGACTCCCCCGACGAAGTCGACTTCGTCGACAGCGAGCCCGAAGATCTCACCTTGCCGCAAGCCACATCCGGCCCCGACGTCGGCGATCGGCGCGTACTGCCTCGGAAGTCCGCCCCGGACCGCGACCACCCGATCATGCGTCCACGGCTTGAGCTTCCGCCGGTCCAGCTTGGGGGCCCGCACCGATCCTGCGCGACAAGGGTTCCGGACCAGAATGCCGTCGTCCACAGCGGCGGCGAACACCGCGGAGACGTTCGCGAAGACGGTCCGCTGATACGACGCTGCCATCCCGGAGTCGGCAAGGGCCCGTGCCCACGTGCGGATGTGGGCGGGTTGAAACGCGCTCATGGAGCGAGAGCCGATGTAGGGGAAGGCGTGCAGCCGGAACCGCAGCTCCATGTTCACGATGGTGGAAGGGTCCGTGGTCTGGGATGCCAGCCACTGCGTGGCGAACTCCTTGAACGTCACCTTGCCCGAGGACGGGTCGACGTACTGGCCACGGGTCATGTCAGCCGCGATCTGAGTCAGCCATGCTTCCGCGAGTCGCTTCTGCTTGTCAGGGAACGACTTGCTGCGCTCGCTCCCATCCGGCGCAACGTAGCGCGCCCGGTAGCGCAAGCCCGTCCCGTACCGGTCGCTCCTTGTCTTGATCGTCTTGCCGTTGAGTGCCGTCTCGGTCTTGTACCAGCGGTCTTGGATGTGGCCGGCCATGCGGCGGCGGTCCTCTCGACATGCAACAGGGAGAGCCGGGCGTAGCGGCTCTCCCTGCTGTCTTGGGGGGAAGGTGGTTGTCTACGCGGCGCCCTGGCAGTCGCGCTTGCGCTGTACGACGTAGGCGCGCACGTCGGCCGGGTCGTAGCGGAGGTGCTTGCCGATCCGAAACGCGGGCGGTCCGGTGCGCTTCCTGCGCCACTGGTAGACGGTTTCGAGCGGCACTCCGAACATGTCGGCGATGTCGTCAGGGGTGAGGTAGCGGTCCGGGAGGCCACCCCGGAGGGCCGCGCGAGGGTCGGTCGTAGAGAGAGCGGATGCGCTCAATGAGTCCTCCACGCGTTGGGTGCGTGCGTATCTGTCCGAAGCTGGGATTTCTGCGTCACCGCGTCACGTGCGTCAATCAGGCTTCTGACCTGCGGGTTCCGGTGACGCAGCGGGACGGGCCCTGCGTCACCGATGACACGGACGCTCGTCACGGGGTGACGCTGATGACGCGGAATGACGCAGGATTCGCCGTCTGCGTCACCGCTGTCGCCGCAGGTCAGCGGCCGTCTGTCGGGCCCGTGGTGACGCAGTGACGCAGATCTTCCCTACTTAGGAAAAAGAAGGGGTGGTGTCTGCAGGTCTTTACGTCCTGTTCAGGGCTTGAAGAACGGGCCGCTTCGCGGCGCGACCCGTGCAGGGCGGCTGCCGCCGCCGAACAGCAAGAGGAGCACCCACCCGGCGTGGCGTGCTCCTCTTGCTTGTCCGCCTGTCCGGGCGTGCGGTCAGAACGCGGTCTGCTGCGCGGGCGGCGGGGGCGGGGCCTGGCGGCTGAGTTCGATGTAGCGGGCGGCGCTGGTGCGGCCCCAGTCGACCAGGACGCCCCGCGCGGCCAGGGTGGGCTGGATGCGCCGCAGCCGGTCGGAGAGGACCTTGCCGGTGGTGGGCCAGCCCTTGGGCAGGGGGCGGCATTCCTCGCCGCTGTAGAGGGCGGTCAGGGCGTGTAGCCATTCCGCCGACGTCATCCGCTCTTGCGTGCCCGGGGTGAGTTCGGCGGCGTGCTTGAGGACCGTCTGGGCCAGGAGATCGCCCTCGATCACGTCGTCGTTGAGGTCGTCCAGGCTGGCCCGGTATGCCTCCAGCGTCCCGAAGCCGGTGGCGGTGTCGAGCTGGGCGCACAGGTGGGCGAAGTCGGCCATGCGCAGATCGGTCGGGGTCTCGGCCTGTACGGCGCGGACCTTGACGGTCAGGTCGAGCAGGGAGCCGAGGACGACGGGCAGGATCTCGGCGTACTCCGCCCACAGCTCCGCTTCGGTGCGCCGTACCCGGGGGCGTTCCAGACGCAGGGTGAGGAGTCGTTCGGCGAGGTCGGGGCGGATGACGCCGACGTCGATGCCGGTCAGCAGCATCGGGCGGCGGTAGCGGGAGCGGACGACATCGCCGTCGGTGAACAGCGCGCGCTTGATGCTCTCGGCCCCGGTGATGACGCAGCACATGAGGTCGGACAGGTCCGGGGGCAGGTGGGAGAGGTTGTCCAGGGCGGTGATCCACCCGGCCGCCACCGCCGTGATCATGTTCTCCTCGTCCTTGGGCGCCCGCCGCAGATCGCCGGTCATACCCTCGATGATCCGCACGAGCATCCGCCCGCCGGTCGACTTGCCGGCGCCCTGCGGGCCGGTGAGGAACGGGGCCGGGACGGGTACGGACGGCCCGAGGCAGCCGATGAGCCACGCGATGGCCAGGGCCTCGGTCTTGGCGTCGGCGAAGTTGCACAGCCGCATCAGCAGGTCGATGCCCTTGCCGTCGGTGTCCTTGGCGGGCAGGGGGAGTTCCCCGGTGAGCTGGGTGCGCCGCCAGCACACCTCTTCGGGGTCGGGGATGCGGATGTCCCAGCCGGTGGGGTGGATGCGGACGGACCGGCCGTCGTCGCGGCCGAGGTCGAGCCAGGTGGCTCCGTCGAATCCGGGGGCGACGCGGATGTGGGTGGGCTGTACCTGCTCGGTGAGGGCGAGTGCCTCGATCAAGTCCAACGCCTCCTTGAGGGCGGTTCCGTTGAAGACGCCGACCCCGTCGCGGAAGAGGCCGACCATGAGTTCCTGGCGGTGGCTCCCGGTCGTGCCCTGGGAGCGGATCGGGCGGGCCACGGGGTGGCCGGTGCGCTGCGCGTACACGGTCCCGTCCACGGTGCGGAAGTACCGGAAGTGGGACTGGGCGTAGTCCGTGATGACCTGCCGGGCGGGGCTCTTCTCGTCGTCGGACACGGTCACAGTCCCAGCGTGGTCAGGGCGTTGGTCCACGCATCCGTGCAGTGCCGGAGGGTCTCGCCCTTGGCCTGCGCGGCGATGAACAGCCGGTTGACGTGGGTGTCGGTGAGGCAGCCGCACCGGCCGTGCGTGGACAGCACCGCGAGGAAGGTCCGGTAGACGGTGGCGTGCACCGCGGCGCGGGCCTTGGTGATGCGCTGTTCCGCCATGGCGACGCCACGTTCCAGGTAGGTCGATGTGCGGTGAGGGCACTTCCCGCCCCCGACTCGCGCGGGCTCGGCGACGGCCACCGGTCGGACCGGCGAGGGGCCCTTCACGGTCAGCGCACGGACGACGTCCGGCAGCGCCGTCATGGTGCCAGTGCCGGGCCCGAGCCACCGCGCGTACTGCATGGACGACTTGACGTCCACGCCGGGCCGCACGGCATTGGCGGACTGCATGACGCCCTGGTAGATCCAGTGTTCCCCCCGAGTTGTCGGCACGGTCTGTGTGGCGGGCAGGGTGGCGCGGGCCCATGCGATGGCGTCGGCAGTGTCGAGGTCGACGACGGTGAGGTCGCCGCCGCCAGGGTGGTAGGCGACGGACACGGCGGTGCGCCATGCCGCGGTCCACGCGGGCGAGGTGAGGACGTGCGGGTCGGTCGTGGCGGCGGCCCATGCGTGGCAGGGCGCCGGGCAGTGGCAGGGGCCCGGGTGTTTCATGTTCGGCCGGCCGCCGCACGCGTTCTTCGCGCAGGTGCGGCAGTTGCCGAATGGCACTTTCCCAGCTCGTAACGGCAGTACGGGCACGCCGGTGGCTGCCAGGGCGAGAGCAACAGTCAGGTGCTCTCGCCGAACGTCGGTCGGTTGGGTCATGCTGGGAGACCTCCACAGGTCTGTTGAGGGCGGGTGGATTGGCGGCGGCCCCGGTTCTTGGCGGAAGGGGGCCGCCGTTGTCGTTCGGTCGGGCGGGAGTGGTCAGGCTGCTTCCTGGCCGGGCAGGAACATGCCGTCGTCGCTCTTACGGACGGCTCCCGCGACGGTGAGTGCCTTGATCTCGCGGGAGACGGTGCCCTTGTTGATGCCGGTCCGGTCGGTGACGTCCCGCAGGGTGCGAGCACCCTCGTGCACGGCCCGCAGGACCCGGTCCCGGTTCGTCTCCGCACCGATGGACACCGGGGCGTCGTCGGCGGCCGGGGTGGCCGGCTCCTTGACCAAGCGCAGCGGGCTCGCGGCGGGCTTGGATGTTCCGCGCTTCCAGATGGGCCGGTCGGGCAGGGCGATGACGTCGGCCGGGGAGAACGCGCGGGTCTTGACGGGGTTGGGCCTGGCCTTGGGCCCGGAACGCAGCATCGCGACGCCGGGCATGGGCAGCTTGTGCGCGTGCCATCCGTCCTCGGTGGCGTCCTCCCCGAAGACGACCCGGGACTCTGAGGACGTCGAGAGGGCGAGGGATGCGCGGTAGGTGATCTGGGCGCTGATCTGCGGGTCCAGTCCGGGACTCTTGCCATCCATGGTCGGCTTCTGAGTGGCCCAGATCAGGATGATTTCGGCGGCGCGGGCCATGCGGGCCAGGGTGCGCAAGTTCTCCATGATCTGGCCGTAGTCCGTGCCGGGACCGTCCTCGGTGCGCGGTGCCTTGAACTTGGCCATGGAGATGACCTCGGCGCCCTCGTCCACGAAGACGGTGATGCGGGGGCGGTCGGGGCTGATCGCGATCACGTCGCTGCCGCGCGGAATCTCGTCCAGGCGTTCGTGCATCTCCTCCACGAGTTCGTCGGTGACGTCGAGGACATCGTCGCGGCGCACAGCGGTACGGGCGCGGTGTTCCCAGTTCAGGGCTTCCACCCGCTTGGGATCGATGACAATCAGCCGGTGATCGGGAGCCTCGGAGGCTTCCGCAAGCAGGGCCCGCGTCGACCAGGACTTGCCCGACCCGGAAGTGCCGGCGACTAGCATCCGGCGGCCCAGCGGCACGACCACCGGATCACCGGTGACCGTGTCGACTCCCCACGGCGCCCCCGGCTGCCAACCGGACAGGTCGATGCCATCGGCCGCGCTGCGCGTGCGCAGGGTGATGGTGGCGCGGTCGCCGTGGCTGCCAGAGGTGATCTCCATGCGCAGGTCGGTCCGCGCTCCGAGCAGGGCCCGGATCTCGTCCGCCTTCGCGCGGAACGTCTTCGGCGTCCACCGACCGTCCAGGCGCACGTGCGAGACGAGTCCGGCCGGGGTGAGCTTGGCCGAGGTCGGCACGGTGCCGGACAAGCCGCGGGCGTCAGCGTGCTGCACCCAGAACGACGGATCGAGCCGCGAGGCGAGGCGCCGCTCCTCCGCGCTCATCCCGTCATCGAGCCGCACCGACGGCTGACGACGCCCCAGCCACAGTCCTGCGACGTTCAGCCCGATCAGCCCGGCGGACACGGACGCCGGCCACACGGTGAACGCGTGCGTGGCCTCGGTCATCAGCCACGACGCCAGTCCGCCCGGCACCGCGTGCGCGGCATGCAGCTGCACCGCACGCGCGGTGAGGGTGGCCGGGTAGTTCTTGCGCGCCACCTTCATCACCGACCGCGCCTGGCTGTGATGCTGCCGTGCGGCCTTGTCCGCGGTGCGTGCGGCCCGGCGGTTCGTGGAGAACGGGTTGTTCGATGCCTTGCGGGCCGCGCTGCGCTGATTGCGCGCCATCACAGCGGTGGAGCGGGCGGAGTTGTGCTCCCGCTGCGCCGCCATGAGCGCTTTCAGGTTCTCCGGGGTCCGCAGTAACGTCCGGCGCTCCGCCTCGCGGTCCCAGCGGGCCGCGAACGGCGCGCACACCGGTGCGAGCGCGTCCAGCGCTGTGTTGGTCGTCGCGCTGGTGGTCGACCATGCTTGCTTCCAGTCCACGAAGAGTCCTCCAAAGACACGTGGATAAGGGCCGGTGCGCCGTTGCGTGGCGTCACCGGCCCGCCCGAATTGCGGTAGTTGGCGCTGCCGGTTGCGTCGGCAACACCGGTTGAGCCCCTGCAACCGCCCCTGACCTGGGAAGTTGCAGAGTTGCGCCGTTCCGGGGAGGGGGCCCCTACGCGCACGCGCGCGTAGAGGCGCGGAAAATGGGGTCACGCAGCGTCTCCACGGCACCCTGCGCGGCCGTTCGCGACCCCGAGGGTCTTTTGCCCTACGCGGGAGGGGGGTCGCGAGCCCTGCGGGCCGTCTACGGGTTTCGGATCAACGGGCCTTGCGGCCGTACCGCTTGACGGCCACCTTGCCGTCGCTGCCGCCCACCGACCGGACGACCGTGACCACGCCCCACGCCATGACGGCGGCCAGCAGCGCGAGGATCGCGAGGTTGGCCGCGATGGCGGTGAGCACGCCGACGAGCAGCGGGCCGAAGTAGACGCCGGCCGCGACCGCCCCGGCACCGACCCCGGAGCCGAGCGCCACACGCTGGACCGTGCGGTCCGGGGGCGCCTGGTGGATGTGGACGACCTGCGGGCCGGTGGGCTGCTGCACCGGCAGCGTGGCCGGGTCGGCGTAGACGTGCTGGCCGTCCGGGAGCTGGACGACCGTCAACGGGCGGTGTGCGGGGAGCTGTTCCATGACGCACCCTCCGGGGCGTTGTGAGGGAAAGCCGCAGGCAATTCGCCTGCCGAGGGACGGCGGGAAGGCGTACCGGGTCGCGCGAGGGGGCGTGGTCAAGTCATGCACCAGCCGGAGTCACATCCGGAGTCCCATTCGTCGAACGGCAGCGTGTCCACGCCGTCCGGGATCGCCTTGCGCAGCGGCCGGTTGAACCGGGTCAGCCAGACAGGGTCCTTGCCGCGTTCGTCGCGTCGGCGGTTGAGGAGTTCTTCGAGCTGACAGGCCCGCTCGAACAGCTCAGGTTCGTCGCGGCGCATGTCATGCCAGGTCTCAGGCCGGTGGAACGGACAGAACCAGCACGACGACTTCGGCGGCACCGGCAGACCCGCATCCCGGATGATCCGGGCGCAGTCGATACGGCGAATTCCGCGCTCCAACAGCGGGTACTCGATCCGCTCGTGCGGCTCACAACGCCGCTTGTTCGCCCGGCCGATCTCATCCAGGCTGATGCCGATCCCGACCGTGGCCGGATGGTCTTTGGTGGCGCCGCGGCGTTTGAGCTCGTCGCCGACGACCTTGATTTTGAAGCTGGCCGTGCACGAGCGCGTGCCGGGAGCGCCGTTCGACATCCGCACCGGGATCTTCAGCGACCGCGAGCCCTCCCGGGTGAGGTCCTGATACAGCGTGCGGACCTCACCCGAGCGCTTCATGACCCGGTCCAGAACGACCAGCTCAAGGCCGTGCGCTTGGGCGTAGGGGATGGCGTACTCGCGCAGGTAGGCCAGGGTTTCGGGGTGCTCGGAGTCGTCCCCGACGTTGGCCATGAGGAAGGTGCGGTAGTCCAACTCCCCCTTGGCCGCCAGGACCAGGGCAGCCGTGGACTGCACCCCGCCACCGAAGCTGAAGCTCTTGAGCGCTGAGGTTGGGGCTGTCGTGGTCATGCGGCCCCCCGACGTCCGGGCCGGCGTCCGGCGACCGAGCCGAGCAGTCGCCCGAGCCGCACCGCCCGACGGGGCCCGGACCGTCCCGAGCGTTTCGCCGCGTACATTGCTTCGTCCGCCCGGCGTAGCAGGGCGGACAGGTCGTCGCCGGGGTGGTCGGCGGCCCGCACCCACCCCAATGACACGGTGGTGTGGATGTCGGGGGCGGTGTCGACGGGTCGGGCCAGGATGCGAGTAAGGGTGTGCAGCCGGTCGGCGGCCGTGCCGTCGCGGTCGATGAGCACGGCTGCGAACTCGTCTCCCCCGAGCCGTCCCGCGACCCCGCCCGGGGTGGTGCCGTGGGCGAGGCGGGCCGCGATCGCGGCCAGCAGGGCGTCACCGGCCGCGTGACCGTGCACGTCGTTGACCCGTTTGAAGTGGTCAACGTCCGCCAGCACGACGACCGCGCGCGGGTCGCGCAGCAGTCGGCGGGCGCGGCGGGTGAACGCATCTCGTGTCCACAGCCCGGTGAGCGGGTCTCGGCGAGCCGTGGTCAGCCGTCGGTGCAGCCACCGGGCGTGCAGCGCCCATCCGAGGACGGGCGGCACAGCCGCCACGAGTGCGGCGAGGGCGTTCACGGTGTCACCGAGGTGGTGGTCGTGGCGCGTTCGGCGAGCAGGGCGTCGCGCAGCTTGCGCGCGTTCGCCGGGGAGGTGTGCAGGGTCCGGCGGATGCCCTCCCCGGTCACCTCGTGATCGGGCAGACCGGCTGTCGCATTGCGCGCCTCAGTCATCAGTTGCTCGAAGGTGCGCCGGGTGCGGGGCGTCTTCGCGGCGTCCGGTACCCGCCCGGTCGCCCGGTGCGGCCGGGTCGACACTGCGGGAATCGGCCGGGCCAGGGCCGGGGCGATCGGGATCGGCTTCACCGCCGGGACGACGGCGGGCATCGGCTTCGTGCCGGTGCTCGACTTGCCCAGGTCGACCGGGGCCGGATCGGGCACCACGAGCCGGGTCAGGACGACCGTGGGCCCGCTCGATGCAGGCAGGTCAGAGGTAGACCGTTCTCGACTATTTTCGACTGATTCATCCGCGTTCTCGATCGGGTTGGGATCGAGGGCGGCGGGGGTGAACATCGCGGCGAGCGCGGCGTCGGCGCCGGTCGTGACGCGCTCGCGCTGGACGTCCAGCAGTCTCGATCCGAGCGACGCGTCGCCGGTCCCGACTCGCCGGGCCAGACGCCACGACACCCGATCCGACCGCTTGCGCGCCCTTTCGCTGGGGTGGTTGGCGGCGCGGGCGCGGTGGTAGGCGAGGGACTGCACGACGCCTGCGGACCGGCGCTCCGCCTCGGCGTCGCGGCCGCTGGTGTGGACGACGATCCGGCGGGCGAGGAACGCGGCGCCCTCGGCGGAGACGCACATGCCCATCGGGGTTACGGCGTAGATGATGGTGTGACCGGCGTCGGTGCCCGCGGTCGCGGCCATCGCCGCCGCGGCGGCCGGCAGCGCCCATAAGCCGAGGCGGACCGTGTGGGGCGAGGACTGTCCCAGCATGGTCAGACCGAGCAGGACCAGCGCGAGCACGGCCGTGGCACCCTCACCGGCAGCGACCGCACCGAGCGCGGTCCCCCGCCCGTAAGCGGCACTGATGTTGCTGAACGTCCCGGCACCACCGGCAACACCGGTGGCGACCATTGGAACGAACGCGGCCGTCAGCACAATCTTCTGTGCCCGACTCAGCGACTTGCGGATGCCAGGGGTGCTCACGCCGCACCCCCTGCCGGGGCCGTGGCGGCGGCACGGTTGGTCAGTTTGGCCCGTTCGGCGAGGACGCGGGCCAGGGCCCGGCGGATCCGGCGGGCGTCGACGTCGTTCGGGGCGTGGTCCATGGCGATGATCTGCGCGTCGATCAGGTCGACGTCCGCCAGGATCAGCGGCATCTCCTGCTCGATCGCGGAGAGCTCCGCGTCGGTCGGCTCGACGAAGTCGGCGAACGCCGTGATGGCGTCCAGAACCGTAATCTGGCTCATGGGTCGTGGTCTCCCTGCAAGGTTGGTGCGGCCCGAAAGCGGCCCCGGTGTTCCAGCACCGGGGCCGCGCGCCGTTGAGTGATGTGGGTGGGTCAGCCGCGCTTGTCGGGGTCGTTGACGTCGCGGATCCTGACGTTCTGGGCGTAGCCGTCACGCAGTCGCACGAGCGTGAACTGACCGCCGCCCACGTCCGTGATCCGGTGCATCTCGCCCTGGTGCTGGACGTCCGTGCCGACCTGGTCGACGTTCGGGTGCTTGGGGCTGGTGATCCTTCGCAAGACCTGCTCCTCTCGTCTCGGCTCCCCGCACCCCCGCCCGTACGACCACCGCAGAAAGCGGGGCCGGACGGGCCGGAGAGGCAACCGGCCGCAGCGTGAAGCGCTGCGGAACGGAGACGGACCGAGGGCGGTACGGCGCCGTCGGCCGGTCCATTGCGGCGGCGCCCAGATATGGCGTTGATGCATCACGACTCCTGTCGGTCGTGCAGATGAGGACTGCGCTGAAGAGGGGAAAGCACTGCAAGGCAGACGCGTGGTCTGCACTCTCCGGCCGTTGCTCGCGGTCGCCGGGCCACCTCGCCAGTACGGGCCGAAACCCTGTTCTACCTGGCCTTAACGGGCGGTCTTGCAGCGTCCTCCGCCCTTTCGGAGCAGCCCAAAGAAGGCCCTCCCGATTCACAGTCCTAGGACTGCGAGCCGCTGAGCAAGACAATGGCGCACAGTCCTGCGACTGTCAACAGTCCTGGGACTGTGCTTCACTTGGGCGCATCGAAGGGAGTTCTGCTGTGGCACCCAAGTGGCGGGAACTGGCCGACCGGCTCGCAGAGCAGATCAAGCGCGGCGACTATCCGCCCGGGGCCCAGTTGCCCCAGATCAGGGAGCTAGTCGACGCAGGGGAAGGCGCCAAGTCGACCGTTCATCAGGCCTACAAAGCCCTTGAGGCAGAGGGGCTCGTGACCTCGACGCGCGGCCACGGCACGATCGTGCGCCCGCGCGCTCCCCTCAAACGGCTCGGCATCGCCCGATACGACAAAGCGAAGTGGCGCGATGGTGATGAGGTCGCTTTCATCGCGGACCGCGTGGCGTCAGGGCGCGAGTACAAGCGCAACGAGCAGACGCAGACCGTGAGTCGCGTCGAGGCGAGCGACGTCGTCGCTGAAGGCCTCGGCGTCCCCGTCGGCTCCACGGTGTACGCCCGCGCCCGCTTGGTGAAGGAGGGCACTCAGCCCACCCACACCCTGACCAGCTACTACCGGCCCGAACACGTCGAAGGCACACGCATCGTCGACCCGACGCCAGGCCCGGCCGGCCGTGGTGGCGGCTACAGGGTCCTGTACGACGCGGGATACGAGATCGACCACATGAGAGAGGCTCTGTTCGCCCGCGTGCCCACGGCGGACGAGGCGAAGCTCTTGCAGTTGCCGCCGGGCGAGCCCGTCATGGAGCTGCACCGCACGACCTATATCGCTGACGGCACGGTCGTCGAGTACGCCATCGGCGTCCACGCTGCCTCGCGCTTCGCGTGGGAGTACGACTTCAAGGTTCCGGATTCGGCACAGGACGCAGAGGGGCAGAAATGATCTCGGCGCAAGCATGGGCGGATGCCCGACTTCTGTGGGACTACCACTTCATGCACCACGACCTACGACCCTGCTCGGTGGCCATAGGTCTGGGCAGCCATGACCTCGGCGTGGCGGACGTGACGGCGGATCTGTATCACCGGAGCATGGCACCGGTCATCGTGTTCACCGGCTCCACCAGCCCCACAACCCGAGTTCGCATGCCGCGTGGCGAAGCCATCCACTACCGCGAGCGGGCGTTGCAGCTCGGGGTGCCCGAGTCCGCCATCCTGCTGGAGCCGCGTGCGACGAACACCGGTGAAAACATCGAGTTCACGAAAGCAGTGCTGGTCGATGCAGGCATCACGGCCACATCCGTCCTGCTCGTGAGCAAGCCGTATGAAGAACGGCGCTCGTACGCCATGATGCGGAAACTCTGGCCCGAGGTCGAAGTGGTGTGCGCTTCCACGTCGATGAGCCTGGAGGCGTACACCGACTCCATCGGGGACGCCCGCATGGTGATCGACATGATCGTGGGCGCCTTGCAACGCGTCCTTGTGTTCCCCAGTTGGGGCCTAGCCATCGAACAGAACGTCCCGGTCGCCGTCGTCGCCGCTTACGAGAGGCTCTGCACCGAAGGTTTCACAAGTCGACTCCTGCCGGCCGACGTTGCCGCCCGTCCTGGCCCGTGACGTCAGCACGATTTGCCGCCAAGTGACCTGCCGCCTCAGGGGGTCACCTAGCGCGAGGCCCGGCCGAAGGATCACGTACTAGCCGGATGCCCGCTTCGGCACGGTTGAACTATCCCTACCGTCATCAAGGCAGCTCGCCCCCCAGGCCTGCGCTCCGGTCTCCGCCTCGCTCCAGCCCAGCTGGAGTCCGCGCCGCACTCGCATACAGGGGTGAGCCAAACCGCATCATTCGCCCCCCTCGAAACGAGCGGTAGGCAATACTGCCTGAATGGACATCAGGGAACGGCACATCGGTCCGATCACGAGGGAAGCAGGTGACGGAGGAACAACCGTCACCGTCGACGTCGGAGCCCTGGTTCGACGGCTTCTGCTCTTCGAGCACTGCACCCTCGAATCGAATCATCTGCGGGAGATGCCTGCGCTTGTTCGCACCTTCGGGGTCGACGGCCTTCAAACACTGCTGGATTCAAGTGCTCTGTCAATAGTCTGCGACTCGCTCACAGTCGGAAGCGTTGGCCAGCTAGCTGATCTTCGCGTAACCGAAGCTAGAGGAGGCCCGCTTCCGCTTAATTCCTACAGAGTTGTCCCCATTTCCGTTGCCGAACGGGAGCAGTATATTCATAACGCCCTTCAAATCATCCATCAAATCCCCGGGACTAACCTACGGCAGCAGATCAAGCTCAAGAGGCGAATTGCTGAAAAGTTGAGCCGCTACCCTGTCGAGGTGGCACTATCCGCCAAGAGCGGCTTCCAGGCAGCCCTAGATCGAAACGACTATTCGCTACGAACTGCCGTCTCTCACGAGCTTAACTCACACCATGGCGTGATCCTGCCGAAGCAGGCAACGCTTTACGTTGAAGACTTGGGAAATGATGGCGACTTCCGTGTCGTAAGTAACGTTGCAGAGCTCGCTGGGCTCAGTGATACAGAGGCCCATAAAGTAATCGAACGAGGCCTACTCGGCCTGGCATCGCTGGAACAGCGTCTCGAGATTATGAAGCACTATGACTCGCTTGGAGGATTTCGTGACGCGGAAATTCCGATCTTTGCGAGTCGGCTACAGTTCCTGGCAGATCAGCTCGACCCTGAAGTTCAAGAGCACCGATTCGAACGCATCACGACGATCAGTGGACTGCCAAGCCTCGACACTCTCGCCCCTGATCAGAAGATCGACATCGAGCACCTGCTCAAGTTGCGGGAGACTGAAGAATGCCGCGATATGCGTCGATGGCTCCGCGAAATTGATTCAGAGACCGATCAGGAGATTTCCGAGCATTTCAAGAGTCTACAGGAGCGCATTGCCAAGCTAACTCACACAAAGACTGGTCAAGTGATTCGGTTTATCGCAGGCAATAGTCTGGGGCTGATTCCAGGAGTGGGGGTCTTCGCTGGCCCTGCATACTCGATCGCCGACTCATTCATTGCCGAAAAGCTGATCGGCAGGCCTGGCCCTATCTCATTTTTGGGCAGTAGCTATCCGTCAATCTTTATCAAGTGATCGAAGGTATTGTGGCAGTCATGCGGCTGACTTTCGATCTCAGCACGAGGGCAGTGGACCGTCGTGCCCGCAGCGTGTCCGATCGAGCGGCGACCGACGGGGAGTCACGGGGAAGGTCAGCGAACTGTGCGAGAACCAGATCGTCAGCATCTCGCCGCCTCAGCCCGAATCGACATACGTGATCTGCCATGCTGGTGCACCAGACTCCGGCGCCGGCTGCGCAAGCATCACCCGCCGGTCTCCGAAGCAGAGGTGCACGGTGCGCTGGAGTGCCTGCGCACCTACGCCCTGATCACCCAGGACACGGTCACTGCACCTCTGCGCATGCACGCCCTGACCGCCCGCGCCGTCCGGGAGACCGTCCCGGACGGCGCGCTGGCCATCACCACCCGCATCGCCGCGGACGCCATCACCAACTTGTGGCCCCGCCACGACCACGAGGAACGGGAACTGGCCGCCCTGCTGCGCGCCAACGTGGTCCACCTCGACCAGCTCACCCGCCCAGCCCTCTGGGAGTCCACAACTCACCCATGCATTTATGCGGTCAGCCGCAGTCTCACCGAAGCGGGTCTCTACCAACAAGCGATCGAGCACGACGAAAATACCGTCCGTCTGACCAGCAGCATCCTGGGCTCCAACCACCCTCACACCCTCGTCGCCCTGGGGGCGCTGGTCAGGACTATTTCGGGAATGCCGTTAGGGCTGAGGAACGCGGCGAGCTGGAGCATCAGGCGGGGGATCTAGTTGACCTTGCTCGATGCAGGGCTGAACCAGTCATGAGGCGGTGGCCGAGCCGGACACGTCCCTACCTCGGGGCCCTGATCAATAGAAGTCGTTTTTGGGAAGCACAGTTCTATGCAGCCAGTAAGCTGCCTACCTCACTATAAGAAGGCGGGTTACCAATGGAGAACGTGACTATTCCCGCAGACCTGAGCGGCGGAGAAGCCGACCGGTTTACCGTTTCGATCGCGTCGATCACGCTGGAAAATGGCCTCACGGTGAATCCGCCGCCGACTGGCGTGACGGTAGTGGTCGGCGGAAATAACGTAGGGAAATCGACGCTCCTTAGGCAGGTTACGAATCTCGCCGCACGAAATTTTCGAAACCCTGTAGAGACTGCTCGCTGGCAGCTTGTGACTGACATTCGTTTTAACGCTTCTGGAGACTCTAAGGATCTTTCTGCATGGCTAATTGCACACGAAAGCGCACACACGCAAAATGGGGTGCTTTATTTCGGTGCGCGCGGGCAGTCGAACGTACATGAACAAAACTTGCGACAATTTTTCAGCGAGCAGCAGGACGGAGTCGATAGGCTCGCGATGCTGACGAATACATTCATGCTATTTTCGGACCCCTGGCAGCGGGCAAGTGTTATTCAGCCGCAGGAGATGAGGGAAAATGTAGAAATCCCTCCGCGGAACGTAATGCACCGACTGGAGGAGTCGGTGCAGATGCTGAATGAAGTCCGTGAAATCTGTCGCGAAGTTTTCCGTATCGACTTGACGCTCGACACGTTGGCTCGAATGATTCAGTTGCGCGTGGGCAGGGTTACCATCCCCGCCCCGCCGGTTGACGCAGTTTCGCCGGAATACCGAAGAGAAGTCGCGAGCCTCCCTCCACTCACGGAGCAGGGTGACGGAATTAAGAGCCTAATTGCCCTTATTCTGCCTCTCGTGACAGCCGATCACCCTATTGTCCTGATCGATGAGCCGGAAGCATTTTTGCATCCACCGCAGGCCAGTGCACTTGGGAGGGTTCTGGGTGACCTTGCCAAGAAAAAAGGAATTCAAGTAATCCTCGCAACGCATGACAGGAACCTCTTGACGGGACTCCTGGCCTCCGAAGGGGAAGTATCCATTGTTCGCCTGGATAGAGGCCTGGATGGTGATTCGCGGGCTCATCAGCTTGCCGTCGAGGATGTTCGAGATCTATGGGGCGACCCTTTGTTGAAGTATACGAACGCCTTGGATTCCCTCTTTCATCGACTCACGATCGTCGCCGAGGCGGATCAGGACTGCCGATTCTATGCGGCGGCTCTGAATGAGTACGACCCTCAGTCGGAAGTGCCGATTCCACCAAGCGATGTCTTGTTCATTCCGTCGTACGGAAAGGCGGCAATCTACAAGCTAGTCAAGCTTCTTCGCGCGATCTCAGTTCCTGTCGTTGCGGTCCCCGACATCGACATTTTGAACGACGAGTCAAACATCTCTCGATTGGCTGAAGCCTACG
Organism: Streptomyces adustus; assembly: GCF_009377175.1. GTDB lineage: Bacteria > Actinomycetota > Actinomycetes > Streptomycetales > Streptomycetaceae > Streptomyces > Streptomyces adustus. The sequence goes on from NZ_VJZD01000068.1 coordinate 35,892, forward strand.
GCGCCGATTGGGATTCTCTGCAACGCGACTATCGCGTATCAACTCAACCCTTTCGGGAATCCCGAGGTGGGGCAACTCTGGGTGATGTGATAGCGGCAGTTCAATCTGTGTTCTCAGGGAGAGAGGGGGAGAAATATAGCAATGAAGTAAAGCGTGAGGTGCTTGCCCAGCTTCGAGTGCAAGATAGCCCATGGGGCCTGCTGAAAAAATTTGGCGAGTTGGCATTCGAAGGGCAGGCTGCGGTAGCGGCAAAGAGACTGCTGGAGCGTCTGGAGGAGATTGGGATTGTTCTTGTAAGGGTTGGAGAACTGGAGAAGTTCGCTCCGACGCTGGGTGTCGCCAAGGGGCCAGGTTGGTTGACCGCTGCCCTGGCGGCTGGAGCTCACCGAGGGGACCCGGTGAGAGAGCACATTAGGCGCTGCCTATCAGCGCTTGATGCGTCCCCCCAAGTGAGCTGATCTACATCGTGAGTCAGCGCCACCCAGCGGTGCCATCGCCCGCCATCCAGTCCCGGGCCGTCTCTGGGCCGTCGAAGGGCAGCCAACAACGACCAACGACGACAGATGACAACGGCGTCCTTGCTGGCCAGGAGGGGCATAGCTGTCATCCACCGAGGTAGCCGAGGCGAGTCATCACTTCTTCGACGTGTGACCGGTCCCGGCCGGGGTCCGGTCGGTGGGTGATTCGTTCGGCGGCGCCCCGTCTCCCGTTCTTCCGGGAGGTGGGGCGCCGTCGTTCGTTCGGCCGGAGGGTGGGGCGCCGTCGTTTGTTCGGGGTTGCGTACAACCTTTCGGGTGTCACAGGCTTCCTAGAGGGAGGGGGATCGGGTTCTCCCGGCGTTTTCTGGAACAGAGGGAAGCGGAGAGGCAACGGGGATGTCCGAGCACGACGACTTCGAGCACGAGTTCGACCATCGGTGGGCGAGCGCGGCCGAGCACAAGGAGCCCTCGGCACGGGCCCGGATGCTCGCCGCGCGCTGGAAGGACAACCCGCCGGAGCCGGTCCCGTTCCGGGCGGACCCCGGGTCGGCCGGACCGCGGCGCTCGTCGTGGAAGTCCACCGCCCTGGTGCTCGGCTGCGTGCTGGCGGTGATCCTGCTGCTGGGGTACGCGAGCCTGCGCTCCCCCTAGGCCCTGTCTGACAATTCCCGCCTGCCCCGCGACGCCATGCACGCCCTCTCGCCGCACCGGGCCCCGACCCAAGTACATCCAGTACGAGGGGCGAGGCCCGGCACACCGAGAGAACGCACCTGACGCCGCGGGGCCCGCCCTCCGGGCGGACGACGGGAATTGTCAGACAGGACCTAGGGCAGTTCTTTGCGCCTTCCGGAGCAGTCCGGAACCGCCTCTTGGGCGAGGTCAGGTGCACACTGAAGTCAGGTACGAGTGCCTGACTGCGGGGTGAGGCAGATGCAGAGCCGATTCCGGAGCGACAGGCGGCTGACCGTACGGATGACGGTCACGCTGTTCCTGCTGGGACTGCTGTACGTGGCGTTCGCCGCCGCGCTGATCGTGTTGCTGAAGTCGTGGGTCCTGGTCGTCGTCATCGCCGCGGGCGCGCTCGCCGCCCAGTACTGGTTCTCCGACCGGATCGCGATGTACGCGATGCACGGCCGGGTCGTGGAGCCGGAGGAGTATCCCGAGCTGCACGCCGTGGTCGACCGGCTGTGCGCGATGGCGGACATGCCCAAGCCGGTGGTCGCGGTCTCCGGACTGGGGATGCCGAACGCGTTCGCGACCGGCCGCAACCCCGACCACGCGGTGATCTGCGTGACCACCGGGCTGCTGCGGCGGCTGGAGCCCGCGGAGCTGGAGGGCGTCCTGGCGCACGAGCTGTCGCACGTGGCGCACAAGGACGTCGCCGTGATCACCGTGGCGTCCTTCCTCGGCGTGCTCGCGGGACTGATCGTACGGTTCGCCTTCTACTCGGAGCTGTTCGGCGGGCGGGGCCGCAAGGACCAGAACACCCTGGTCGTGTTCGGGGTCGTGATGGGGGTCTCGGCGGCGGTGTACGCGCTGAGCTTCCTGCTGATCAGGGCCCTGTCCCGGTACCGGGAGCTGGCGGCCGACCGGTCCGCCGCGCTGCTGACGGGGCGGCCCTCGGCGCTGGCCTCCGCGCTGACGAAGGTCACCGGGGACATCGCCCGGATCCCGACCGAGGACCTGCGTACGGCCCAGGCGTTCAACGCGTTCTACTTCACCCCCGCGCTGGGCGCAGGGCCCAGCCTGGGCAAGCTGTTCTCCACCCACCCGAGCCTGGAGCAGCGGCTCGAACAGCTGGGGCGGATCTCCGCCGAGCTGGGCGAGGCCGCGGTGCCCGGGAAGACGGGCTGAACATGGGGCTGCTGGACATCCTGCTCGGCCGCACCAAGGCGGTCGCCCCCGATCTCGACCAGCTGTTCGCGCTGCCGTCGGCGGCGGTGACGCTGGAGGCGGCCGCCGGCTTCACGCCGACCGGACAGGGGGCGGTGTGCTTCGCCACGGTCGAGGGCGCGGCCTTCGAGCAGACACACCGCGAGGTGCAGGCCCTGCTCGACGCGGATTCCGACCGCACCGGCCCTCCGGTCCGGCTGACCCAGGACGACTACGGCTACTCCTGGCTGGTCTCCGCCCGCTCCCCCGACGAACTGCCCCTCCTGGTCAACGACCTGCACGCGGTGAACACGTCGATGGAGGCCAACGGCTTCGGGCCGCAGCTGCTGTGCTCGCTGGTGAGCTTCGAGAAGCGCGGCCAGGACACGGAACGCGCGCTGGCCCTGGTGTACCTGTACAAGCGCGGCACGTTCTATCCGCTGTGCACGCTGCCCGGCCGGCACCGGCGCGACAACGCGCTGGAGCTCCAGACGGCCGCCCTGCTGGAGAACGACCTGCGGGTGGAGAAGGACAAGGCCCGGTGGTTCCCGCTCTGGGACGCGCCGGGCCTGTGACCGGGTGCCCCCGGCCGGTGCCGGCCGGGGGCGGTCGAAGGTGCGTCGGTCTCCGGTCCTGTCTCAGGTGCCGCGGTCCTGGCGGCGGGCCTCGAAGGGACGCTCACGACGGTAGCGGCGCTCCCACTTGGCCTGCTGGTCACGGCGGGCCCGGTACGCCTGGTAGGTGGCGGGCGGCGCCGGCGCCGCGGGGGTGCCGGTGCCCGGGGCGGACGCCGAGGTCGAGCTGCGTCCGTACCGTATGTACAGCAGGAGCAGGGCGGCGGCGGCCAGCCACCAGACGTGGTCGGTGAACCCGAGGACCACCAGGGCGACGGCTCCGGCGATGACGATGGTGCGCATGACGGGCCCCCTCTCTGTGGCCGTGCCCGTCTCCGTGGAAGGG
>NZ_VJZD01000069.1 GCF_009377175.1 Streptomyces adustus
CACCCGGCCCGCCCTGCCGCTGCCCAGCGCGCACTACGGGCTGGTCGGCCTGCAACAGCGTGCCGCGCTGCTCGGCGGCACGGTGACCGCGGGACCCACGGTGGACGGCGGCTACGAACTGCGCCTGGAACTCCCGGCGACCGGGACCGGTCCCTGACACCGGGACCGGTCCCGGTCGCCGCGCTCCCGCGGGAAATCGACGCGGGAGCCGTCGACCAGCGGCCCGTCGGGACGGGCCGCGCTCAGTCGGCGACGCGGGCCAGCGCGCCCCCGCCGGTGTCCATGCCGCCCCGCGGCTTCACGGCGGAGAGCGGCGGGGTGTCCGTGCCGTCCCGTGGTGTGTCGGCGGAGGGCGGCGGGGTGTCCGTATCGACCTTCGGCGTGCCGGTGGCGAAGGGCGGGCGGTCCGGCCGGCAGGTCGCACCGGCGGGCGGGAGGACGCCGTCGACGAGATAGCGGCTCTCGTGGTTCTTGGCGCAGGTGCTGGGGTTGAGCAGGACGGTGTGCCCGTACCCCTGCACGGTCAGCAGCCGGGCATCGGCCAGCTGCGCGGCCATCGCCTGCGCGGCCCGGTACGGAGTGGCCGGGTCGTAGACGTTGTTCACCAGCAGCAGGGGGTGGGCCGTGGGCCGGTTCCAGGGGCCGGTGTAGCTGTCGGCGGCCCGGCCGGGCCACTGGGCGCAGGCCTCCGAGGCCCAGGCCCAGTACTGTCCGGCCGCTCCGGCCCGGCGCGCGCCGAGCTCCGCCAGGGCCTGGTAGGCGGCCGGGTCGCGCGGATTGGGGCTGTCGGAGCAGAGCACCGCGGCGGCCTGCTCCACCCCCAGATAGGGCATCTTCGCCGGCTGCGGGAACAGCGGAGGTGACGGCTCGGGCGCGCGACCCTGCCACAGTTCCTCCAGCCGGGTGGCGGCCTGGGACCAAGCGGGGTGAACCACGTAGAGGTTGGTGAGCAGGTCGTCGATGGCCGCGGCGTACGTCCACGCACCCACCGGGTGCTCGGCGAGCCGGGTCGACAGCTGCGCGAATTTGTCGCGTGTCGCCGCCGGGGCCCCGGCCGAGAAGGCGCAGTTCGCGGCCGTGGCGGAGCCGCACAGGGTGAGGAACCGGTCTAGGGTGGCGGCCGCGCCGATGTCCGCGCCCAGGCGCTGGAAGGTGGCGAGGCCGGTGCCGGTGCCCTCGCCGAACCAGGCCCGGGGGTCGAAGTTGCCGTCGAGGATCATGGCGCGGACCCGGTCGGGGAAGAGGTTGGCGTAGGTGGCGCCGAGGAACGACCCGTAGGACGTGCCCCAGTAGGTGAGCCGGGTCTCGCCCACCGCACGCCGGAGCAGGTCGAGGTCCCGGGCGGTGTCGGTGGTCGACACATGGCGCAGGAGCTCCGGGTCGCGCTTCTGACAGCGTCGGCCCAGATCCTGGTACGCGGCCGTCCAGGCCGCCCGCTCCCGCGCGCCCACCGGGAAACCGGCGGGTACGCGTGCCTGCCAGACCGCGGTTGCCAGGTCGCTGTCGAAGCAGCGCACCGCCGTGCTCTCGCCGACGCCCCGGGGGTCCCAGCTGACGATGTCGAACCGCTCCCGCACCTCCTTCGGAAAGAACTCGTACCACTGCGGCATCTGAAGCGTGCCGGGTCCGCCCGGGCCGCCGGGATTCAGGAACAGGGTGCCGATACGACGTCCGGGGCCGGTCGCCTTGCGTCTGACGACGGCCAGCCGGATGGAACGGCCGGTGGGTTCGCGGTAGTCGAGCGGTACCTTCGCGGTCGCGCAGTCGAACGGGCCGCCGGAGGCGCAGGGACGCCAGTCGAGCACCGGGGCGGCTGCCGGGGGCAGTGGCGCCGCGGCCGCGGCGAGGTCCGGCCGGGTCATCGCCGTCAGGCAGAGGACCGCCGCGGCAAGGGGTGCGGTACGCCGTCGGCGGCCCGCTGTGGACCGGGGTATTCGCATGTTCCGTCCTTCCGCCGGCCAGGCGTCGACAGGGGGATGTCTCTGCCTGAACACCACCGTGGCCCGACCGGGCGGGCAAGCCGACGGGGGCCGAACGAACCATGCCCGTCGGACGGGCCGGACGGAGGATCTGTCGGGTGGGCCGGACGGAGGATCTGCCGGTCGGGTCGGACGGCGGACCCGCCAGCGTGTCGGGAGGGACGGAGGCTCGCGGATCAGAACGTGATCATGACCTTCAGCGCCTCGCGCCGGTCCATCGCGCGATAGCCGTCGGGCACCTCGTCCAGGGTGACGGTGCGGTCGAAGACGCGCCCCGGTTCGAGCGAGCCGTCCAGGACGGCGGGCAGCAGGGCGTCGATGTAGGCGCGCACCGGGGCCGGTCCGCCGGTCAGGCTGACGTTCGGGCCGAAGAGGCTGCCGAAGCCGACCGGTGCGTCCTCGTACTGTGGCACCCCGACCCGGCTGATCACGCCGCCGGGGCGCACCACGCCGACGGCCGTCTCGTAGGCCGGAAGGTGCCCGACCGCCTCCAGCACCGCGCGGGTGCCGTGGCCGCCGGTCATCTCGCGGACCCGGGCGATGCCCTCCTCGCCGCGCTCGGCCACGACATCGGTGGCGCCGAAGAAGCGTCCCAGGTCGGTACGGTCCTTGTGGCGGCCCATGAGGATGATCCGCTCGGCGCCGAGCTCTCCGGCCGACAGCACCGCGAGCAGTCCGACCGCGCCGTCACCGATGACGGTGACCGAGTCGCCCGGCTCGACGCCCGCCCGGAAGGCGGCGTGGTACCCGGTGCCGTACACGTCCGCCAGGGTCAGCAGCGACGGCAGCAGGCCCTCGTCCACCCCGGCGGGCAGCTTCACCAGCGTGCCCTGCGCCTGCGGCACCCGTACCGCCTCGGCCTGGGCGCCGCCGACGCCGCCGTTGCCGTACCAGCCGCCGTTGGGGCAGGAGGTGTGCAGGCCCTCGCGGCAGTACGCGCAGGTGTTGTCGGCGAAGGCGAACGGGGAGACCACCAGGTCGCCCCGGTCGAGTCCGGACACCTCCGAGCCGAGCTCCTCGACGACGCCGATGAACTCGTGCCCGATCGGCGCCGGCCCGTCCGCGGCCGCCAGGTTGTGGTACGGGTGCAGATCGCTGCCGCACACACAGGAGCGCACGACGCGCACCACGGCGTCGGTGGGCTGCTCGATCACCGGGTCCGGCGCGTCCTCGACGCGCACGTCACCGGCCTCGTACAGGAACGTTGCCCTCATGTCGCCCTCTCTCCCTCATGCGGTGAGCAAGGAACCGAGTTCGCGTGACGGTGTACAGGGGCCCCCGAACCAGGCTGGCACCTGCGGGAGGGATCGCAAACAGGAGGCTTCGCTCCGGTGATCGGGCACCCCGCGAGTAAGGGGTCCGGGCTGCCGGGGTCTCGGGGCGGCTACGACACCACGTCGAAAATTGAGCACAATCTCTCTGTCATTTCTCGCCACCGATGGTTAGTGTGCGTGATCAGAAGCGCGGCGCTGCGCAAAGCCCGCCGCCTTCGGGTTCTGATTGTGTACAAGCTGACGGTCGGTCGATGTGTACACAAGGGGAGAGAGGTGGACATCGCATGCCTGACGACGAGCGGAGTGGCGACCCGCGTACGGCGCCCGCGAGCACGGCCGGGGATTCCCCGGGACCGCTGGCGGGAGTACGGGTGGTCGAGACCGGCTCGCTGATCGCGGGACCGTTCTGCGGACAGCTGCTCGGTGACTTCGGGGCCGAGGTGATCAAGGCCGAGGATCCCTCCGGCGGCGACCCCATGCGGCAGTGGGGGCGCCTGCTGCCACAGGGGCTCTCGCTGAACTGGCCGGTGATCGCCCGGAACAAGAAGTCGATCACCTGTGATCTGCGACGGCCGGAAGGGCAGCAGCTGCTGCGGGACGTGCTCGCCACCGCCGACGTCCTCATCGAGAACTTCCGGCCGGGCACGCTGGAGCGGTGGGGGCTCGGGCCCGCCGAACTGGCCCAGATCAACCCGCGGTTGGTGGTCACCCGCGTCACCGGGTACGGCCAGGACGGCCCGTACGCGCGCCGTGCCGGATTCGGGTCCATCGGCGAGGCGATGGGCGGCCTCCGGTACATCACGGGCGAGCCCGACCGGGCCCCCAGCCGTACCGGCATCTCGATCGGCGACTCGCTGGCGGGTATGTTCGCCGCACTCGGCACGGTGATGGCCCTGTACTCCCGCGAGCACACCGGGCGGGGCCAGGTCGTCGACTCGGCCATCTACGAAGCGGTGCTGGCGCTGATGGAGGCGGTCCTGCCGGAGTGGGAGCTCACCGGATCGAGGCGCGAGCGCACCGGTTCGGTCCTGCCGGGGGTCGCCCCCAGCAACGTGTATCCCACCCGCGACGGATCGGCCGTCCTGATCGCCGCCAACCGCGACACCGTCTTCAACCGACTGGCCGAGCTGATGGACCGGCCGGAGCTGCGGACCGACGAGCGGTACGGCACGCACGCCGCCCGCGGCGAGAACCTGGAGGAGCTCGACAAGCTGGTCGCCGAGTGGACCCGACGGTTCGACGCCGAGGAACTGCTCGCCCGGCTGCACGACCACGGCGTACCCGCCGGACTGATCTACACGGCCGAGGACATGCTCGCCGACCCCCACTTCCGGGCGCGGCAGGCGATCGTCCGGCTGATGCACGACAAGCTGGGCTCGTTCCCGATGCAGAACGTCGCCCCCAGGCTGTCCGCCACCCCGGGTGCCGTGCGCACGCTCGGTCCGGAACTGGGACAGCACAACGACGAGGTGTACGGCGGCCTCCTCGGGCTGGACACCGAGGCCAGGGCCCGGCTCCGGGAACAGGGCGTCATCTAGGCCCCGTCCGGGGACCCCCGGCTGCACAAGGAGACAGCACGTGACCGTCAGAATCTGTGAAGTGGGCCCACGCGACGGCCTCCAGAACGAGGCCGAGCAGCTCAGCCCGCGGTTGCGCGCCGAGTTCGTCGACCGCCTGTCCTCGACCGGCCTGCGCCGGGTGGAGATCGCCAGCTTCGTCAACCCCGAGCGCGTACCACGGATGGCAGGGGCGGAGGAGGTCTGCGCCACGGCGAAACCCGTGGCCGGCGTCGAGCACGCGGCACTGGTGCTCAACCCCCGCGGCTACGAGCGGCTGGCGCGGACCCGGTGCGTGGAGGCCCGGATGGCCTTCTGTGTGACCGAGTCGTTCAACCGGCGCAACCAGGGACGCAGCGTGGAACAGTCGGTCGCGGACGTGGGCGGGATCGTCGCCGCGGCGCACGCCGACGGCCGCCGCGCGAGCGTCACCCTCGCCGCGTCGTTCGGCTGCCCGTTCGAGGGGGTGGTGGACCCCGGCCGGGTCCTGGACCTCGCCGGACAGGTCGCCGCCGCCGGGGCCGACGAGATCGTCTTCGCCGACACCATCGGCGTCGGGGTGCCCCGGCAGGTGACCCGGCTGCTCACCGGCGCGGCCGCGCTGGGCGTCCCGCTCGGGCTGCACCTGCACAACACCCGCAACACCGGCTACGCCAACGCCTACGCCGGGCTCGAAGCGGGTGTGTCGGTCCTGGACAGCTCCGTCGCGGGTATCGGGGGCTGCCCGTTCGCTCCGAACGCGACCGGTAACATCGCGACCGAGGACCTCGTCTACCTGCTCGAAGGACAAGGTGTGGACACCGGCGTCGACCTCGACGCGCTGTTGTCCGCCGCGGCGTGGATCACCGAGGTGCTCGGCAGGCCACTGCCGGGTCAACTGCTGCGCGCCGGGCGATTCCCCGCGCCGCCGCGGTGATCCTCCGGGCGGACGGTGCACGGCAGCGTCCTGGAGCACACAGGTCGGCGCCGTACCGGGAGCGGAAACGATGACAAGACCGTCGGCGAGGGTCTACGAGGAACTGCGCAGGCGCATCCTGACGGGGGAGTACGCGTCGGGAGCATGGCTGCGCGAGGAGAACATCGCCACCGCGCTCGACGTCAGCCGCACCCCCGTACGCGACGCTCTGCGCCGGTTGCAGGCCGACGGCCTGGTCGAGGTGCACCCCAACCGGGGTACGCAGGTGACCGGGATGGGGTCGGCCGGCCTCGACGACATCTTCGAGATACGCGCGCTGCTGGAGGGCCACGCCGCGCGCTGCGCGGCCGAGCGCGAGGGCTCCGAGGCGTTCGTCGAGGAGATGCGCGCGCTGTGCGACGCGATGGACGAGGTGGCACGGACCGGCGGCGACGACGCCGACGACCGGATCACCGCGCTCAACGTGGAGTTCCACCGCACGCTGCACCGGGCGGCCGGCAACGCGCTGCTGCCCGGGCTGATCTCCGGAGTCATCGAGATCTCCCTGGTGCGCCACACGTTCCACAACTACTCGCCCGAGGAGATGCGGCGCAGCCTGCGGCAGCACCGTGAGCTGGTCGACGCGATGGACGCCCGCGACGGACTGTGGGCGCAGTCGGTGATGGCCTCGCACGTACTGGCGGCGCGCGCCTCGCTGCGGCGCCATCTGACGGAGCAGCAGACGCAGGAGTGAGCCGACGACGCGCCGTGCGCGTCCGAGGAACACACCGGCGCACGGTGCGCCGGGACGCCTCGCGGCGGCCTGTCCGCGCCGCGCCGCCGAGTCGCGTCGCGACCGCGATCAGGCCTGCCCGGACAGGGATTCCCGGTCCGCGGAAAGCCTCTCGCGATCGATCGGCGCAGCACCTTCCGAGGTCTGTACGAACCCGAATTCCCTGTGGTTACATGCGCTGTACCGACCGAACGGTACAGAGTCGGAACGGGTCGCGGGAGCGGCCCGCCGGCGCGGTGCGCACGGCGTACGCCGTCGGACCGCGCAGACCACGACCGAGCGGCGGGCCGGGCCCGCGGGACGCCGCCCCGAACGGACCCGCCGCCCGCGACCGACCGATCCGGGACCACAGGTCCGGGACCACAGGTCCGGGACCACCGGTCCGAGAGCACCCGCAGGCTTCCGGCGGGAGGGACCATCCGCCGGGACCCGGCGGAATCGCGCCGGCCCCGTGAACCCGGTCGGCGAAACCCACCAGCAGTTCCCCGGACGCGTCGACAGGCGGCGGCGACGAGCGGGGGCGAGAGCGCCCCCGGCCGCACCACACCCAGGAGGAAGAACGGCATGCTGATCAGTGATGTGCTGCGTCGCAATGCGATGCGGACTCCGGGCAAGAAGGCGCTTGTCATGGTCGACGGCACCGGCACACGCACCTACGCCGAGCTGTACGGGCGCGCGATGCGCCTGGCGAACGCCCTCCTCGGCATCGCCTCGCGGGGGGACCGGATCGCGATCCTGTCCGAGAACAACCCCGAGTACGTCGAGGCCTACTACGGCGTCCCCGCCGTGGGCATGGCGCTGACCATGCTCAACTACCGTCTGCACCCGAAGGAATGGGTGTGGATCCTCAACAACTCCGGCGCCAGGGTCGTCCTGGTCGAAGAGCGCTATCTGGACGCGCTGACCGACCACCGCGGCGACCTGGAGACGGTCGAGCACATCGTCGTGATCGGTGAGTCCCGGCCGGGGGTACGCAGTTACGAGGACCTCGTGGCCGAGGGGCGGCCGACCGAGCCCGAGGTACGCGTCAGCGACGACGAGGTCGCCTGGCTTCTCTACACCAGCGGCACCACCGGATTCCCCAAGGGAGCCCAGCTCACCCACCGCAACATCAACACCGCGCTGATCCAGTCGGTGCTCGCCTACGAGCCGACGGCGGACACGACCTACCTGAACGCGATGCCGCTGTGCCATGTGGCCGGCTACCTCACTCCGATGCACCAGTTCAACGGCGGGACCGTGCTGATGATGTCCGGCTGGGACCCGGAGCAGTGGATGCGGCTGGTCCAGGAGCACCGGGTCACCAGTGGCGGCTTCGCCCCGACGATGATGTCGATGCTGCTGGCCCACCCCAAGATCGACGAGTACGACCTGAGCAGTCTGGAGTGGATGGGCTACGGCGCCTCGAAGATCCCCGTGGATGTGCTCCGACGGACGATCGAGCGGTTCGGGCCCGTCGTGTACGCGGGCATGGGCATGACCGAGCTGGCCGGGAACATGCTGACCCTCGACAAGGCGGCCCACATCCGGGCCGCGAACGGCGAGCTGCACCTGCTCGACGCGGTCGGCAAGCCGATGGCCCTGGTGGACGTGCGGGTGGTGCGGCCCGACGGCGAGGACTGCGCGGTCGGTGAGGTGGGTGAGATCGTCGTCCAGGGCGACCAGGTCACCGTCGGGTACCACGGCAATCCCAAGGCGACCGAAGAGGCCTTCGACGGCGGCTGGTTCCACACCGGCGACCTCGCCCGCATGGACGAGGAGGGCTTCCTCTACATCGTCGACCGGGCCAAGGACATGATCATCACCGGTGGCGAGAACGTCTATTCCAGCGAGGTCGAGAACGCTCTCTACGAGCACCCGGCGGTCGCGGAGGCCGCGGTCATCGGTCTTCCGGACCCGGTCTGGGGCGAGAAGGTGGCCGCCGTGGTGGTTCGCCGGGAGGGGCAGGAGGTCTCGGCGGACGACATCGTGGCGCAGTGCAGGAGTCGGCTCGCCTCGTACAAGCAGCCGCGCGCGGTGTTCTTCGCGGACGCCCTGCCCAAGACCGTCAGCGGCAAGATCCGCAAGAACGACCTGCGGGACCGGTTCGGCACCGGCGAGTGACCCCCGTACCTCGTTCACCAGGAGATCCATCCAAGAGTTCCATCCAAGTGTTCCATCCACCGAAAGGACGGCTGGCCATGGAAAGAACCGGAGAGTCCGCGGAGCCCGGTCAGGACACCTCGCCGCCGCGGCGGCCCCTCTCGCGCCGGTCGCTGATCGGACGTATGACCGCGGTGACCGCGGGCGCCTCGGGTGCCGCGGTGCTGGGCCCGGTCGGCGCGGCCGCCGCCGCGGGCGGGCCGGCCAGGCGCCGCAAGCCGAAGGTCACAGTCCTGGCGACCGGGCTGAAGTTCCCCGAGGGGCCGGTCGCGCTTCCGAACGGTGACGTGCTCGTCGTCGAGGTCCTGCGCGGGACGCTGACCCGGGTCACCCCGGACGGCACCACGTCGGTGGTGGCCGAGCTGGGCGGCGGCCCCAACGGCGCGGCCCTCGGCCCGGACGGCCGGGTCTACGTCACCAACAACGGCGGTCTGAACGGCTTCGAGGTCGGCGGCTTCACCTTCGCGGGCGGCACACCGGCGAGTTACGTCACCGGCAGCATCCAGGTGGTCGACCTCGCCGACGGCTCGGTGCGCACGCTCTACACCGAGGCCGACGGCCGGCAGCTGCGCGGCCCGAACGACCTCGTCTTCGACGCCCACGGCGGCTTCTACTTCACCGACTACGGCAAGACCGGCGCGAGCACCGTGGACCGGGGGCGGCTCTTCTACGCCACGGCCGACGGCTCGTCGATCCGGAAGCTGGCCGACGGGATGGACGGTCCCAACGGCATCGGCCTCTCGCCGGACGGCAAGCGGCTGTACGTGTCCGAGACCTACACCGCGCGGGTCTGGTGGTGGGAGATCACGGCCCCCGGAGTCGTCAAGGGCGGGTTGTCCCTGGCCGGTTCGGGCGGCGGCAACTTCCTGTACACGGCGCCGGACTACACGAACTTCGACTCGCTCGGCGTCGAGGCCGGAGGAAACGTCTGCGTGGCGTCGATGATCCACGCGGGCATCTCGGTGGTGAGCCCGAAGGGGCAGCTCGTGGAATTCGTCGACATCAATGTCGGCGACGACCCGGGAATCACCAATATCTGCTGGGGAGGAAAGCACCTGAGCACCGCGTACATCACCGCCTCCAGCACCGGAAAGCTGCTGAAGGTGGACTGGCCGCGGCCGGGCCTCGCACTGCGATAAAGGCCCGACGGAAAACGAAACGAAGTCGGCTGGACAAGAAATCACGGGAAGGGAAAGCACATGAATGTCACCACTCTCGCCACCGGACTGAAGTTCCCCGAGGGGCCCGTCGCGCTCCCGAACGGTGACGTGCTGGTCGTGGAGCTGCTGCGCGGGACGCTGACCCGGATCACCCCGGACGGCACCACGTCGGTGGTGGCCGAGCTGGGCGGCGGCCCCAACGGCGCGGCCCTCGGCCCGGACGGCCGGGTCTACGTCACCAACAACGGCGGCATGATGGGCTTCGAGGTCGGCGGCTTCACCTGGGCCGGCGGCATAGCCCCGGACTACGTCACCGGCAGCATCCAGGCGGTCGACCTCACGGACGGCTCCGTGGAGACGCTCTACACCGAGTGCGACGGACAGCAGCTGCGCAGCGCCAGCGACCTGGTCTTCGACGCCCACGGCGGCATGTACTTCACCGACTACGGCAAGAGCGACGGGGTCACGGGCGACAAGGGCCGGCTCTTCTACGCGACCGCCGACGGCACCTCGATCAAGCTGCTCACCGGCGGGATGGACGGTCCCAACGGCATCGGGCTCTCCCCGGACGGGACGCGGCTGTACGTCAACGAGACGTTCACCGCGCGCGTGTGGTGGTGGGAGGTCACCGCCCCGGGCGAGATCAAGGGCGGGCTGTCCATGGGCGGCTCCGGCGGCGGCAACTTCCTGTACACGGCGCCGGACCACACCAACTTCGACGGGCTCGGCATCGAGGCCGGCGGCAACCTCTGCGTCGCGTCGATGGTCCACACCGGCATCTCCGTGGTCAGCCCGCAGGGCGAACTCGTGGAGTTCGTCGACATCGACGTCGACAACGACCCCGGCCTCACCAACATCTGCTGGGGCGGCGAGGGCCTGCGGACCGCCTACATCACCATGGCCAGCACCGGACAGCTCGTCAAGGTGGACTGGCCGCGGCCGGGCCTGCGCCTCAACTACGGCCCCACCGGCGAGCCGGACGGCGAGCAGGCGTGAGCGCGGGCGTCTCCGCCCTCGCCGACCGGTTCTTCGCCGCGGTCTCCCACGGGGACCTCGCGGAACTGGACGCGCTGTACAGCCCGCACGTGACCGTCTGGCACAACTACGACGACGTCGACCAGACGCGCGTGGAAAGCCTGCGGCTTCTTTCCTGGCTCGCAGCCAAAGCCGGCCCGCTGCGTTATACGGACGTGCGGCGGACGGTTCTGGACGACGGATTCGTGCAGCAGCACGTCGTCGAACTCGGCGGACGGTGCGAAGGAATACGTATGCCCGCCATGCTCCGGGTCTTCTGCGACGACCGGCATATCCGCCGGATCGAGGAATACGTCGATCCGGCACCGCTGAACGCGCGACTGGCGGCGTCGGCGGAGCATTGAGCGAAAGGCCGGTCCGTGCCTGCCCGAGGCGCGATCGGCGGTGATCCAGCACACCATTGACGGGAATATTCGGCCAGATTAATGTACCGATCAGTCGGTACGGCGGTTCGGTTCCGGGGCGTGGGACGGCACACCGTCCGGCGCCCCGGACCAAGACGGGAGCGGCACAGTGGAGTCATTCACCCATCTGCGGAAAGGCGTGACGCCCCGCAGGATCCACGCGGACCTCGAAGGCCTCAAGGACGACGAGCTCGGCCGTGGCGGGTTCGAGGGCCGCACGGCGCACCTCTACCGACGCCACGACCCCACCCGGTACCGCAGCGAGGGTCCGCTGACCGGCGTCGACATCGCCGCGAGCGCGCTGACTCCCGCCGACAAGGACGACCCGAGCGGCGCACCGCTGCTGATGTTCAGCAACGCCGACTGCCGGATCTCGCTGAGCATGCGTGCCGAGCCCATGCCGTTCTACGTCCGCAACGTCGACGGCGACGAACTGCACTTCGTGCACCAGGGCACCGGAACCTTCGTCACCGAGTTCGGCCCGCTGGCCTACCGGCCCGGCGACTACGTCTACATCCCGAAGGCGACCACGTACCGTCAGGTCCCCGACGGCGGCGGCAGCTGCGTCCTGGTCGTCGAGGCGGTCGACGAGTTCCGCGTCCCGCCGGCGGGCGTCCTCGGCCGGCACTTCCCCTTCGACAGCGCGCTCGTGGTGATCCCCGAGGCCGCCGTGGTCGAGGACGACGGCCGCGACGAGTACGAGGTACGGCTGTACCACTCGGGTCAGCACACCTCGATCTACTACCCGCACGACCCGTGCGACGCCGAAGGCTGGCGGGGCGACAACTTCCCCTTCACCTTCAACATCGACGACTACAACGTGATCACCTCCGAGAGCGTGCACCTGCCGCCCACCGTGCACCTGTTCATGCAGGCCACCGGCGTGTACGTGATGAACTTCCTGCCCAGGGCCGCCGAGAGCGTGCCGGGCACCGAGCGCTTCCCGTGGTACCACCGCAACGTCGACTTCGACGAGATCGCCTTCTTCCACGGCGGCAGCGTCTTCGGCATCGACCTGCCGCCCGGCCTGATCTCACACGCCCCGCAGGGCACGCACCACGGGGCCGCCGAGAAGGCCCGTGAGCGCTCCCGGCGCCGCTTCGACAAGGACACCCGGGTCGAATGGAAGATCATCGCCGTCGACACCCGGCGACGGCTGGTACCCAGCGAGGCGGTCCTCACCGCGGCGGCCGAAGCCGGCGCCGCAGACCCGGAGATCCAGATATGAGCACGGAAGCCAAGAAGCACGCGTACGACCGCATCCCCTACCTGGTGATGTTCGAGGACACCTCGGCCTACCGCGACACCTACGGCGGCCCGAGCGCGACGGTCGCCCTGGAGAGCTACCTCCTGAAGCCCAAGGAGGTCGAGTCCGACACCGTCATCGTGTTCATGCACCCGATCGGCGGCGGCGCCTACCTGCCGATGATGAACGGCCTGGCCAAGGCGGGCCACCACGTCATCTACTGCGGCAGCCGCTACCGGGGCGTCGACAACGCCCTGATCATGGAGAAGGTCGTCCAGGACCTCGGCGCCTGCGTCCGCGACGCCCGCGAGCGGCTCGGCTACGCCAAGGTCGTGCTGGCCGGCTGGAGCGGGGGCGGCTCCCTGTCGCTCTACTACCAGCAGCAGGCCCAGAACCCCACCGTCACCGCCACCCCCGCCGGCGACGGCCCGGACCTGACCCGGCTGGACCTGATCCCGGCCGACGGCATCATGCTGCTTGCCGCGCACATCAGCCGGCACGGCACCATGACCGAGTGGCTGGACGCCTCGGTCCTGGACGAGTCCGACCCCGACGTACGCGACCCGGAACTGGACCTGTACGACCCGAAGAACCCCAACCAGCCTCCGTACACCGAGGAGTTCCTGACCAGGTACCGGGCCGCCCAGATCGCCCGCAACCGCAGGATCACCGCGTGGGTCAAGCAGCAGCTTGCCGAACTGCGCGCCTCCGGGCGGGAGTTGGAGGAACGCGGCTTCGTCGTGCACGGCACCATGGCCGACCCGCGCTGGCTCGACCCCACCGTCGACCCCAACGACCGTACGCCCGGCCGGTGTTACCTCGGCGACCCGAAGGTGGTCAACAACGGCCCCGTGGGCCTCGCGCGCTTCAACACCCTGCGCGGCTGGCTCTCCCAGTGGAGCTACGACGACGCCAACGGCGACGGCGTCAAGTGCGCCGCCGACCTGCGGATCCCCGCCCTCGTGATCGGCAACACCGCCGACGACGCCTGCACGCCCAGCCACACCCGGCGCCTCTACGACGCGGTCGGCCACCCGGACAAGACGCTGTACGAGGTCGCGGGCGCCACCCACTACTACGCCGGCCCTGACCAGCGGCCCCAGCTGGCCGAGGCCATCGGCGTCATCACCTCCTGGCTGACCGAGCGCGGTTTCACCGGACGGCACTGACCGCCCGCAGACCCTCGCAGCCGACACCCCCGCGAACCGGCCGCGGCGCCCCGCGCCCCGGCCCCACACCAAGAGGTTCTCCATGCCCGAAGCAGTCATCGTCGAGGCGGTCCGGACCGCCTCGGGCAAGCGCCACGGCTCCCTGTCCGGCTGGCACCCGGCCGAGCTCGTCGCCCAGACCCTGATCGCCCTCCAGGAACGCAGCGGCATCGACCCCGCCCTCGTCGACGACGTGTTCATGGGCTGTGTCACCCAGGCAGGACCGCAGAGCACCAACGTCGGACGCACCGCCGTCCTGGCGGCGGGCTGGCCCGAGACCGTGCCGGCCACCACCATCGACCGGCAGTGCGGCTCCTCCCAGCAGGCCGTGCACTTCGCCGCCCAGGCCGTCATGTCCGGGGTGTGCGACGTGGTCGTCGCGGCCGGCATCGAGGCCATGTCCACGGTGCCGATGTTCTCCAACGCCCCCGGCGGGGACATCAGCGCCGTCTACGGCGAGGCGGCACAGCAGCGCTACGCCGACCGCGAGGCCTACGGGGTCAGCGGCCTCGGCCCGCAGGGCCTCTCCTCCGAGATGGTCGCCGACCGCTGGGAGCTGACCCGCGAGGAGCTCGACGCCTACGGTCTGCTGAGCCAGCGGCGGGCCGCCGCCGCGCGGGACGAGGGCCGGTTCGACCGAGAGATCGTCCCGGTGCGGCGCAAGGTGCGCGACCGGGAGACCGGCGAGGTCAGCGAGCCCGGCGGCACCCTGGGCGCCGACGAGTGCATCCGGGCCACCTCGCCCGAGGCGCTGGCCGGCCTCAAGCCGTCGTTCGTCCCCGAGGGCCGGGTGACCGCGGGCAACTCCTCGCAGATCGTCGACGGCGCCGCCGCCCTGCTGATCATGAGCGCGGACAAGGCGCGGGAGCTCGGACTGCGTCCCCGCGCGGTGATCCGCCACATGGCGGTCGTCGGCTCGGACCCGGTGGAGATGCTCACCGGACCGATCCCGGCCACCCGCCGGGTCCTGGACCGGGCAGGCATGAGCATGGCGGACATCGACCTCTTCGAGGTCAACGAGGCGTTCGCCTCCGTCGTCCTGGCCTGGCAGCGCGAGCTCGGCGCCGACCCGGCCAAGGTCAACGTCAACGGCGGCGGTATCTCCCTCGGCCACCCGCTGGGTGCCTCCGGCGCCAAGCTGATGGTCACCCTGCTCCACGAACTGGAGCGCTCCGGCGGCCGGTTCGGCCTCCAGACGATGTGCGAAGGCGGCGGCATGGCCAACGCCACCGTCATCGAGCGGCTGCCGTGAGCCCGATGGCCCACGTCATCGACCTCGACGGCAAGATCGCGGTGGTGACCGGCGCCTCGTCCGGACTCGGGCGGCAGTTCGCGCTCACGCTGGCCGACGCCGGCGCGACCGTCGTCGCGGCCGCCCGCCGCACGGAGCTCCTGGCGGAGCTCGCCGCCGGGCACGAGCGGATCGTGCCGCACCGCTGCGACGTCACCGACGAGACGGACCGCGCGGGCCTCGTCGCCCGCGCCGAGGACCTCGGCGGGGTGGACATCCTGGTCAACAACGCCGGTTGGGCCGACGCGCTGCCCGCGTTCGAGCAGCCCGTCGACTCCTTCAGCAAGACCCTCGACATCGACGTGACCGCTCTCTTCCGGCTCAGCGTGCTCGCCGCGCGGAGCATGGCCGAGCGCGACGGCGGGGCGATCGTCAATATCGCCTCCATCCTCGGCATGGTGGCCTCGGCGCCCGTCACCCAGTCCGCCTACGGCGCGGCCAAGGGCGCGGTGATCAGCCTCACCCGGCATCTGGCCGCCGAATGGGCCCGCCACGGCGTACGCGTCAACGCGATCGCCCCGGGCTTCTTCCCCAGCGAGCTGACCGCCGAGATGCTCGCCGACGAGTCGGCGAGCCGGTGGATCGCGCGCAACACCCCGATGGGCCGTCCGGGACGGCCCGGGGAACTCGACGGGGCACTGCTGCTCCTCGCCGGCCCGGGCGGCACGTACATCACCGGGCAGACCATCGCCGTCGACGGCGGCTGGACCGCCCGATGACCACAGACGAGACCAGAGGGGAGGTGCGCGATGGCTGTACGGCGTGACCTGTTCGACGACACCCACGAGGACTTCCGGCAGAGCTTCCGGACCTTCGTGCGCACCGAGATCGTTCCGCACCACGAGAAGTGGGAGGCGGCCGGCCGCGTCGACAGGTCGATGTTCCTGGCCGCAGGAGCCCAGGGCTTCCTGGGCATGGCCGTACCGGAGGAGTACGGCGGCCTCGGAGTGGACGACTTCCGCTTCAATGTGATCATCTCGGAGGAGCTGCAACGGGCCAACGTGGTCGGCTCGGGCATGTGCATCACCCTCCACAACGACATCGTGCTGCCCTATCTGCTCGGCACGGCCACCGAGGAGCAGCGGGCCCGCTGGCTGCCCGGCTTCGTCACCGGCGAGACCATGGGCGCGATCTCCATGACGGAGCCCGGCACGGGGTCGGACCTGGCGGCCATCCGCACCACCGCGGTCCGCGACGGCGACCACTACGTCCTGAACGGGGCGAAGACGTTCGTCACCAACGGCCTCAACGCCGACCTGGTCGTGGTGGCCGTCAAGACCGACCCCGCCGAGCGCCACCGCGGCATCAGCCTGATCGTGGTGGAGGAGGGCACCCCCGGCTTCACCCGCGGACGTCATCTGCGCAAGATCGGGCTCAAGAGCCAGGACACCGCGGAGCTGTTCTTCGACGACGCCCGGGTGCCGGCCGCGAACCTGCTCGGCGAGCCGGGGACGGGCTTCGCCACCCTGATGGCGAACCTGGCCCAGGAGCGCCTGGCGCTGTCCGTCTCGGCGATCACCGGCGCCCGCGCCGTCCTGGACCTGACGATCGACTACTGTCGGGAGCGCGAGGCCTTCGGACAGCGGCTGTCCTCCTTCCAGAACACCAAGTTCGAGCTGGCCGAGATGCTCACCGCGACCGAGGTCGCCCAGGTGTACGTGGACCACCTGGTCCGCCGGCACCTGAGCGGGGACGTCGACGCCGAGGACGCCGCCAAGGCCAAGTGGTGGACCACCGAACTCCAGCAGGACGTGGTCAACCGCTGCCTCCAACTGCACGGCGGCTACGGCTTCATGGAGGAGTACCCGGTCGCCAGGGCGTTCCTGGACGCACGGGTGCAGACCATCTACGCCGGGACCAACGAGATCATGAAGGAGATCATCGGCCGGTCCATCGACACACCCGGGAAGCGGTCCCGCCGATGAGCGTCGACTGCGTGACCCGGGACGGCGTCGCCACGATCACCCTGAACCGGCCCGGCAAGCTCAACGCCATGACCGACACCATGTGGAGCGCGCTGGAGGCGCTGCTCACCGAGCTGTCGGCCGACCCCGCCACCCGCGCGGTGGTGGTCACCGGAGCCGAGGGGGCGTTCTGCGGCGGGTCGGACGTCGAGGGCCTGCTCGACGACCTGGACGCCCTGCCCGACCGGATCAGGGTCTCCAACCGTTGTGTCCTCGCCCTGCACGAGGCGCCGTTCCCGACGATCGCGATGGTCGACGGAATCGCCGCGGGCGCGGGCGTCAACCTCGCACTGGCCTGCGACTTCGTGATCGCCGCCGACCGGTCCCGCTTCCTCCAGCTGTTCATCCGGCGCGGACTGTCCCTGGACAGCGGCGGCAGCTGGCTGCTGCCCCGGCTGGTGGGGGAGCGCAGGGCGCGTCAACTGGCCTTCCTCGGGGACTCGTTGGACGCCGCCACCGCGCTGGACTGGGGAATGATCACTGCCGTCGTACTGCCGGAGGACCTGGCCGCCGAGGTGGACGCCCTCACCGACCGGCTCCGCCGACTGTCGCCCACCGCCCTGGCCGGCACCAAGTCACTGCTGAACGACGCCTGGCACACCACGCTCGCCGAGGCGCTCGAAGCCGAGATCGCCAACCAGGTCGCGGTGATCGCCTCCCCCGAGGCACAGGCGGCGATCGCCGCGTTCGTACGCAAGAGCTGACCGGACACCGGCCCGGCACAGTCCCGGCCGCACCTCGCACCTCGAACCTCGCACCTCGAATCTCATACGGACCAAGGAGTCAACGATGGAACTGGCAGGCAGCTCGGCGATCGTCACCGGCGGCGGCTCCGGCCTCGGAGAGGCCACCAGCCGCCTCCTCGCGGCCAGGGGCCTCAAGGTGACCGTCCTCGACCTCGACGAGGTGGGCGGGAACCGGGTCGCCAAGGAGATCGGCGGCCGGTTCATGGCCGCGAACGTCACCGACCCCGAGCAGGTCGTCGCCGCCGTCGACGCCGCCGTGGCGGACGCGCCGCTGCGCGTCGTCGTCAACTGCGCGGGCATCCCGAGCCTCGCCCGTACCGTCGGCAGGGACGGCACGTACGGCTCGGCCCACGACCTCGACGCGTTCCGCAAGGTCGTCGAGGTCAACCTGATCGGCACCTTCAACGTCGTCCGCCTCGCCGCGACCGCGATGTCCCACAACGAGCCCGACGCCGACGGCGCGCGCGGCTCGATCGTCAACACCACCTCGGTCGCCGCGTTCGACGGCCAGATCGGCCAGGTCGCCTACAGCGCCTCCAAGGGCGGTGTCGTCGGACTCACCCTGCCGCTCGCCCGAGACCTCGGTGTCGTCGGCGTCCGGGTGAACACCATCGCGCCCGGACTGATCGAGACCCCGATCTACGACACGGTCCCGAACCCGGCCGAGTTCAAGGACAGGCTCGCCAAGGACGTCGTCTTCCCGCGCCGGCTCGGCCGGGCCGAGGAGTTCGCGAGCCTCGCCTGGGAGCTGCTGTCCAACAGCTACATCAACGGCGAAGTGATCCGGATCGACGGGGGAGTCCGCCTTCCCCCGAAGTGACCCACGCTCCCTCCCGCCCGTCCGCTGCTGTCAGGAATGAAGCCCATGAGTATGTCAGGATCACAACTTCGCGCCATCATGCGGGAGTTCGTCGACGGTGAGGTCATCCCCGCCGAACGGGCCCTGGACGCGGGCGGCGACACCGCCGCCGACGCGCTGAAGCGCCTCCAGGCGAGCGCCAAGAAGCAGGGTCTGTGGGCGCTGGGCCACCCCGCCGAGATCGGCGGCGGCGGCCTCCCGTTCTACGAGTTCGCCCTCGTCAACGAGATCATCGGCCGCTCCAAGTACGGACAGCTCGCCGCGGGCACCCTGTCGATGCAGGACGCGATCATGCTGCACCGCTTCGGCAGCGAGGAGCAGAAGCGGCGCTGGCTGGTTCCGCTGGTGGCCGGGGACATCACCCCGAGCACCGGCATGACCGAGCCCGAGGTCGCCGGATCCGACCCGACACTCATCCAGGCCACCGCCCGGCTCGACGGCGACGAGTGGGTCGTCGACGCGCACAAGTGGTTCACCACCGGCGGCTCCACCGCCGCGTTCACCACGGTCTACGCCCGCACCGAACCGGACGACGCCAAGGCCCACCGGGCCCTGTCCGCGATCGTCGTGCCCACCGGCACCCCCGGCTTCGAGGTCGTCCGCGTGCTCAAGACCATGGGGTCGACCGGCGGCGACCACTGCGAGATCCGCCTCACCGGGGTCCGCGTCCCCTACGAGAACCTCCTCGGCGAGCGCGGCGGCGGATTCGCCGTCGGCCAGACCCGCCTCGGCCCCGGCCGGATCTTCCACTGCATGCGCTGGCTCGGCCAGGCACAGCGTGCCTTCGAGCTCATGGTCGACCGTGCCAACACGCGCTACGCGCACGGCTCGCTGCTCTCGCAGAAGGGCGAGATCCAGCGCTACGTCGCGGAGTCCGCGGCCGAGATCCACGCGGCCCGGCTGATGGTCCTGGACGCGGCGAAGCAGTTCGACCGGGACGGACAGGCCCGCATTCAGATCAGCATGGTCAAGTTCTGGGCGGCGCAGATGCTGCACAACGTCATCGACCGGGCGATCCAGGTCCACGGAGCCCTCGGCGTCACCGACGACACACCCCTGGAGGGCATGTACCGGGAGGCGCGTTTCGCCCGGATCTACGACGGCCCGGACGAGGTCCACCGGATGGTCGTCGCGCGACGACTGCTGGCCGACCCCACCCGCGCTCCCTGGCTGGAGGACGGCCTCGATGACTGACCAGGGCTCGGTGACGGACCGGGAATCGGTGACGGACCGGGAATCGGTGACGGACCAGGAGGAGATCGAGGCGCGCCTGAGCGTCGTGTGGGGCGCGCCGGTGACGGCCACCGTCCCCAGCACCCTGCCCGGCGGCGCCAGCCGGCAGACCATGCGCTTCACCGCCGAGACCGCGGACGGCCCCCGCGACCTCGTCCTTCGGCGCGACCTGTCGGGCCCGGCAGGCGCCGCCACGATGGACCTGGAGGCCAGGGTCATGGCCGCCGCCGCGGCGGCCGGGGTGCCGGTCCCGGAACTGGTGGACAGCGGGCCGTCGCTCGGCGGCAACCCCTACATCGTCATGAGCCATGTGGCGGGCGAGGTGATCCCGCGCCGCCTGCTGCGCGACGAGGCCTATGCCACGGCCCGCGAGACACTCGCGGCACAGTTCGGCGCCATCGCCGCGCGCATCCACACCATGTCCCCGGACACCCTCGGCGGGCTGGCCCGGCAGGACCCGATCGCCGCGCTGCGCGCCCTGGCCGAACGCTGGGACACACCCCGGCCGTCGGTCGAACTCGGCATCCGCTGGCTGGAGGAGCACCCCGTGCCCGCCGTCGCCGACACCGTCGTGCACGGAGACCTGCGCAACGGCAACGCCATCGTCGGCCCCGAGGGCATCCGGGCCGTCCTGGACTGGGAACTCGTCCACCGCGGCGACCCGGTCGAGGACCTCGGCTGGCTGTGCGTGAAGGCCTGGCGCTTCGGTTCGGCACTGCCGGTCGGCGGGTTCGGCACCCGCGCCCAGCTCCTCGACGGCTACGAGGAGGTGGCGGGCTGGCGCCCGACCGACGCGCAGCTGCACTGGTGGGAGGTCTACAGCACACTGCGCTGGGTGCTGATCTGCCGTCAGCAGGCGGCCGTGCACCTGGAGGGCGAACAGGACTCGCTCGAACACGCGGTGATCGGCCGCCGGGTGTGCGAGGCGGAGTTCGACCTGCTGCTCACGCTCGGGCTGACCCACCCGGAGAAGACGGACGACGTACTCACCGCCGTGGACGCGGCGGAGTCCGAGACGGTCGGCACCGGCGCCGCGCCCCACGACGCACCGGACGCCGATCATCTGCTGGCCGTGGTCGAGCGCACCCTCGTCCGCGGTGAGCTCGGTGCGCAGGGCGGCGCCCGCTACCTCGCCAGGGTCGCGGCCGCCGCGCTGCGCATCGCCCGCCGGGAGATCCTGCTCTCCGCCGAGGTGGCGGGGCGGCACCGGGAACGGCTGGCGGGCCTCGGCTTCGCGACGGAGCAGGACCTCGCCGCCGCCCTGCGCTCCGGCGCCGTGGCACCCGGGACCCCCGGTGTCGTGGAAGCCGTGGTGGGCACGGTGCGGGACAAGCTGCTCGTGGCCAACCCCGGGTATCTCGGCCGGCCCGCCGCGCCGGAAGAGGGCTGACGGCGAGGGCGCCGACGCGCGCGAAGGCATGTGCGAGGGCATGTGCGAGGGCGCGTGCGACGACCCTCGGTAGTCTCTTCCTCCCCCGGCATCCTTCTCGAGAACGGCAGGTCAATGGCCCCCAAGTCACCTCAGAAAGCTCGGATTCTGCGTGCCGCGGCGGAGTTGTTCGCCGAACACGGCTACCACGGCACCGGGATGGCCCAACTCGAGGCGGCGGTCGGGCTCCAGCGAGGCGCGCTCTACCACCACATCGGGAACAAGGAAGCCCTGCTCTTCGAGATCAGCGCCTCCCAGCTGCGCGTGATGGTCGAGATCGCGCTCGACATCGAGAAGCGCGTGGAGGATCCCGAGGAACGCTTCAGGGAACTGGCCCGGACGCTGATGGAGAACATCGCCGACCACGTTCTCGAATGGACCGTGCACTACCGGGACTTCACCGCGCTCACCGGCCCGCTCATGGAGTCGGTGCTCGATCTGCGCAAGCAGTACGAGCAGGTGTGGCAGCGCACGCTCAACGCGGGCATCGACGTGGGGGACTTCAAGCCGCTGCCCGAGTCCGTGGCGCTCAAGGGAATCCTCGGAATGTTCAACTATTCGTACGTGTGGCTGAAGAAGGACGCCGGACTGCCGCCGCGCGAGATCGCGGACGTCTTCTGCGACACCTTCCTGACCGGCATCCTGCGCTCCGCGCCGCCGACCGGCTGAACACGACGTCGACCGGCCGTCGGAGCCGGTACGACCGCACCACAAGGAGAACGACATGTCGGACGAAGTCCTGGTCGAACGCCGTGACGGCGTGCAGATCATCACCATCAACCGGCCGCAGGCGAAGAACGCCCTGAACCTGGCCGTCGCCCGTGCCGTCGCGGACGCCGTCGACGAACTGGACGCGTCCGACGACCTCCGGGTCGGCGTCCTGACCGGCGCCGGCGGGACGTTCTCGGCCGGGATGGACCTCAAGGCCTTCCTCAGGGGCGAGAGCCCGGCGATCGAGGGCCGGGGACTGGCCGGCATCACCGTCACCCCACCGAGGAAGCCGCTGATCGCGGCCGTCGAGGGCTGGGCGCTGGCCGGAGGCTTCGAGCTGATGCTGGCCTGCGACCTGGTCGTCGCGGCCGAGACGGCCAGGTTCGGCGTCCCGGAGGTGACCCGCTCCCTGGTGGCGGCCGCCGGTGGCGCACTGTTGCTGCCGCGCCGTATCCCGTACGCGATCGCCATGGAGATGCTCCTCACCGGCGATCCGATCAGCGCGCGGCGAGGCGTCGAAGTCGGGCTGGTGAACCGCCTGGTGCCCGAGGGCAAGGCGCTGGAGGGAGCGCTGGAGCTGGCCGCGCGGGTGGCGGCGGCCGGACCGCTGGCGGTCGCCGCCACGAAGCGAATCGCCCGCTCCAGCGCGGACTGGACACTCGCCGAGGGCTGGGAGGAGCAGGAGCGGATCATCGCGCCGGTCTTCGCCTCCGAGGACGCGCGTGAGGGCGCCACCGCGTTCGCGCAGAAGCGCTCCCCGGTCTGGCACGGCCGCTGACTCCTGTCCGGGGGCGGCCCGCCCCCGGACGGAACCCGATCTCGTGACCGTACCGCCCGGTGGCGGTCAGCCGGTGCGGTTCAGCCAGCGCTGGAGGGTGGCGTTGACGCTGCCCGGCAGCGCGCTGAGCTGGTCGATGGCCTCCCGGTCCTCGGGCTGGGGCGCGATACCCGCCATCGTCAGGGTCGCCTGGAGCTCCAGGCGCCGCCGGTCGCGCGGGTCGATCGTGAAGTCGAGGCGCTGCGCCGGGTCCGGCGCCGGCAGGAAGTAGTCCCCCTCGTCCTTCCGACGCCAGGTGCTCGCCCAGGTCGCGGGCGCCGCGGGGTCGACGGCGTAGGGGTCGACGTAGGTACGGGGCGAACCGGACTCGAAAGCGGTGGTGGTCACGTGGGTCTCCTTCTCGTGCGGTCCTTCTCGCAGGACAGGAGGCGTCACGTGACCGGTCCGGTTGCGCCCCGCGCCGGATGTCACGCCAATGGCGTCATCGGTACGTCATCGGCTGGTCCGCTGAACATCTCACGCGACCGGCGACCGGCGACCGGCGACCGGCGACCGGCGACCGGCGACCGGCGACCGGCGACGGGCGACCGGCGACCGGCGACTGCCGACGGGCGGCCGATGACGAGCGACCGGCCGCCGGTGACGGACGATCCGGGTGCCGAGCCCCCGGCCGCGCCCCTGGCTACGGCCGCGGCTTGACCGCGACGTCGAGGTAGAAGGCGTCGATGCTGCGCACCGCCTCCTCGAACTCGTCGAGGTTGACCGGCTTGGTCACATAGGCGTTCGCGTGGTGCTCGTACGCCCCCGAGACGTCGTCGGGCGCCGCCGACGTGGTGAGCACGACCACGGGAATGGTGCGCAGATCCGCGTCCGCCTTGACGATCGCCAGGAACTCACGGCCGTTCATACGCGGCATGTTCAGGTCCAGGACGATGAGGTCGGGACGCGTACGGGCCGGGTCACGCAAATACTCCAGCGCCTGCACGCCGTCGGAGACCTGGGTGAGATTGCGCGCGCCCCGGTCGGCCAGGGCGTCCTGGATGAGCATCGCGTCGGCCACGTCGTCTTCGACCAGCAGTACGTCATAGGGACGGGCGGAGGCAGAGGCTGCCATGTTACGAGCTCCTGGTCGGCTGGTGGGAAGGGGAGGAGGCCGGGTCGGTGACCAGTCCGGGCCACCGGCGCCTGGCACCCTGTCGGCTCATTCTCGAGACATGGCCGATCTCCGGGTAACCGGCCCCCGCGTCGGCGGCCGCTCGGGCCGCGCCGCGTTCGAGATGCTGTACCGCCTCCTCCATGGTCACCAGAACATACAGGTGCGCGAGGGCGCGGACACGGTCGGTGGGTACGGGGTCCCCTGCGCGGCCCGCCGCGCACAGCTGTCCCGCCGCCCGGCGGGCGACCTCGTCGACGGCCTTCCTGACCTGTGCGGCGAACTCCGGTTCGGACACGTGGGGGACGAATCCGGGGGCAGGCATACGGTCAGCCTAGTTGTCGGTGCGAAGAGTCGACAACAACTGTTGTCCGGCCAGGCTAAGGTGTGCCTGCCGTACGCACGGTTCGGCTGGATGTTCGGAAATCGGTCGGATCTGAAGGAGTGTCACCTCGTGCAGAACGCCGCCTCCGCCGACGGGCCGATGGCCGGCTGGACCACCCGGCACTGGTTGCGCCGCGGAGTGGCCGCGACCCTGCTGGTGCTGGCGGTCCTCGGGTCGGTGGGTGCGTGGGCGATGCTCCGCTCGTCGAGGATCTCCGACGAACTCGTCAACCGCCGCAGCCCCGCCCTGGTGAACGCGGTGCGCCTGGAGTCGGCGCTGCTCAACCAGGAGACCGGGGTGCGGGGTTACGGACTGACCGGCCGCAGGGAGTTCCTCACCCCGTACACCGAAGGCGTGGCCGCGGAGCGGCAGGCCGTGGGGCGGCTGGAGGAGGTGCTGCGCGGCGGCGACGACCTGGCCGATCTCGCGGCCGTCCGCAAGGCCGCGGGCACCTGGCAGGAGCGGATCGCCCGTCCCGTGTCCGGCTCGTCGGCGCCGGCGGCCCTGACCCTCTCGGCGCAGCGGGCGGAAGAGGGCAAGACCGAGTTCGACGCGGTGCGCAAGGCGCTGAAGGACCAGCAGAGCCGGCTCCAGCAGGAACGCCAGAACGCGGCCGCCGCGCTGCGCCGTGCCACGGTCCTGCGCAACTGGACGCTCGCCGTGGACGCCTTCGTCGTCGCCGTGGTGGCGGCGCTCGTCTTCGAGGCGCTGCGGCGGGGCATCACCCGTCCGCTGGAGCAGGTGGGCGCCGGAGCCAGGGACGTGGCCCGCGGCCGCTTCGACCGGCGCATCGCGGTCACCGGTCCCGCGGACATCAGACAACTCGCCGTCGACGTCGACGGGATGCGGACCCGGCTGGTGGACGAACTCGCCTTCAGCGAGGAGGCGCGTCGGCTGCTCGACGAGCAGACGGCCGAACTGAAGCGGTCCAACACCGAACTGGAGCAGTTCGCCTACGTCGCCTCGCACGATCTCCAGGAGCCGCTGCGGAAGGTGTCCAGCTTCACCCAGCTGCTGCAACGCCGCTACGGCGGTCAACTGGACGAGCGGGCGGACCAGTACATCGCCTTCGCCGTCGACGGCGCCAACCGGATGCAGGTCCTCATCAACGACCTGCTCGCCTTCTCCCGGGTGGGGCGCGTGCACAACGACCACGCCACGGTGGACCTGGACGAGGTCCTGCGGCGCACCCTGGACACGTTGAGCATCCCGATCGAGGAGACGGACGCCGAGGTGACGTTCGATCCGCTGCCCGTGGTGGTCGGCGACGCGACCCAACTGGGCATGCTGTGGCAGAACCTCCTGTCGAACTCCCTGAAGTTCCGCGACCCCGGGCGGCGGCCCGAGATCCGGGTCAGCGCGCGACGTGACGGCGACGTCTGGGAGTTCGGCGTCGGCGACAACGGCATAGGCATCGCCCCGGAGTTCCGGGACAAGGTCTTCGTCATCTTCCAGCGGCTGCACACCCGGGAGGCCTATCCGGGCACCGGCATCGGCCTGGCCATGTGCAA
This sequence comes from Streptomyces adustus, assembly GCF_009377175.1. Taxonomy (GTDB): domain Bacteria; phylum Actinomycetota; class Actinomycetes; order Streptomycetales; family Streptomycetaceae; genus Streptomyces; species Streptomyces adustus. The sequence continues at coordinate 25,753 of NZ_VJZD01000069.1, forward strand.
GAAGGTCGTGGAGTTCCACGACGGTTCGATCGGGATCGACCCCGACCACAGCCCCGGCACCCGGGTCGTGTTCACGCTGCCCTGTGCCGACGTCGCGCAGGAGCCCGAGTCGTCCGGTTCCTCAGAGTCACCCGAGTCGTCCGAGTCGCTCGCGAGAGAGTCGCTGTCATGACACCACCGGCCCCACGGGACGAGACGGCCTACGACATCCTCCTCGTCGAGGACGACGAGGGCGACGCTCTGCTGGTCGAGGAGCTGCTGTACGACACCGATCTGCCGCACTCCCTGGTGCGCGGCAGGACGATGGCCGAGGCACGCCGTGAACTGGCCGGACGCCGCTTCGACTGCGTACTGCTGGACCTGCATCTGCCCGACATCTCCGGGCTGGAGAGCGTCGAGGCGATCCGGCGGGAGGATCCCCAGGCCGCGGTGATCGTGCTGACCGGGCTCGCCGAGTCGGGCGCCGGGGTCGACGCGCTGGCCGCGGGCGCGCAGGACTACCTCGTCAAGGGCAAGGTCGACCACGAACTGCTCCAGCGGGCCGTACGGTACGCGGTGCAGCGCAAGCAGTCCGAGCGGGCCAGCGCCGCCCTTCAGGTCGGCCGGCTCCGGGCGCAGGAGAACGCCCGGCTGGAGCGCGGTCTGCTGCCCGAGCCGATCCTCGCCTCGCCGTCGGTGACGGCCACCAGCCGCTACTTCCCCGGCCGTGAACAGGCCCTGCTGGGCGGTGACTTCCTCGACGTCGTACAGACCGAGGACGGCCAGGTCCACGCGGTCGTCGGGGACGTCAGCGGCCACGGCCCGGACGCCGCGGCGCTCGGCGTCTGCCTGCGCATCGCGTGGCGCGCGCTGACCCTCGGCGGCCACCGCGGCGCGCAGCTGCTGGACCTGCTGGAGCGGATGCACATCGCGGAACGCACCGGCAGCGACCTGTTCACCACCTGCACCCTCATCACCCTGGATCCCGCCCGCGGTCTGCTCACCCTCCATCTCGTCGGCCATCACGAGCCGTTGATCGTGACCTCCCGCGGCCCCGAGGTCCTCCAGTCCAAGCACGGCATCGCCCTGGGCATCATCCCCGGCCTCGGCGAATGGCCCGCCACCACGGTGCCGTTGCCGCCGGACGGGAGCCTGATCGTGTACACCGACGGGCTGATCGAGGGCTACGCGGGCGGCGACGACTCCCGCCTCGGCGTCGAGGGCGTCCTGGCCATCCTCGGCGAGACCCGCTCCTACGGCACCGGCGAACAGCTCGACCACCTCATCGCCGAGGCCCGCGCCCGCAACGCCGACCGCCACACGGACGACCTGGCCGTCCTGCGCATCGACTGGTGCGACGTGCGCCGGCCCGAGCCCGGAGCCCGGGTGCCCGACCAGAGCGGCGACCCGCGCGACGTCGCCCGGAGGCAGCCGACCGACCGGTGACGCCCGGGTTTTGACGGGGGAGCGGTCGGGCGTACCCGCCCACGACTGCGTACGGCCCACTCGGAGCGCGACTTCGATCACCCCGTTCACTCCGTCGCGATCGGCAAGGGCCGCGACCACGCGTGCGTCGGCGCGGTCGACGGACTGCGGCTCAACCGGTACGTCCACGACTTCGAGGCCGACGGCGTGAACGCCCGCCGGGTCCGCTGGTCACGTAGTCACGTAGTCACGTAGTCACGTAGTCACGTAGTCACGGAGGCGGGACGGCCCGACCGTCCCCGGCCGACACGGCCCCGCCGGTCGAACCCGACCGGCGGGGCCGCCGTGTGTCCCGGCCGTCCGCAGGCCGCCGTCGTCCTGCCGGGACACCCCGGCTCCCCTCGTCGTACGGCCCCCGCCGGCGTAGTACCGCGGTACCACCGCCCAGCCCCATTGCCCCCCGCGGTACCACGGATGGCGGCCGACCGGCACCTAGCGTTGCAGGTGAGAGGACCGGACTGGTCCCGCGGCCCAGAGCGAGGGAGCGACGATGATCGAGGCGCAACAGCTGACGAAGCGGTACGGGGAGAAGACGGCGGTCGACCACCTGGACTTCGTCGTGAAGCCGGGCACGGTCACCGGCTTCCTGGGCCCCAACGGCGCGGGGAAGTCCACCACCATGCGCATGATCGTCGGACTGGACGCGCCGACCGCCGGCACCGTCACCGTCAACGGACGCCACTACGCCGAGCACAGCGCGCCGCTCCAGGAGGTCGGCGCCCTGCTGGAGGCGAAGTCGATCCACCCGGGCCGCTCCGCGTTCGACCACCTGATGGCGCAGGCCCACACGCACGGCATTCCGCGCCGCCGCGTGGAGGAGGTCGTCGAGCTGACCGGCCTTCAGTCGGTGGCGAAGAAGCGCGCCGGCGCCTTCTCCCTCGGCATGGGCCAGCGGCTCGGCATCGCCGCGGCCCTGCTGGGCGACCCGGCCACCCTCATGCTGGACGAGCCGGTCAACGGGCTGGACCCCGAAGGCGTGCTGTGGATCCGCAACCTGCTCACCCAGCTCGCCTCCGAGGGCCGTACCGTCTTCGTCTCCTCGCACCTGATGAGCGAGATGGCACTGGTCGCCGACCACCTGATCATCGTCGGCCGCGGACGTCTGCTGGCCGACACCACGGTGCAGGAGCTGATCCGCCGGGCCGGCGGCGACTCGGTCACCGTCGCCTCCGACCAGGCGGCCCGCCTGCGCGAGGTGCTGTCCGGACCGGGCGTCGAGATCACCGGCGCGGTCGGCACGGAGGAACTCCAGGTGACCGGCCTGTCCGCCCGGGCCATCGGCCTCAAGGCCGCCGAGCACGGCATCCCGCTGTTCGAGCTCAGCTCCAGGACGGTCTCGCTGGAGCAGGCGTTCATGGACCTGACCAGCGACGCCGTCGAGTACCACGGCACCACCACCGTCGAGACCTCCAGGAGCGTGGCATGACGACATCGACCCTGACCGAGAGCTCCGCGGCCGCGCCCACACCCGCCCGGCCGGCCCGACCGCAGTACAAGGTGACCGGACGCAGAGTCCTTCGCTCGGAGTGGGCCAAGCTCTGGTCCCTGCGCTCCACCTGGATCACCCTGGGCCTCGGCCTGCTGTTCCTGGTCGGATTCGGTGTCATCGCGAGCGCGCACTACCACTCCGACTTCGCCGCGGGGCGACCCATGCGCCGGGACGACGCCAACGCCACCGCCCTCAGCCTCTCGCTGTTCGGCACCAACTTCGCCCAGTTGGCCCTGGGCGTCCTGGGCGTGCTGGTCTCCGCCGGCGAGTACTCCACCGGCATGATCCGCTCCACGCTCGCCGCGGTGCCCCGCCGGCTGCCGGTCCTGTGGTCGAAGGCGGCCGTGTTCGGCCTGGTCGCCCTGGTCGTGGCCACCGTGGGCGTCTTCGTCGCGTTCCCCGTCGGCAGCAGCCTGGTCTCCGACACGCCCGCGGCCCTCTCGCTCTCGCACGAGGGAGTCGTACGCAGCCTGCTGGGCGCGGGTCTCTACCTCGGCACCGTCGGGGTGATCGGCGTCGCGCTCGGCGCGCTGCTGCGCTCGGTCGCCGGCGGCATCGCCGTCCTGGTCGCCTCGCTGATGCTGGTGCCCGGACTGGTCTCGCTGCTGCCCACCTCCTGGCAGGACGACATCAGCCCGTACCTGCCCAGCAACGCGGGCGAGTCGATGTTCGCCCTCACCCACGACGCGACGACGCTGGCCCCCGTCGCCGGGGGCCTGGTCTTCCTCGGCTGGACCGTGCTCGCGCTGGCGGGCGCCGCGTACCGTCTGGTGCGTACCGACGCCTGACCCGGCGGCCGCGACCGGGCGGTGCGCGCGGCCCCCGGGCCGGTGCGCTCCGCCCGGTCGACGTGCGCCACGATGAACGGGTGACCCCCATGAGCAGCGAAGACATCACCGGGCGGGCGGTCGCTCCGGTCGGGGCGGCCGTCCCCGCCGGGGCGACCGCCCTGACCGGGATGGATCCGGTGTGGAACCATCCCCTGGTCGGCCGGGTGTCCCGGGTCGGCCGGCGGTTGCGGCGCACGGACCGCTCCCGGCCGTGGCTGCTGGACACGGCGCTGGTCCTCGTGATGGTGGCTGTGCTGTGCGTGCCGGACCTGTGGCCGCACCACCACGAACGGCACGACCAGCTTGCCAAGGCCTTCACCCACCTGTCGCTCACGGCGACCCTCGCACTCCAGGCCGGGCAGGTGCTGCCGCTGCTGTGGCGCCGCAGACAGCCGACCGTGGCCTTCACGCTGACCGCCACCGCCTTCCTGGTCCAGTGCGCACTGGGAGCCTGGCTGCGCGCCGCCGTCGCCGTCCTGGTCGCGCTCTACAGCCTCGCGCTGCACGGGCGGCTTCGTCACCTGCCCACCGCCTGCGCCGTGACGGTGAGCGGCCTGGCGCTGCTCGCCGTACGGATGCGCTCGGACGTGTCCGTCCTGGACGGCCTGTTCCTGCTGAGCACCACCATCGTCGCCGCGGTCGCGCTGGGGCTGGCCGTACGCATCCGGCGCGCCCAGGTCGCCGGGCTGCGCGACCGCGCGGCCCGGCTGGAGATCGAGCGCGACCAGCGCAGCCGGCTGGCCGTCGCCACCGAACGCACCCGGGTGGCCCGCGAGATGCACGACATCGTCGGCCACAACCTCTCCGTCATCATCACGCTCGCCGACGGCGGCGCCTACGCGGCCGACACCTCCCCGGAACGCGGCAAGCAGGCCCTGCTGCTCATCGGCGACACCGGACGCCAGGCGCTGGGCGAATTGCGTCGTACCCTCGGGGTGCTGCGCGAGCAGAGCCAGGCTCCCCGGCTCAGCCCCCAGCCGGGCCTCGCGGACATCGACGCCCTGTGCGCCCGGATCCGCTCCGCGGGACCCCAGGTCACCTACCGGACCGGGGGCACGCTGGACACCCTGGACCGCGGCATCCAGCTCGCCGTCTACCGCATCACCCAGGAAGCCCTCACCAACGCCCTCAAACACGCGGGCCACGACACCCGGATCCGGGTGTCGGTGACCGTCGCCGACCCGCTGGTGCAGATCGACGTCCACGACACCGGGCCGCGGGACGCGACCGTCCGGATCCGGACGCCCCACGACGAAGGACACGGACTCGCCGGAATGAGAGAACGCGCGGCCCTCTACGGGGGGACCGTCACCGCGGGCCCCACGACGGACGGCGGATGGAGGGTCCGGGCCACCCTGGACCTCACCCCACTGGCCGGACTCCCGGCCCCGGCCGGCTCCGCCGACCCCTCGGGGCCGCCCGACCCGTCCGGTCCGCCCGGCCCCGCGGACCCGTCGGACAGGTTGGCGGCGTCCGAACCGACCGGCGGGGCCGGTCCGTCGGGCGGGTCCGGGACGGGTGGTGCGGCATGACCACCGTGCTCATCGTGGACGACCAGCCGTTGCAGCGCTTCGGTTTCCGCATGCTCCTGGAGAGCTCCCCCGAGACCGTGGTCGCCGGTGAGGCGGCCCACGGCGGCGAGGCCGTACGCCAGGCCGCCGAGCTCCGCCCGGACGTGATCCTGATGGACGTCCGGATGCCGGGCATGGACGGCATCGAGGCGACCCGGCGCATCGTCGCCTCCGGAGGCCGTTCCCGCGTGCTCGTCCTGACGACCTTCGACGTGGACGAGTACGCCCACGCGGCGCTGCGCGCGGGAGCCAGCGGATTCCTGCTGAAGGACGCCCACCCGGAGGAACTGCTGGCCGGGATCCGCGCGGTCGCCGCGGGCGACGCGGTGATCGCCCCCGCTCTCACCCGGCGCCTGCTGGACGCCTACGCCCATCATCTGCCGCAGGCCGCGCCGGGCGCGGGCGCCGAGGGCGATCCCCGGGTGCGTTCCCTGACCGAACGCGAGCACGAGGTCCTGGTCGCCATCGGCCGGGGCTGGACCAACGGGGAGATCGCCGAACGTCTCGTCCTGTCGGAGTCCACGGTGAAGACGTACGTGGGCCGCGTCCTGGCGAAGGTCGGGGCGCGCGACCGTGTCCAGGCCGTCATCTTCGCCTACGACCTGGGACTCGCCCGCCCGAATCCGTCGGACTGAACGGCGTCCGTACGGCGGGAGGCGAGGTGTGACGCGGTGCGGTGTGGGTCACGGGTGGAAAAACTATACGGATGTGTTTAGCGTGGTAAGCTTACGTTAGTTGCAGTTGTGGTTCCCGAACTTCAAGTGCCTTGGTGGTTGTATGCCGCCGGGCGTTTTTTGTCTTTCCGGTGCTGATCCGGACGGGGTTCATTGTGGCGACGCTGGGGCTCGCAAAGTGTGAGCCCGCGGGCACAGCCCCGAAGGAGATGACATGGCTACTGGCACCGTCAAGTGGTTCAACGCGGAAAAGGGCTTCGGCTTCATCGAGCAGGACGGCGGCGGCCCGGACGTGTTCGCCCACTACTCGAACATCGCCACCTCCGGCTTCCGTGAGCTTCAGGAAGGCCAGAAGGTGAACTTCGACGTCACGCAGGGCCAGAAGGGCCCGCAGGCGGAGAACATCACTCCCGCCTGACGTCGAAACGTCTGAGAAAGTTGGGGCCCGTCCGTCTGGGACGGGGCCCAACTTTTTGTTTCCGTATTCTGCGGAAATCTGTCGGATGGAACCTTTCGGGCAGAAAATCGCCGGACGCCTTCGGCCCGGGAGCTCGACCGCAAAGTCCGGCCCCGAAGTCCGGCCCCTAAAATCCGGCCCGCCCCGAAGCGCGGCCTTGACACCGGCTCGTACTTGCAATTCGTCCGGCTCTGTCCTGCCGGGAATTCCTCGATGCGTGCCCTCGAGGAAGGTTCTGCATGAGCCGTTCGGTCCGTCCTGAAGCCAGTTCGAGCGGCTACGCGCGCCGCAGCGCCACCCGCCCGGGAGATTTCCGGTCTCCGGACACCGTCGCCCCGGCCCTCCCCCCGGCCGCGACCTTCGGCGAACTGGACCTGCCCGACGCGGTTCAGCGGACCCTCGCCGACCGCGGCGTGAGCGAGCCGTTCCCGATCCAGGCCGCCACCCTGCCGAACTCCCTGGCGGGACGCGACGTCCTGGGGCGCGGACGCACCGGCTCGGGCAAGACACTCGCCTTCGGCCTGGCGCTGCTCGTGCGCACCGCGGGGCAGCGCGCCGATTCACGCAGGCCGCTGGCCCTGATCCTGGTGCCCACGCGCGAACTGGCCCAGCAGGTCACCGACGAACTCGCCCCGTACGCACAGTCGGTGAAGGTGCGCCTGGCCACCGTGGTCGGCGGCCTGTCGATGGGCCGACAGACGGCCGCGCTGCGCGAGGGGGCCGAGGTCGTCGTCGCGACGCCCGGCCGGCTCACGGACCTCGTCGAGCGCAGGGCCTGCCGCCTGGACCGGGTGGACATCACCGTCCTGGACGAGGCCGACCAGATGGCCGACATGGGCTTCATGCCGCAGGTGACCGCGCTGCTCGACCAAGTGCGGCCCGACGGCCAGCGGATGCTGTTCTCGGCCACCCTGGACCGCAACATCGATCACCTCGTCCAGAACTATCTCCACGACCCGGTGGTCCACTCGGTGGACCCGGCGGCGGGAGCGGTCACCACCATGGAACATCACGTGCTCCAGGTGCACGGCGCCGACAGGTACGCCACCGCCACCGAGATCGCCGCGCGGGACGGGCGCGTGCTCATGTTCCTGGACACCAAGCACGCCGTCGACCAGTTCACCAGGCATCTGCGCGGCAGCGGGGTGCGGGCCGCGGCCCTGCACGGCGGCAAGTCGCAGCCCCAGCGCAACCGCACCCTGGCGCAGTTCAAGGACGGCCAGGTGACGGTGCTCGTGGCCACCAACGTGGCGGCGCGCGGCATCCACGTCGACGACCTCGACCTCGTGGTCAACGTCGACCCGCCCGCCGACCACAAGGACTACCTGCACCGCGGCGGCCGCACCGCCCGCGCGGGCGAGTCGGGCAGCGTCGTCACGCTGGTCACGCCCAACCAGCGCCGGGACATGGCCCGGCTGCTGTCCGACGCGGGGATCAGGGCCCAGGTCACCCAGGTCCGCTCGGGCGAGGCCGAACTGAGCCGGATCACCGGGGCCCGGACCCCCTCCGGTGTCCCCGTCGACGGGGCCGCGCCGCTCCCGGCGCAGCGTCAGCGCGGCGGGGCCCCCTTCCGCGGCCTGGGTGCCCGCCCGGGGCGCGGCGGACGCGGCGCCGCCGAGGCCCGGCAGCTCGCCGAGGCCCGCAAGGCCGCCCGGGTTCGCCGGGGCGCGTAGTCCGGACGGAGCTCTGCTGACCGGGCGGCCGGCCGCGCAGGATCGAGCCTGACGCGGCCGGTCGCCCGGCGGTGGCCCCTGGACCTGAACCGGGGCTCAGGGGAGCAGGGGCAGCAGCCAGCAGTTGGAGAGGGTGGGCCGGCCGGCGAGCCGGTCGACCAGCCACGAGATGGCATCGCCCTGGTCCGTCAGGAGCGGGGCGAAGTGGTTGACGATGTTCTTCTCCCCGAGGCTCGGCAGGTTGACGGGGACGTAGGTGACGTCGGCGCCCTTGCCGCACCAGTCGACGGCGAGCTTGCGGACCTGCCCGTGGGTGACCATGTCGTCGTTGACGCCGGTGACCACACGCACCGGACCCGCGGGCTTGAGCGTGCCGATGCGCTGGGCGTCGATGAAGGACTTCAGCCGGGGTTCGCTGTCGACCACCTGCGAGACCGAACTGCCGTCCGTCGTCCACTGCGTGCTCGACACGGACCCGAGGGTGAGCAGCGCGTCGCCGACGCACATGGTCGAGGTCTTGGCCAGCGCCGCCCTGCCCGCCGCGTTGAGATGCCCGTCGATGACGGGCCCGAGCGACGGGTCGGTCTGCACCATGCCGTTCACCGACCAGCCGATGGCGGCTGCGAGGGAACTGCCGTCGACCCCCTTCATCACTTCGTTCAGATCGGCCGGCGGCGCCCCCGAATAGGTGCCGGCCAGGGGGACGTCGGGCGCGTAGGAAGGCTGGAGTTCGGCGGCCGCGGCACTGGCGCCCCCGCCCTGGCTGTAGCCGTAGAGGCCGACAGGGGACGCGGCGGTGACGGACCCGCCGGCCACCGTACGCGCGGCGCGCGCGACGTCGAGGAGGGCGTGGCCCTCGTCGACGCGGTTGACGTAGGTGTGGACGCGGTCGGGGGTGCCGAGCCCCGCGTAGTCGGTGACCGCGACGGCGACGCCCCGGCTCAGGATCCGGTAGATCGCCAGGGCCTCGTAGCCGACGGAGACGGAGCCCTCGTTCAGGGCGATGGGGTGTTCCAGGGCCAGGGAGGCGGAGCACTGGTCGCCCTGGCCCATCGTGCCGGGGGCGAAGGCCACGACCGGCCGGGGACCGCTGCCCTTCCAGGCGGCGGCCGGCTCGATGTAGGCGCCGGTCACGGCCATCGGCCGGCCGGCCGAGTCGGTCGACCGGTACATCAGCCGGGTCGCCGTGCCGGGCAGCGGACCGTCGACCCCCGGCAGGCTCAGTGCCAGGGGCAGCGGCTCGGTGCGGATCAACGCGCCGTTGGTGTCCGGCAGTTGGGCGGGCGGTGTGTAGAAGGCCGGGACGGTCGGGGCGGTCGCCTCGACGGCGGCTGCGGCGGGCTGGGCCGCGGCGGGCAGGGCGGTGGCGCCCAGGCCGCACACGGTGACCAGCGCGGTGGTCAGCAGACGGCTGCGGGCGGAGGCCGACCGCCGTTCGCCCGCGGGCGGTGCTGTGGGGGGCTGCTGGGCCCGACGGGACGTCTGCATCGAGACGCCCTCCGGTCCGGAAGATCCGATCGATCGCTTCATGCGGCTCGCTCCTGCCGGCACACGGACTTCGGGGCGCGCGGCCCCTGAAGCCCTGGGTGGGGAGTCGTTCGAGATGGTGCGTCGCGCATGCCGACCGCCGGACGGTCGCTGTGGGTGGCGACCGTCCGGGCTCCGGCGGATGGGGCAGCGGGCCCGCTCTTCGCGCTCTCCCTGGCTCTCGGACCGAGAGGCGGCGCACCGGCGGGCACGGGCGTACGGAGGCTCTGGCCAGGAGCCTTTGCGGGGTGAAGTTCCGGGGCCGCCGGTCTGGTGCACCGAGGGCGCCTGGAGGTGACTCACGAGTCAGTTACTCGGGAGTCACATCGGCAGAGTAAGACGACGTGTCACTGAGTGACAAGATGTCTGCAAGCGTCAGATGTGGCTCTGGCTATGCTGCCCCGACCAGACGCATTGGGGTGGGGAGCGACAGTGCACGAGGTATCGGCCATGGAGCGTTCGGCTCCGGCGGATCGGGCCGCGCGACGACCGACGCTCGGCGAGCGCCGCAAGTCCGCGCTCCGCGTGGAGATTTCGCACGCGGCCATCCGCCTGTTCACCGAGCAAGGAGTCACGGGCACCACGGGGGAGGAGATCGCACAGGCCGTCGGCATCTCGGCCCGGACCCTCTGGCGGCACTTCCCGACCAAGGAGAGCTGTGTCAGACCGCTGCTGATCGCGGGCCTGGACTTCGTCGCGGAGGCACTGCGTGCCTGGCCCGTGGACACGTCACTGCGTGACTACCTCGAGGACGTCCGCGCATGGGGTGACGCCTTCGCACCGCCGGAGGCCGTCTGGGAGCTGATCTCGCTGACCCGTACCGATCCGGGACTGCACGCCGTATGGCTCCAGGTCCACGACGACGCGCTGCCGGTCTTCGCCGAACTGTTCGCCCGCAGGGCCGGGAGCAGCCCGGACAGTCTGCGGGTGAAGGTGCACGCGGCGATGTTCAACGGGGCGTTGCGGGCGGCGGTGGAGGACTGCCTGGCGGCGCCCGCGGAGATCCGTTCGGAGGACGGCCTGAACACCTCCCTGCGCACCGCCCTGCGCGCGGCGGCCGAGGGACTGCCCTACTGAACCGGCGGGAACCACCACGGCCGAGCGGCTGAGCGACCTCCCGGCCGAGACGATCGGCGGCTCGGCCGTGGGGCCGCGCGCCTGCCCGGCGTTGCGTCCGCCGGGTGTGACGGGCGACCGCTTCGGGGATGCCGACTGCGGCCGAGGCGGGCGATGCCCCATGATGAGCGGGCGATGACCACGCCCCGCACGTTTCGCCCCCGCACCCCGGCGCACGGCCCGCCGTTGCCCGTCCTGCGGGCGGCCGTGTTCGCGGTCGTCGGGACGGCCCTCGGGGTGAGCGCGCACCATCTGGCCACCGAGGGGCCCGCGCCCTGGCGGCACGGCGCCCTGGCGGCCGCGGCACTCTTCGCCGTCGGGCTCGCCGGCACCCGCCGCCCGCGCTCCCTGACCTCGGTCGTGACGGCCTGCGCCGCCGCCCAGGCCGGGCTGCACCTCTGGCTGACGACGGCGCCCGGGCGGCCCGCCCCGCCCGCGGCCCCCACCGGACCCATGGGGCACGCGGCGGGAGCCCACCGGATGTGGCACGGGCACCCGCAGAGTTCGCCGACGATGACGGCGGTGCACCTCGTCGCGGCCGTACTGGTCGCCGTACTGCTGCACCGAGCGGACACGGTGTGCTGGTCGCTGGCGCGCGGCCTCGACGCGGCGGCCGTGACGGTCCTGGCGTGGACGGCCACGGCCCGGGCCCTGTGCGGCGGCCCCCGTGTTCCGGCCGAACCGGGGCCGCCGGCGCCCGTGTTCGCCCGGCAGGACCGGCGGCCCCCCGAGGAGTCGGTGCTCGCCGACATGGTGGTGCGCAGGGGGCCTCCCCGGGCGGAGCCCGCTCGCGCCCACCGACCCCCTGCCGGGGCGGCGGTCCGTCCGACCGCTCCGCGCCCCCACACCTGGAGACACCCATGTTCCGCGTCGTGAAGCGGTACCGAACCGCCCGACACCTGCCCCTGGCGGCCGCGGCGGCGGCCTGCGCCGTCCTGCTGAGCGCCGGCCCGGCCGCCGCCCATGTGGAGGTGGAGTCCGAGAAGGCCCAGGCACTCGCCGAGAACGTCGAGATCTCCTTCGACGCCGAGTCGGAGTCGGACACCGCGGGGATCACGCAGATCCGCGTCGTCCTGCCCGAGGGCATCGCCCCCGCCGACGTCACCTACGGGAAAGGCCCCCAGGGCTGGCAGTTCTCCGTGAGCGCCGACGGATACACCGTCAAGGGCCCCGCCCTGAGGACCGGCGTCGACGCCGCGTACTCCGTCGTCGTCAGGCAACTGCCCGACGCGGGCAAGCTGGCCTTCAAGACGCTCCAGACCTACACCGACGGACGCACCGACCGCTGGATCGAGCTGGACGAGAACGGGGAGAACCCGGCGCCGACCCTCCGGCTCAAGGCGGCGGCGCCGGGAGCGAAGCCGGTCGCCCCGTCGCCGACCGCGACCCCGGAAACGACGGCGAGCGCGTCCGCCTCACCGGCGCCCGCCGCGGAGGGAACCGCCGCCTCGCCGTCCCCGCAGGCCGCCGAGGCGGAGCGGGACGACGACGGGCTGTCGGCCGGCGTCTGGGCCGGGATCGTCGCCGCGGTCCTCGCCGCGGCCGCCGGTGTCGCCGTGTTCGTACGCCGACGGGGTGGCGACGAAGGATAGCCGGTCGCACGCTGAAGGCAGGCCCCTGCGTCTCCCGGCGCAGGGGCCTGCGCGCCCCGTGGCCGCTGGGCACGCGGACGGCTGCCCTTGACTGTCGTCCCCGGACGGTGAACGCGAACCAACAACTGGCACTCAGTTCCCTAAAATGCAGCACTCAGTGTCATTCGTGGGTCCTGACCTGCCCGGCGCGGTTTCCGGCCACGGTGCCTCGATGGTCGATCGAACGCCTGATTCGGTCAGTCGCTACGCCCGTAGACGAAGCCTCTTTCCCATCTGGCACTCAGTGCTGCAAAATGAGGGTACTGAGTGCCGTTGAGGAGAGCGCATGTCTGACTTCGACCTGTACCGCCCGTCCGAGGAGCACGACATGCTCCGTGACGCGATCCGTTCGCTGGCCGAGGCGAAGATAGCCCCGTTCGCGGCCGCGGTGGACGAGGAGGCGCGGTTCCCGCAGGA
>NZ_VJZD01000006.1 GCF_009377175.1 Streptomyces adustus
CCCCCGCACTCCCCTGACCGGCCCGCCGCCAGAAAGCGCACCCGCCATGAACACTCCTGCCGAACAGCCGTCCGTCCTCTTCGTCTGCGTGCACAACGCCGGGCGCTCCCAGATGGCCGCCGCGTTCCTCACCCACCTCGCGGGCGAACGCGTCCAGGTGCGCTCCGCCGGGTCCGCCCCCGCCACGACGGTCAACCCTGCCGTCGTCGAGGCCATGGCCGAGGTCGGCATCGACGTCTCCGCCGAGGTGCCGAAGGTGCTCACGGTCGAAGCCGTGCACGCCTCGGACGTCGTCATCACGATGGGCTGCGGCGACACCTGCCCGGTCTTCCCCGGCAAGCGCTACCTCGACTGGCAGCTCGCGGACCCGGCCGGGCAGGGCGTCGCCGCCGTACGGCCCATCCGCGACGAGATCGAAAAGCGCATCCGCGGCCTGATCGACGAGATCGCCCCGGTGGGCCGAGCATGAGCGCACCGTCCGTCGTACGCGTCACCGCCATGGGCCGCGAGCACGCGGACGAGGTCCTGACGATCTACCGACTGGGCATCGACGAGGGCGACGCCACCTTCGAAACGGCCGCGCCCACCTGGGAGCACTTCGACGCCACCAAGCTGCCCGACCACCGGCACGTCGCCGTCGACGACTCCGGCCGGGTGCTCGGCTGGGTCGCCGCGGTGACGGTGTCGGACCGGTGCGTCTACGTCGGGGTGGTCGAGCACTCGGTGTACGTCCACCCCGACGCCCGCGGCCGCGGCGTCGGCTCGGCGCTGCTGAGCGCGCTGATCGCGTCGACCGAGGCAGCGGGCGTCTGGACCATTCAGTCCGGCGTCTTCCCCGAGAACACTGGCAGCCTGGCCCTCCACCGGAGGGCCGGCTTCCGCGTCATCGGCACGCGCGAACGCATCGGCAGGCACCACGGGGTGTGGCGCGACGTCGTACTGATCGAGCGTCGCAGCCCTGTTGTCGCATAGGCGTCGCAGGCCGGCCTCGACGCCTCACCCGACCTTTCCGAGGCTGTCGTCGGCCTCGCCGCCGAAGAGGTCGTCGTTGCCGGTGTTGCCGTCGAGTTGGTCGTTGCCGCTGCCGCTGCCGCCGAAGACGCCGTCGCGGCCGCCGAGGATCCTGTCGTTGCCGTCGCCTCCGAAGGCGACGTCGTTGCCGTCGTCGCCAGAGATGTCGTCGTCGCCGTCGCCGCCCTTGAGGCCGTCGAGCGAGCCGCGGACAACCGGAGTGCGGCGGCGGGCGGCGGGCGGCGCCGCCAGTACCGCCGCCGCGACCCCGACCGTCATGGGCACTGCCGATGACGGCGGGAGCGGTGGGCGGTCGATCAGAACGAGAACTCTCCGCCGTAGTCGCGGATGTGGTCGCGATACACGGTGTGGTAATGCACCTGGCTGCGGTAGATCACGCCGTTCTGACAGACGAACTCGACCCAGACGCCGGGCCCGTCGATGCGGACGTAGTCGCCCTGGCTGCTCAGGGCGGAGCTGCCGGAATACGCGATGTAGGTCGCGTCGAGTTCCGACTGGTACGTCGCCAGCAGCGAGGCGGCGGTCGTGTCGTCCGCCACCTGCACCCAGGGCGTCAGCGCCGCGAGTACCAACTGCTGCTGGGCGGAGGTCAGTTGGCTGACCTGAAGGCCCTGCTTGGTGGTCGGGAAGGCGCCGTCCTTCGCCGGGCCGAGCAGCACGTCGCTGAACGACTGGGACAGCTTGGCCTGGGCCAACTGGGTGGTGCTGAGGCTGCCCAGCATGGCGAGCATGCCGTCCCGCATGCCTTTCAGCGGCGCGTACGTGGCGCCGTCGCTCCCGGTCCAGCTGGACGGCTCCACGCCGACGAAGTACGGGGTGGCGCCTTCGACCTGACCGTCGGCGTAGGTGAGGTTGACGGCGAGGTGGTGGCCGCCGAAGTGCAGCTGCCAGGTGCCGGTGGCGCTGGGCGTGCCCAGGAAGGCCAGGTAGTAGTTGCCGCTGCCGTAGCCGCTCGCGCTCTTGCCGAGGACGTCGTCGGCCGCGAGGATCTGCGAGACCTGGTCGTAGCCGGTGCCGCTGCCCGTGCCGGTGGCCGCCTTGACGACCGCCTTGGCTGCGGCCAGTTGTGTGGTGCTGAGCGTGCTGAACTGGATGCCGACCCGACAGGACGAACCGCAGGGCAGGTTCGACCAGGCCGTGGCGTTGGCCTCTGTGAATCCGAGGAGCACCTTGCTCTTCTGGGTCGTGCTCAGCGTGGCCAGGAACGTGTTCGCCGCGGTGACCACGTCGGAGACGGATGCGGTCGAGACGGCCGTGGCGGCCGACGCGCCGGACACGGACTCGGTCGGGGCGCTCGCGGCTTCGGCGTGCGCGTAGACCCCGCCGAGGGCGAAGGCGGTTCCTGCGGCGCAGGCCACGCTCACTCGCCTCCACCTGCCCAATGACCCGCGCCGGGTGATGTCTTCTGACACCGTGCCAGTCCCTTCGGAAGTAGGATTGTGGGGGACTTCCTCCTCCGTCACCTCCGGACACCATTGTCATGCACCAGACAATGACGGAGCGGGGTGCAGTCGACCAGCCGACGCTGTGGATTGCATCGCCAAACGCTGGGAGTGACCTGTCAATTGTTTGCAGTGGGAAACTCTGGCCGGATTCCGTCAGCGGGCGTCGGCCTTTACCCGCGCAGCCAGTGCCCGCGCCCGCGACGAGCCGGACGACTCGGCCAGGACCGCCAGGCGCCGGGCGCTGTCCTCCCATGCCGGACGGTAGGCACCGTCGTGGGCGGTGAGGCGCCGGTACGCCTTGGCCGCCACGAAGCAGGCTTCCGCGGCAGCCGCGGGGTCAGGCTCGAACGCACCCTCGGGATCGCATAGTTGCTCCGCAATCCGGCGCATCCCCGCGGCAAGAGCCTCCAACCGGCCGGGCTGCACCCCCTTGAGCTCCAGCGCGACGGACGCCCAGCGCAGGCACTCCGCGAGGTCCCCGCGTACGTTCAGGTGCACTTCGCACAGGCGGAACACGGCGTCCGGGTGGCCGGCCCCGGCGGCCCGGGTCCACCACCCGAGAGCGGCTTCGTGGTCGTCCCGCTCCCAGTGGAGCACCCCGAGGTGGTAAGCGGCATGGACCTCACCCGACTCCGCGCCCGCGCCGATCCGGTGGATGGTCGCCGTGTCCGGCCCCGACGACGTCTCGCCGGCACCACGGCGGATCACGGTCGAGGCCACGGACGAGAGGCAATCGGGCCCGGGCCCCGGGTCACTCGGCCGGCAGGCACTCCCGCATCGCCTTGGCGGTCGTAGCCGGGTCGTAGTTCTCGGGGACGCCCTCGACCAGGATGATGTCGCCCTCGATGTGCCGTGAGCGCAGTGGTGCGATCTCCTGGTACGCGGGAGAGTCCCACCAGGCCCGCGCCTCGGCGATCCCGGGAAAAGCGATCACGGTGCTCGCCCGGACGGAGGGCGCGGGCGGCCCGGTCACGCTGTTCCCCGTGACCGACGTCGCCGTCAAGGGCGGCGACGCCTCGGTGCACAAGCAGGCTGACGACGCCGCGACCGCGCAGCGAGTGTGGTGGTGGCTGAGCGCCGGTGTCCCGTTGGGTCTGCTCGCCGTCGCCGCCCTGCTGACGGCCCTCGCGATCCGGTTCGCCCGCCGCCGGGTCGCCGGCCGCAGTCCGGCCGAGGACGGGTCCGAGGGTGCCCCGGCGCCGACCGACTGACGCCACCGTCGACAGCCTCCCGCGCACCGCGCGGACGGCATCAGCGAGGCAGGGTGACGAGCCCCGTCTCGTAGGCGGTGATGACGAGTTGGACCCGGTCCCTGGCGCCCAGTTTGGTGAGCAGGCGGGAGACGTGCGACTTGGCGGTGGCCACCGTGATGTACAGGTCCTCGGCGATCTCGGCGTTCGACCGGCCGCGACCGACCAGGGTCAGTACTTCCCGTTCCCGCTCGGTGATGCCCTCGACCGGCCCTGGGGAGTGCACCGGGACCGGCGCCGGGCGCCCGGCGAAGTCCGCGAGCAGACGACGCGTCACACCCGGCGCGATCAGTGCGTCGCCGGCGGCGACCACACGGATCGCCGCGAGGATGTCGTCCAGCGCCATGTCCTTGACCACGAAGCCGCTCGCGCCGGCCCGCAGCGCGCCGTAGACGTGTTCGTCCTCGTCGAAGGTGGTCAGGACGAGCACGCGGGTGGCCGCCGGACCGGACGTGATCAGGCGGGTGGCCTCGATCCCGTCCATGCCAGGCATCCGGATGTCCATGACCACTACGTCGGGGTCGAGGTCGCCGACCAGACGAACGGCTTCGGCGCCGGTGGCGGCCTCCCCGACGACCTCCAGGTCGCTGTGATCGGCCATGAGCACGCGCAGACCGGACCGCACCAGGGGCTGGTCGTCGGCGAGCACGACCCGGACGGTCATCGGGTTTCCACCGCGACCGGGACGGGTGCGGGCAGCGGCAGCCGGGTCGCCACCCGGAAGCCGCCCTCGGGACGCGGTCCGGCGCTGAGGTGGCCGCCCAGCAGGCCGGCCCGCTCGCGCATCCCGATGATGCCGAAGCCGTGCGCCGGGCCGTGGTCGGCGGCGCCGTGCCCGTCGTCGACGATCTCCACGGACAGTTCCTCGTCCCCGTAGTCGATGGCCACCCGGCAACGCCCGGTGCCCGCGTGGCGGACCACGTTGGTCAGCGCTTCCTGCACGATGCGGTAGGCGGACAGATCGATGTCGGCCGGCACCGGGCGCCGCTCCCCGGTGCGGTGCACGTCGACGTGTACTCCCGCACCCGCGGTCGCCGCCGCCAGCCGCTCGACGTCCGCCAGCCCCGGCGACGGCGCGAGTGACGGCTGCTCCGTCGTGGTCGTTTCGCGGTCGGCCTGACGGAGCGACACCAGGGTGCGCCGCAGCCCCGACAGGACCTCTCTGCTGGTGGCCTCGATGGCGTGAAGGGCCTCGCGCGCCTGTGCGGGCTGCGTCTGGATGACCCGGCTGCCCACCCCGGCCTGGATGGCGACGATGCCGATGCTGTGCGCGACCATGTCGTGCAACTCTCTTGCGATCCGCAGCCGTTCGGCGATCACCGCCTCGGCCACCTCCTGTGCCCGCAGCTCCACCGCGTGCTCGCGGCGCTCGCGAATCAGCAGGCCGGCCAGGCAGGACGCGGCGAGCGCCAGGACGGAGATCACCTCGTTGACGGCCAGCGCGTCCCCGTGCGAAAAGGCGCCGATCACCAGGAGTTGCACGGCGAATGACACGGACACGGCCGCGATCGAAGCGCGCCGTAGGCAGGTGGCGACGACAAGACCCAGCACGAGGTCCACCGCCAGATACGACAGGAACTGGCCCTGGTACGACGTCGCCAGGCTCTCCTGGCCCGAGCTCGGCGGGCCCACCACCACGGCAGTGGAACCGAGGAGAGCCAGGGACAGGGCAAGCAACGGCATCCGCCGCACCACGTCGGCGAGCAGGGTCACGGCCAGCAGCGCCCCGACCCCGTGGGCCGTGCCCGACGCCCGCGGCGCGGCCCCCACCAGCAGGCCCACCACGAGGAAGTAGGAGGCACCCCCCGCCCAGGCCATGGCCTTGGTCCTCGTCATCGGCGGTGTGCCCTCCCGGGAGCAGGGCCGCGGAGCGCAACGCGCGCGGGCGGAGGAGCAGTTGTCGTGGGGTTCACGCCGCGAGACTAGCCGGGCCGGCACCCGCGTGGCATTGGCCCGGGGACGTACGACCACGGGTGGGTACGGGCGCACGATTGCCGACCACGGCCCCATGCCCGGACGGGACTCCTGTCGGCAGTGTGGATGCCGTGATCGAAGTCAGCGAACTCACCAAGCGCTACGGCGGCAAGACGGCCGTCGACCATCTGTCCTTCACCGTCCGGCCGGGCCAGGTCACCGGGTTCCTCGGCCCCAACGGAGCCGGCAAGTCCACCACCCTGCGGATGATCCTGGGCCTGGACGCGCCCACCACCGGCACCGCCACCGTGGCCGGCGTTCCTTTCCACCGCCACCCGCGCGGACTGCGGTACGTCGGTGCCCTCCTCGACGCCGGACAGGTCCACGGCGGCCGCACCGCCGCGGCCCACCTGTCCGCTCTGGCCCGCGGCAACGGCATCCCGCGGCGCCGGGTGGACGAGGTGCTCCAGGAGGTGGGGCTGGCCGAAGCGGCGAAGCGCCGCATCGGCGGATTCTCGCTCGGCATGAAGCAGCGGCTGGGGATCGCCGCCGCCCTGCTCGGCGACCCGCCCGTGCTCATGTTCGACGAGCCGGTCAACGGGATGGACCCGGAGGGCGTCCTGTGGGTACGTCGGCTCTTCCGGCGCCTGGCCGCCGAGGGACGCACGGTCTTCCTCTCCAGCCACCTGATGTCGGAGATGGAGAACACCGCCGACCAGCTGGTCGTCATCGGCCGGGGCCGCCTCATCGCCGCCGAGCCGCTACGGGACTTCGCGGCGCGCGGCACCCGAAGCAGCGTCGTGGTGGGGACACCCCGGGCCGCCGAGCTGACGGCCGTACTGACCGCGGCGGGCGCCTCGGTCGAGCCGGAGGGCTCGGCGGGAGCCGAGAAGCTCGCCGTGACCGGGCTCCCGGCCGTCCGGATCGGGGCGCTGGCCTTCGACAACGGCATCCGGCTGGACGAACTGACCACCCGTACCGCCTCGCTGGAGGCCGCCTTCATGGAACTGACCGCCGACAGCGTCGAATACCCGGCAGGACACCCCCGATGACCACACTCGTCTCCCTCTCCCCGGCCACCCCCGTCGCCGGACCGCCCGCCCGCTTCGGCGACCTGCTCGCCGCCGAGTGGATCAAGACGCGGTCCCTGCGCTCCACCCCGTGGACGATCGCGCTCACCCTGCTGTTCGTCCTCGGGTCCGCCGCGGTGTCCACGCTCACGGACGAGGCCGCGGGCTCGGGCACCGCTGATTTCCGGCCCTTCGACGCCTACCCGGCGGCCGGCTGCTGGAGCCTGATGCTCGTCGCCGGCAGCATGGGCGCCCTCACCGTCGTGAGCGAGTACAGCAGCGGCCTGATCCGCACCACCACCGTGGCCGTCCCGGCCCGCGGCTCGGTCGTACTGGCCAAGGCGGTCGTCACCGGCATGCTGTGGACCGCGATCGGCACGGCCACCGCCACCGGTTCCCTCCTGGTCTCCCAGGCCATCCTGGCCGGGCGTCATGCCGCCGTACCGATCACCCACCCCGGGGTGTTCCGCGCGCTGGCAGCATCCGCGTCGCTGGCTCCGGTCTGCGCCCTGGTCGGTCTGGGCCTCGGCGTTCTGCTCCGGCACGCCGCCGCGACCATGGTCACCATCGTGTTCGCCCTGCTGATGCTGCCCACCATGTTCTCGGAGAGCCACCGCTGGTCGGCGGACGTCAAACACACGATGGTGTCGGCCGCCTGGAATCGTCTGGTCCAAACCTGGGAACCGGACCCCGAGTCCCTGGGCTACACCGCCACGGTCTCCGGCTCCTGGATCGTGTACGTGCTCTGGCCGCTGGTCGCGGTCGCACTCGCCGTGTTCGTCGTGCGGCGCCGCGACGTCTGAGCGTGCCTCCAGGCCGGGTTCTCGCTGCTCGTTGCCGCCGCAGGTCGGGTCGGGGAGTGCTGCCAGGGGCGGTGGGCGATGGGGTGGACGGCCGCCCCTGGCAGCGGACGGGGCCCGGCACGGGTACGGCGCCGGGGTGTCGCGGTGTCTGCGCGGTTCGGGAGGGATCGTTCAGGAGGGGCGGTTCATGTCCGGAATCGTGATGGCGATCGGCTGCGCCTCGTTGAGGAAGAGCAGCACGAACTGGCGCAGGGCCTCCTCCAGCGTCCAGGCGATCGCCGGGATCGCGGGAAGGGGGATCAGTCCCTCGCGGAAGGCCACCAGGAGCGGCCAGGCGGTCGCGATCAGGGGTTCCAGGATGGGTTCCTGGGAGAGGCCGATCATGTTGCCGATCCGGTCGCCGAGCGTGTACCTGGAGAACGCGCTGATCAGGGGCCGGGTCAGACCGAGGTCGAGTTGCGCCACGATGCCCAGGAGGACCTCGGTCAGCGCCTTGCCCTCGGGGCTGGCGGCCAGCACCGGGTCGAGGATCTGCCGGGACTGGGCGTTGGCCGCGTCCCAGGAGGCCGGGACGTACTCGTCACGCACCCCGAGCATATGGGCGCTGACCTGCCACACGTGCAGATACGCCTCCGCGTCGTCGGCACTGACCCGGACACCCCACTCTTTCATCTTGCGCATGACAAACGTGGCGAGACTGTGCCAGGTGACCAGGATGTCGGCCTGGCTGATCGGTATCGTCTGGCCGCCGCTGGTCTGGGTCCAGGCCGGGGACTGCGGCAGCAGATGGCGTACCGCCGCGTGCACCATCCGCGTCTTCACCGCGGTCACGATCATCGAACCCTGCGGCAGATAGGCGTCCGTGGCCCCGATGTCGTAGCCGAGTTTCGCCGTCTTGGCGATGCGGTCCTTCATGTCGGCGCCGCCCTTGGAGTAGTAGACGGCGCGGGCCTCCCGGGGAATGGCGGTGCTCATCAGGCCGCTGCCGAGACCGTAGAGCGCTCCGATGTAGATTCCCTTCTTCGAGTTGATCCGGGAGGCGCGGTCGAGTTTGACCGGGTCCGCCCAGGACGGCAGTTGGCGGGCGTAGTCCATGAACTCCCTTAAGTCCGACGGGAGTCCGGCGGGCGGCGCCTGGTCGTTGCGGGTCCAGGTGGCCAACCGCTCGTTGATCGCCGCCACGTTGCCGCGGTCGAGCACGGCCGCGAGCACCGGGTCGGCCTCCTCGTCCCACACCCACTGCGGGTCGACCCCCGATCCGGAGCCGGCCACCGACGTGTCCGGCGCCCACGTCCACAGGGACCGGGCGTTGGCGGGCGTGGCCAGGCTCAACGCCCCGAGGGCCCCCAGGGCCCCTCCCGACATCAACATCTTGCGCCTGCTGATCGCGTCCATTGCGCTGAACTCCTCCTAGAGTTCGGTGGCTTGAGTCCCGGGGCTCCGTAGCCGCAGAGCTTGAGCCCCGGGGCTCCGCCGGCCTGCGCGCGCCATGCAACCCTTGGGCCCCACGGCTACTTGATACGATGAAACAGATCGAGGATCCTCGTATCATCAGGGGAGCACAAGCTGCGCTGGAGCGCCAGAGTCTTCACCGAATCAGGGAGGCACTTGTGGACTCGGGCGTCCCGGCAGTCACGGGACGGGGCCTTCAGCGCGCCACGCGATACCGGACGTAGACGAACTTCGAACCGAAGGTGCGGGTCTCGACGAGGTCGAGGTCCACCCGGCGCTCGTCCCGGGGAAAGAACGGAATGCCACCGCCGACCAGCACCGGGTACACCACGGTCCGGTACTCGTCGATCAGACCCGCCGCGGCCGCCTCTGCGGCGAGAGTAGCGCCGCCGATCGCGATCTCACCCTCCCCCGGCTCGGCCCGCAACCGCTCGATCTCCTCCGCCACGCTGCCGGAGGCCAGGCGGGCAGTGCCCTGCACCTCCGACAGCGTGGTCGAGAACACCACCTTCGGGAGCGGCTTCCAGAGCGCGGTCCACTCGAGCTGGGCTTCGTCCAGCGACTGATCCTGCTCGGCGGTCTCCCAGTACAGCATCGCCTCGTACAGTCGTCGTCCCAGCAGGTGCACGCCGACGTCACGAATGTCGTCGATCCAGAAGCGGAAGACCTCGTCGTCGGGCTCCGACCAGTTGAAGCCACCGTCCGGCCCGACGATGTAGCCGTCGAGCGAGACGCTCATCGAATAGGTCACACTGCGCATCAGAAAACCTCCTCGGTTGCGGATTCGACCGTAAGACCGCCGGACACCGCGGGACTCATCGCGGCTCGCGGCACACCCGGGTCGACCACCCGTCTGACGTCCGAGCGCCGGAAAGGATCACCGGCCCGCATAAATCGCTGGTGCGCGATCCGGTGGCGCTTGTACGTTTGTCATCGCGACCGCGCCTCCGATGCGCTCGGCTGCGGCTACTTCCTTTCGAAAACCAAGTGACGCCGCCGCCACCTCTGATCTCGGCAGGCGCGGGCGCCTTCGCCCGTCGAGCCTATTGGCCGGGGCCGTCCAATCCGTTGAATCCGGGGGGATTCGCTGCCTCGTTACGCCCCACGCGTCTCCAAGATCTGGTCCGAGATGCTCGTGACCCCGCACATCTCGGCGGCCGCCCGCTCCCTGACCCCACCACGGGTCGAGCACCAGGGCACACCGCACCTCCGCACCTACGAGGGAGGCCAGGCCTTCGTCCGGGAGCCCCATGAGGAACTCTTCCTCCTCGCCGTCGGCAACTTCGTCTCCCAGCAGACGTTCTACGAGGGCGGCGCGGAGCGGGACGACCGGTACGTCCGTCTCGTCGGTGAACTCGCCCTCCAGGACCCCGAGTGGACGGCCGGACTGCTGCGCTGGCTGCGCGGCGAGGGCAACATGCGCACCGCGTCCCTGGTGGGCGCCGCCGCGTACGTGCACGCCCGGCTCAAGGCCGGGGAGTCCGGGGGCCCGTCCAACCGTTCCGTGATCGACTCGGTGCTCCGGCGTGCCGACGAGCCCGGCGAACTGCTCGCCCACTGGATCTCGACGTACGGACGGAACGTGCCGCAGCCGGTGAAGCGGGGCGTCGCCGACGGCGTACGCCGTCTGTACACGTCCCGGTCCCTGCTCAAGTACGACACCGCGTCCAGGGATCTGCGCTTCGGCGACGTGCTCAACCTGGTGCACGCCTCCCCCGACCCGGACAAGCCCTGGCAGGGTGCGCTCTTCCGGTACGCCCTGGACCGCCGCCACCATCCGGAGCAGGCGGTTCCGCCGACCTCCGACCGTCTGCTGACCGCCCACCGGGCGCTGATGGAGGCGGCTCCGGACGAGCGACGTGCCTTGGCGACCGGACCCGGCGGCTCCGAACGGCTGACCGCGGCGGGCATGACGTGGGAGGTACTGGCGGGTTGGCTCCAGGGACCGCTGGACGCCGCTGTCTGGGAGTCCGTGATCCCGGCGATGGGGCCGATGGCGCTCCTGCGTAACCTGCGGAACTTCGACGAGGCGGGGGTCTCGGACGAGGTCGCGGCCCAGGTCGCCGCCCGGCTCTCGGACGCCACCGAGGTGGCGCGGTCCCGGCAGTTCCCCTTCCGCTACCTGGCCGCCCACCAGCATGCGCCGTCGCAGCGCTGGGCGGCCGCGCTGGAACAGGCACTGGCCCACTCCCTGGCCAACGTGCCGTCCCTGCCCGGCCGGACCCTGATCCTGGTGGACCGGTCCGACTCCATGTTCTGGGACACGGTATCCGAGCGGTCCAAGCTGACCCGGGCGGACGCGGCGGCCGTGTTCGGGACCGCGCTGGCCATGCGTGCCGAGCAGGCGGAGCTGGTGGAGTTCGGCTGGAGGAGCGCGGAGGTCCCGTTCCAGGCGGGCGAGCCGGTACTCGACGTGCTGAAACGGTTCCACAGTCTTGGCGGCACCCACACCACGAAGGCGGTGCGGACCCATTACCGGGAACACGACCGGGTCCTGATCGTCACCGACGAGCAGGCCGCCCCTTACGTCGCCGCCAGACGTCCCAGACCTGCCGGACCTGGCGACCCGGTGCCGCGCCGCATCCCGGTCTACACCTGGAACCTTGCGGGATACCGGCCCGCCCACGGCCCGACGGGCCGGCACCGGCACACGTTCGGCGGCCTCACGGACGCCGCGTTCCGGATGGTCGGCCTGATCGAGGGCGGCCGCGAGGCCATCTGGCCGTGGACCGCTGAGCCGGCCTGACCCGTGCGGTCACCCCGCGGCCGGTGAAACACGGCGCGGCACGCGGGGTGGTCGGCAGGCGGGGTCCGGTCCGAGGGTCTAGGCCCTGTCGTCGAGGGCGTGTTCTTTGAGGAACGCGCCCGCATGGGCTGCCGCTTCCTCCGCGGTCGCATAACACGTCCCGTCGGCGACCGGGTTTGATGTGCCGTCAGCACCCCTGCCCGTCCATTCCCAGCCCCCGGAAGACGCCTGCACCAGCTCGGCAGTCCCCCCGAACAGCGCGAGCGTGCTCCTGCCCGCTGTCGCGGGCGCCGGGCGGCTGACGGCGTCGGGCCACTTCTTGCGGGCACCCTGCCGGGTGATCCCCCAGACAGCCCCCAACTGCTCGTAGTTTGCGCCGTAGGAGCCCGCGGTTGCCGCCGCCTGCGCAGTCAGGCGCCTGGCCTCGACATCCATCACCTTCCACGCGGCCAGGACGGACAGTGCCACTTCGACGGGATCCGCCTCCCACATGCGGTCCACGGGCTGCCCGGTCTCTCGGGAGCGAATCGCCGAGGCCAGTGGATTCAAGGCGCCGTACAGGGCCTTGTCGAGTTCCGCCTGCTCTTCCGGGGTGAGTTCAAAGACCGTCATGCGACAACTTTAGTTGCCGCGCCCCAGTCACGACAACTACAGTTGCCGGTTATCTCAGAACGGGGGCTCCTCGCTCCAGGCGACGGTCGAGGGCTGTGGTGGCGCGGACTTGACCTGGTGAAGGACTGCCACGGCCTCCTCGGTCCGTCCGGCGCCGGCCAGCAGAGCGGCAATATGCTCCGCCGCGCACCACGTGCCGCCCTCGGGGTGAGCCCTGGCCCGCTCGAGCGCTTCGTCGACACGGTCGCAGGCGGCCGGCAGCGGAAGCCGAATCCAGAACAGGTCCCACTCCTCGCCGCCAGGGCGTTCCAGGAACGTGTCGAGGTGGGCCAGGCCGTCCTCGGGGCGGCCTTCTTCGGCACAGAGGGTGCAGAGCACGTGGAGGATCCAGTCGACGGCCTGGCCCGTTCGGCCGGCCAGGGCCCGCATCACCTCGATCGCCTCGCCCCCACGACCCTGCCGAGCCAGCAGCTGCGCGAGATCCACCGTGACGCTGCCCCGATAGGCGGACGAGTCGTCGAACTGTCGGTACACGGCGATCGCGCCCTCCACGTCCTCGCGTTCCTCCAGCAGTTCCGCAAGGCGCCGCGTGGCGCACCCCCGGCGAGCAGTGCCGCGGCCTCCTCGTCGCGGCAGGCGCCCGCCGCCACCTCGACCAGGGCCGTGGCGAGGGAGCAGTCGTCGATGTGGGGCCGCAGCAGAGTGAACGCCTCGTCGCCGCGGCCGTGCCGGGCAGGCAATCTCGCGCAGAACTCCAGGGCCTGCGGATGCCCCAGCTCCATACGGGTGCGGGTCAGTACGATCGCCTCGTCGGCCCGTCCCCAGCTCTCCAGCAGTTCCGCCGTGGTCGTGGTGGCCGTCCACCAGCCCGTGGCCAGGTACGGGGCGAGCGTCTCCAGCGCTTCGGCCTGTGAGCCCTGTTCACCGAGCAGTCGCGCCCACTCCCGCGCGCAGAACCACTCCCCCCTGGCCGGCCCAATGGCCCACCGCCTGGGCATGGCCGAGTTCGAGAAGGCGGGAGACCAGACACGGCGGTATGCAGCCCGTCTGTGTGAGGGCCCGATGGTCAAGATCAGCGGCGTCCACGGTGACGTACCGTAGTGCCTCCGTCCGACAACGCGCCGATGCCCGGTGCGGCGCCGACGGCCACGAAGCGATCGATCGATCGATCATGAGTAGAAGTACTCATGACGCTGGGCGAGTCACAGGAAAGGATCGGGGGATGATCACACAAGGGATGACGAGAGCCCGGCTCGGAATGCTGACGTTAGCGGTGACGGTCCTGTCGGCGGCAGGGTGCGGAACGCAGCGGGTCGGGGACGCCGCAGACGCGAACCCGAGTACGCGTCCAACGCCGACCGTCATATCCACGCCCAGCACACCGGCCGACTTCCTCTGTCCCGGCGAGAGTCCCAGCCCCAGGCCGACGGAGCCCGCACTCGCCTCCACTCCCCCCTCGACCGACCTGCCGGTCGACCACTACGCCGAGAACCACGGCTTCAGGGTGCCCATCGCGCTCCACGGCCAGAACCGCTGCAACGGACTCGCCGCCGTCGCACACGTCAAGGAGGCACTCGAACCGCTGCGCGAGCGTGGCGACTTCGCCCCGGGCAGCGTCCGCACCGCACTCACCGGGCTCGGCTACCCCGCCGGGAAGATGCAGGTGTACCAGGGCGGGGCGTCCACCGGAGTCGGCTTCCTCATCGACATCGGCGTCTCGCCCTGGTGTGTGGAGGGCACGATGACCAATGACTCCATCGAGGCGGACGCCTTCGGCGGCTACCCCGACGGCAGCAACTGTGAGCCCCCGAGCGGCGGTCACTGACCGGATCTCGACCCGACGGGTCCGGAGGACGGCGAAGCCGTGCGCGATCTCAGGCCCCCGACGTCCGCCGGTCGACCCAATCCCTTCTTGAGACCGCCGCAACCGGGGAAGGACATGTCCGCAGACCGCCGCCACCGGGAAGGGACATGCCCGCACATGTTCACCACACAGGAGGAATGGGACCGCGGCTACGCCGACGGTCTCCGCTATCGCCGGCTCGGCGACAGCGAGCGCATGCTGCTGGCCACTCACGCACCGGCGCCGGTCGAGGGACGGGCCCTAGACGTCGGCTGCGGGATCGGTGAGCTCGCGGCTCACCTGGCCGACCTCGGCTACTCCGTGGACGCCGTCGACTGGTCCGCGACCGCCCTCGCCGAAGCCGGCGCGCGCTACGGAGAGGCGGTCCGCTGGCTTCGCCTCGACATCGAGGGCGACGACCGGGGACCGCTGCACGCCGACGGCTACGACCTGATCACCCTGCGATTCGTGGCTCCGTTCCTCAGCACCCGTGATCGCACCCTGCACGCTCTGGGCCACCGCCTGCGCCCCGGGGGCGCCCTCGTGGTCATCACACCGCTCGCCGCCGACGCCCCGGCCCGGCGGCGCGGCATCGCACTCGGCGAGGACGAACTCGCGGCATTGCAGAGCCGCTGGTCCACCGCCGAGCGCCACGACACGGAGGGGCTGGCCTTCATGCTCCTGCGCGGCCCGCTCCGGACCACGGTCCCGCAGGACAGCTCACCGGCCGGCGCCGTACCAAGCGGGGCGGCCAGCGCCCGAAGTGCCGAGCCCACCGGGGCCGCCGGGGCCGTCACCCCGCGGCAGCATCACTTCCATCTGTCGGGGCGCTACTACGGTCAGGTCGAGTCGGGGCGAAAGACCGTCGAGGTACGCGTCGCCACCCCGGAGAAGGCCGCCGTCGCAGCCGGGGACACGATCGTCTTCCACGACCGGGACAGCGGCCGGGAACTCGATGTCGTCGTGCGGCGGGTCACCCGGTACGACTCGTTCGAGGATCTCCTCGACACGGAGGAACCCGCACGTGTAGACCCCGACGCCGCCCGTGAGGAACTGCTCGTCGCGCTCCGCGGCATCTACCCGCCGGACCGACAGGCGCTGGGCCCGCTGGCCTTCGAGTTCGACCACCGTCCCGCGCGGCCCGGCCACTCCTTTCCGGTACCACCGTCGCAGTACGTGCAGACCGTGCCCCACCACACGGTGTACGGCTGCCTGTACGTACGCGACGAGCACGACCGGCCCGTGCAGCTGCGCTCGGTGTACGGATCCCGGCAGTGGCAGTTCCCGGGCGGCAATCTCGACACCCAGTCGGAAGACCCGCTCCAGACCGCCCGGCGTGAGACCGTCGAGGAGACCGGGCTCGAACTGAGCCTGGAAACACCGAGGTTGCTCCTGACGCACTTCCTGCACGCCGGGTCCCGGCTGCCCCTGAACAAGGTCGGCTTCATCTTCGACGGAGGGCGCCTCACCGCCGACCAGCTCCGTCGGATCCGCCTCGATCCTGCGGAGCACGACATGTGGGCCGTCCACGACCTCGAAGAATGGCGGCAGTTGATGGAGCCGGGTGCGTTCACCCGTCTCGACGCCGTCGAACGCGCCCGGCTCGGCGAAGGCCCTGCCTACCTCTTCACACACACCTGAACCGGATCGCACCGACCACGAAGGAGACGCAACACCGTGACCGCCGACGACATCGACACCCAGGTCCGGCTCACCCACTCCCATCCGCCGCCCGCACGCCTTTCCAGTCGCCCCCGCACCACCCGGCCCCCGGTACCGCACGCGGCCGTCGGTGTCGGTGTGGTGCTGCTCGGCGAGCATGGCGTGCTGCTGGGCCGCCATCGGCGCGGCACCTTTGAACTGCCCGGCGGCACCGTCGAGGCCGGGGAGTCCTTCGAGGCGACGGCGGTCCGTGAACTCGCCGAGGAGACCGGTCTGGTTGCCCGCCCCGACGACGTCAGCCTCCTGGGGACGCTGGTCGACCACGTCGACGGTGTCGTACGGGTCACCGTGGGCGCCCTGGTGCACGCCTGGCAGGGGCAACCGGCCACGCAGCCGGACGAGCGCGTCGGCGACTGGAAGTGGTATCCCCTGGACCGGCTGCCCGACGGCCTGTTCGTGTGCAGCGCTCAGATCCTCACCGCCTGGCGTCCCGGCCTGCCCGTCGACCATGCACCCGCGCACTTCACCCCCTTCGCTTCCCCCGCACCCCGGTCCACGCTCTAGGCGAACGACCTCGCCTGACAGCCGACGAGGCATCGAGCAAGGCGAGGACGGCGCCTTCGTCCTGCACGCGGAGATCCTTCCCGGCACCGAGGCGCAGATCCGCTTCCCCGACGGCACCCGCACCACCGTCGGCCCGGCACTCATATGTTCCGCAGTCCACTGACCTGAGACACCCGCGATCGCCGGTGCCACGGCGGCCTCAGCTACCAGATCAGGCACCAGTAGACGCCGTAGTGACCGATCCCGATCCGACCGCCGTGCGGCACCAGCCACGGGTTGGGCCGTCCGACGGCCGCCAGCGAGCACACCGGGTCGCCTACCGCTCCGGCCGCGGCCATCCGTCGGGCGGCGGCCATCGCCGCCGAGGACGTGACCCAGGTCGTCGTCGCTCCGGCCATGGCCGACGGCTTCGGTGCCGTCGGCGCGGCCGTTCGGGTGGGCGCGGAGGTGGGTGTCGGTTCGACCGTTCGGGTGGGGGTGGCAGCAGGCATCCGGGGCGGAGTCGGCGCGGCGGTGGACGGGCTCGGTCGCGTCGTCGGCGACGGCGGCCGAGGTGAGACCGGCACAGTGGTGGGCGTCGCGCTCCGGTACGGCGTCACGCCCGGTGTGTACCCGGCACTCGGGGCGGTCGTGATCAGCGGTGGAGTCGGCCGGACAACGGTCGGCGCCGGTGGAACGGCCAGGGGGACCGGCCCGGTGGTGGTCGGTGCCGGCGGAACGACCAGGGGGACCGGCCCGGTGGTGGTCGGCACCGGTGGAACGACGAACGGGACCGGCCTGGTCGGAGTCCTGGTCGGTGCCGGCGGAACGACGAGCGGGACCGGAGCGGTGGTGCTCGCTGCCGGTGGAACGACCGGCGGGACCGGCCTGGTCCCGGTCGGCACCGGTGGCACAGCCAACAGAACCGGCCCGGTGCTGGTCGCTGCCGGTGGAACAACCGTTGGCACAGGCCTGACCCCGGTCGGCACCGGCGGCACGACCAACGGGACCGGTCCGGTCGTGGTCGCTGCCGGTGGGATGCCTGGCGGGACCGGTTGCCGATTGGTCGGCGTCGACCGGGGCGTCGTCGCGCCGGTCGGCGTGCGGGCCGGTGAGCTGGAGGGCTTCTGCTCGGGCTTCCGGGTGGGCACGGGGCTCAACGACGGCAGGGACAGGATTCCGGAGCGCGACGGCGTCGGGTGAGGTGTTCCGCCGCCGGACGACACCAGTGCCCAGATCCCGTAGCCGCCCACGGCCAGCAACGCCGCGCCGCCCGCGATCCATGGGGCCTTTCGCGCTGGGCGCCGGTGCCGATTCATGATTCTCACTGTCCAACCGATCACCGACGGCCTCAACCGGGGACCTGCCCCGGTTACCGGCGAGGAAGTGGACGGTTACGCCGACGGGGCCTCGTTCCCGACGCTCACGGCAGCGGGCCGCTGCATGGCGCAGGCGCGACACGGACTCGCGCCACCCGGGAATCGCGCCGGTCAAGCGCCCGATCAACCTCCGAAATTGAACGATTCAATTCACGTACTCCCGCCTTGCCGAGATCCACATCCTTCTTTTCTGCCGATAAAACCTGATTGAAACATTGTTTGAACGGTCGGCCGAGGCTACGGTGCAGACGCCTTGCTGAAACGAATCAACGCCGAACGCGCCCACCCCTGCCAGGGATGGGCGCGCACCGCAGCCGGGCCGCGCGACGGCGTGCCGGTCGATCCGCACGCCTGCGTAGTGACGGCCTCACCCTGTCCCGTTCCGAAGAGGAGACTTGCGCATGTCCGAAGGTGCTCTCAGTCGCAGGCAGGTCGTCGGTGTGGGAGGCGCCCTGGCCGCCGGGATGGCGCTGCCCCTGGCGAGCCGGCAAACCGCCTCGGCCGACAACCAGAACAAGCCCACCACCGGCGGGAATCCGGGCTCGTCCGAGCCCCGTGCGCTCCAGGTCAACTCGATGACCGCGCCGCTCGGTACGCAGACGGCGCCACGCTTCGGCTGGCAGCCGGCCGCGGCACTTCAGACGGCCTACGAAGTGCAGGTCGGCACCAGAGCCGGGCGGAGCGATCTGTGGTCGTCCGGAAAGGTCAAGAGCTCCAACAGCACCGAGGTCGTCTACCGGGGCAAGCCGCTGGCGTCGCAGAGCGACTACCACTGGCGGGTGCGGACCTGGGACGAGCACGGCAAGGCGTCCGACTGGAGCGAGAGCTCGCTCTGGGAGACCGGACTGTTCACCGAGAAGGACTGGAGCGGGGCCCATTGGATCGGCGGCCGCCCCGAACAGGACCATGACTGGACGGACTTCACCGAGACCGTGGTCTTCCGCGGCGGGTCCGCCCCGGCGACGGGCCTGATCCTGCTCTTCCGCGCCGAACCCATCGGCAAGACCTGGGGCGAGGCTCTGTCCTGGACCATACGCAGGACCGGCACCGCCTTCGAACTCGTCATGACCACCAAGCACTACGCGGGCAACACGTGGGTCGACGACGGGACCACAGAGCCCGACTGGGGCGTCAACCACTACGACCCCCAGAGCGAGACCAACCCCACCGCGGTCGGAACCAGAAGCGTGGCCATCGCGACCGTCGCGCTGCCCGACGCGGCCGGCCTCACCGCCGCGACCTGGGACTCCCAGGACCACACGGTGACCGTCTCCGTCACCGGCCTGACGGTGACCACCACCGTGAACGGCGTCGAGGTCGACACCCGCACCCTTCAGGGCGACCAGATCCGCCGGCACGGCACCATCGGCTTCGGTGCGAACACCTCGGCCACCGTGCGAAGCGTGAAGGTCAGGGGAAGCGGAGCGCGCGACTTCTCGGCCGACCTCCGGGAGGGCGCCAACCCGTTCGAGAGCGGCATCGGCACCACCGGCGGCCTGACTTTCGTCGGCAAGAACGCGATGCTGCCCATCGCCAACCCCTCCGCGCTCCTGCGCAAGCCCGTGTCGCTGCCCAGGGGCCGTATCGCCTCGGCGCGCCTCCACGTCAGCGGCGCGGGCTGCTTCACCTTCACCGTCAACGGCCGGCTCCTGACCACCGACGGGAAGCAGCCCGCGGCGGACGGCGGCAACGTCCCCCGTCTGCTGAGCGACCACAGCACCTACGACCGCACCGTCCTGTACGACACGTTCGACGTCACCGACAGCCTGCGGGCCGGACACGAGAACGTGCTGGCCGCCGAACTCGGACGCGGCTGGTACGGCCTGACCACTCCGTGCGAGTGGTTCTGGAACCTCGCCCCCTACGTCGGCGCGCCCAGACTGCGGGCCAAGCTCGTCGTCACCTATGAGGACCGCTCCCCCGTGACGGTCACCACCGGGCCGGCCTGGCAGACCGCCGACGGTCCGACCCTGTTCGACTCGGTCTACAGCGGTGAGAAGTACGACGCCCGGCGGGCCGCGGAACTCGGCGACTGGCGCCTGGCCGACTACCGCCGCCCCGGCGACTGGCAGGCCGCCACCGTGATGATCTCTCCCGGAAGCTGCTCCGGCCCCTCCCCGGAGTACCACGGCCCGCTCCCCGCCACGAAGGTGCCCGCCGGGTTCACGGCAGCCACCGTCCGCGCCCACGAGGCGGAACCCGTCCTGGTGAACCGGACCCTTCAGGCGCAGGCGATCAACGAGACCTCACCCGGGTCCGGCGTCTGGGTCGTGGACTTCGGCCAGATCATGACCGGCTTCGTCACCGTCGACTTCACCGGTCTGCCCCGGTCCGCCGAGGGAAACACGGTCCGCATGCGCGGCGGCAACAGCGTCACCGGAAGCGGCACCGCGGCTTCGCCTTACGTGGTCGCCGAGGAGAACAACTTCCACGACGCCAACCTCCAGACCAACTACTACACCTGCAGCAGCGCCGCCGAGCAGCGCTGGGAACCGCAGTTCGGACACTTCGGATTCCGCTACCTCGAGGTCCGCAACGTCGAGGCGGTGCTCGGCCGCGGCCTGAGCCTCCAGCGCGACGCAAGGCTGTTCACCGTCAACGTCGCCCGCTCCGGTTTCGCCCGCACCGGTACGTTCACCACCGACAACGCGCTCATCAACCGTATCCAGAGCAACCTCGAGTGGGCCGAGCAGAACAACCTCGTCCAGAAGCCGACCGACACGCCCTCCCGGGAGAAGAACGGCTGGACCGGCGACACCATGGCCAGCTCCGAGTCCCAGTGCCTGACCTGGGACGTCAACGCGGCCCTCACCAAATACCTGCGCAGCTTCCCCGACGGACAGATCTCCACCGGCCAGCTCCCCATGATCCTTCCGGCGGCCAAGGGCGGATACGGCTACGACCGGACCCCGGGCTGGAACTTCACCTGGAAGGCCGTTCCCGCCTGGGACTCGGCGTACTTCGTCATCCCGTGGGAACTGCGCAAGTACTACGGCAACAGCGTTCTGTTCGAGGAGCTCTACGACCACCAGGACGCGCTCCTGGCCACCTACGAGAAGCTCTTCACCGCGGACAACAACTACAAGTTCACCGCTGCTCTCGGCGCCTACTCCGGAGCCGAGAGCGCCGGCAGCAACGCCGTCATCAGCCTCGCCTTCTACGTCCACTTCTGCGACTACATGGTCGAGATCGGCACCCTCCTCGGCCGGACCGAGCGGGCCTCCCACTACAAGGACCTCGCCAGGACCCTGCGCAAGGCGTTCGTCACCAACTACTGGAACGCCACCAGTAATTCCTTCGACCAGGGCAGCCTCTCCAGCGAGAACGCGATGGCCGTCGCCTTCGACCTCGTCCCCGGCCGCGACCTGGCCGCCGACGATCCCCGGTACCTCTCCGGCGCCAGGACCGTCGCCGAGAACGAGGCGGCCCTCGCCAAGTTCTGCGCCGACCGCATCGTCAACGCCGACCACCACATCCAGAGCGACATGTACGGCTCGCGCTACGAGTACAACATCCTCTCGGACCACGGCTACACCGACGTCCTCCTCAAGGCGGTCACCGTCGCCACGGCCCCCTCGTACGCCAGCCAGATCGCCCAGGGAGCCACCTCCCTGTGGGAGAGCTGGTCCGGCGGTTCCCTCAACCACCACTACCGCAGCCTGGTCGCCACCTGGTTCTACCAGAGCCTGGCCGGCATCCGGCCGACGAGCGACGCGTACGAAACCGTGCGGATCCGGCCCTACATCCCGTCGGTCCCTGTCAACAGCAGGGTCCCGGCCGCCACCGCCGACACGGACCTGAGCCCCGCGACCCTGGACCGCGTCGCGGCATCCATCGACACGGTGCGCGGTGAGGTCGCCTCCGGTTGGTCCCGCCGTCCCGACGGTCGCATCACCTTGAAGGTGACGGTGCCCACCAACACCACCGCCGAGCTGTGGGTGCCGACCCAGGGCAGGTCCGTCGACGCACCGCGCGGAGTCGAGCTCCTGCGCTCCGACACCGCCGGCGGAGCCTCGTACCAGGTCTACACGGCGACCGCGGGCACGTACACGTTCAACGCCTGACGCCCCGCGGAGCGGCAGGGGCCGGGCCCACCCCCGTACGGCTACTTGGAGTGGCCGTTGACATACTCATCGTGACTATGCTGTCGCGTGGCGTCGATCTCGCGGCGCCACGCGGACGGGACCGGGCATTCCGGTCGGTCCGCGACAGACGCAAGGAGTCAACCGAACATGTCGATCCCTGTCGTCGACGTCTGGGGTCAGGTCTCCCCCATGGCCCGCTCCTCGTTTCCCCCCGCACCCGAACCGCACGAAGAATGGACCCTCGCCGGCGGAACGGCCTGGGTGTATTACAGCCCGCTGAACCGCAGGCAGCTCGTCAGGCCCGTCATCCTCTCCGACGGCTTCTCCGGCGGGTCGAGCGACCTCGACCAGCTCTGGCACGGCCTGGAGGAGAACGGCGAGTACCGCTTCATCTCCGAACTCCACGCGACCGGCCGAGACGTGATCATTCTCGGCTACACCGACCGCACGGCGTCGATCACGAACAACGCCGACGCCGTCATCGACTGTATCCGCCGGGCCCTCGCCGAGCGCGTGGGCCGGGCGAAGCTGGCCGTGGGCGGATTCAGCATGGGCGGACTGGTCACCCGCTACGCGCTGGCCAGGATGGAGCAGGACCCCTCGATGCCCGACCACGAGACGTCCCTGTACTTCTCCTACGACACCCCCCATCAGGGTGCCTGGTTCCCCATCGCCCTCCAGGCCTTCACGCACTACTCGACGGACAAGTGGGGGGACTCCCCCGGCGTGGGCCCCCTCCTGCGCCAGCTCTCCGGGCTGCTCAACAGCCCCGCCGCACGACAGATGGCGCGCTGGCACATCGAGAAGGTCGGCGCCACCCCGACGCAGGCACCCGAGCGTGTGGCGTTCCTCAAGAAGCTCGACGAGCTCGGCGGATGGCCGCGCAACGTCCGCAAGATCGGTGTCGCCAACGGCGTGGCCACCGGCAAGGGCAACGGCGTGAAGCCCGCCGCGACGGCGGTGCGGTGCGACGGCGGCACGCTGCACGACACCTGGCTCAAGACCCAGGCACAGGGCGACCAGGTCGTCGCGCGGCTGGAGAAGACGGACGACGCGCCGACATCGGTCCGCACCAGCGGGCTGCCCGAGATCGACGGCGCTCCCGGAGGCCTGTTCACCGTGCCGTCCCCCGCGGGCGACACCGGCAGCTTCGGCCTGGCCGCGGCCCTCATGACGCTGCTCGGCAACACCCTGGACCCGGGCGTGATCAGCACGTCCTGCTTCATCCCCAGCATCAGCGCCGTCGACGCCGGTGACATCGGCGACCAGCAGGCGCTCCACCGCCCGATCAGCCCCGAGCACAGCGCGCTCGACGCCATGATGTGCGCCGGCCGCAACGAGGGACACACCTCCATGACCGAGGAACTCGGGGCATGGATCGTCAACGAGATCGTCGCCTGCGGCTGACCCCCGGGTGACCGGGGTGGGCGGGCCTACAACCGACAGCCCGCCCACCCCTCGGCCTCACCGCCCCGAAGACGGACGTGATGGCGACCGCGGCCGCGATGAGGACCCTGCACGAGGCCTTCCTCGTCTCCCGCATCCACCAGGAGCGGCTCCGCGTCTCTCCCCCGCCCGCGCGGCCTGCTCCGATCTCGGCGAAGATGAAGGGGATGGGCCGGGAGGATCCGTTTCTGCTTTGCCGGTGTCGAGTGCGCGGGCGCACCGGCGGTCCTCGCGGTGGACACGGTCTGCTCGTCCCGCGCCGCTTTTCCGTACCGCAGAACGGAACACGAACTTCCCTGCAACCGGCCATGGCACTGGAATGACCACTCGTGGAGCATTCCATCGTCAGGAAGGTTGTGATGAACACACCTGATACGCGAGCACCTCAGGGGCCCGGACGGTTCGGCTCTCGGCACCGCCGCCTGCGCCTCGTCGTAGGAGCCACGGCCCTTGTGACCGCCGCCGCACTCGCGATGCAGCCGGCCACGGCCCTGCCCAGGGCACAGCAACACAGCCTGGGCTGCGCCGAACTCGCTCGGAAGGTGCTCTCCAGCTCCCACGTCAAGACCGTCACCTCCAAGATCGTTCCCGCTTCGGGGGCCATGCCGGCCTACTGCCAGGCCGACCTTGTGCCGACCCGGTCCATCAACGTCCGCGTCGCGCTTCCCTTGAGCACCGCTGACGCGGGAAGCGGCGGAACCTTCACCGGGGCCTGGAACGGCCGCGTGCTGAACCTGGGCGGGGCCGGCTACGCCGGCTCCTACTGGAGTGACTTCAGCCTGCCGATCCAACGCGGTGAGGTCGGTTCGCTCACCGACACCGGCCACAACGCCGACTGGTGCAACGCGACCGACCCGAGGACCGGCCTGGCGAACGCGCAGCCGGACTGCGGACTGGCTGGTGGAGGCTTCGTCCTGAGCCCCGCCGGCAAGCTCAACACCTCCCAGGTCGACGACTTCATCGACCGCAGCATCCACGAGCAGACGGTCTGGACCCTGGCGCTGGCCAAGACCTACTACGGCACGGCCGCGCAGCGGAACTACTGGGTCGGCGGATCGACCGGGGGCCGACAGGGCTGGCAGATGGCCCAGAAGTACGGCGACCGCTACGACGGCTTTCTCCTCGGCTATCCGGCGATGAACTGGAACCGGTTCATCATCGGCGAGGCATGGCCGGCCGTGGTCGTCAACGAACTCCTCGGTCGCGACGGCCTGTCACCCGCCAAGAGCGATGCGGCGAATGCCGCCGCCGTCGCCGCGTGCGACAGCCAGGACGGCGTCACCGACGGAGTCATCGCCGAACCCCGCCGCTGCTCGTTCGACGCGACCGACGTCAAGGGACTCACCGCGAAGGAAGCCGAGGCCGTCAACCTGATCTGGGACGGACCACGGGACGCCGATGGTGACCGTTTGTGGGGCGGTATCACCCGGGGCACCAGCTTCTCCACCTTGCTGCCCGACGGCAACGGCATGAGCCCCATGATCGAGACCTATGTCCGCTACTGGCTCGCCCAGGACGCGAACTACGACTGGCGCACCAACCTGACGATCAAGAACTTCCCCCAGGCCTTCGAAGCCTCGTACCGCAAGTTCGAGCAGACCGCCGCGACCGACAGCACGAACCTCTCGAAGGTCCGGCACGGCAAAGGGAAGATCATCTACTACCTGGGGACGAACGACCCCCTGATCGTGCCCTTCGGCTCCTACAACTACCAGCAACGCCTGTTCGACCGCTACGGCCTCCAGGGCACCCGCTCCTTCGTCCGCACCTTCTACTTCCCCGGCGTCGGACACGGCGACCCGACGCTCACCGGTACCGCCTCGGCGCAGTCGCAACTGCTCGATGCGTTGCTGGCCTGGACCGAGCGCGGCAAGGCTCCCGAGTCCTTCGACCAGAAGGACCGGGGAACCGGCACCCAGCGCACGATCTGTGCGTACCCCGACGTCGCCACCGCCCCAGGTGCGAACGCCTCGTGCCGCACGCGGACACGCGTCCCCGCCGACCTCGTCACGCAGTCGCTCACCGCCGAGGACCGCCCTTGACGACAGGGCCTAGGCTCTGCCGCCATGGGGGAATCGATCAGCGACTCGGGGACAGGCGTCGTTCTTGCCCATGGCCGTACCCGGCTGTGGGTGGAGCGGGGTGCGCTGCACCGGAGACGGGGACGTACGACCGTCACTGTTCCGGGGGCGCGGATCCGGCGGGTCGAGGTCGCGGGGAAGTCCCTGGAGGTGGTCCTCTTCGAGGACGCGCGACTCGACGAGGTGATACGGGTCCGGTATCGCAGTGAAGCGGTGGTCGCCGCGCTCGGTGCCGAGATCGAGGCGATCATCGGTGACACGGGCGCGTCGGGGGTGCGACCGCCGGTACACCGGCGGTCGGCACGGCTGTGGCCCCTGCGTGTGGCAGCCGGCCTGCGTGATCGGCTGCGGCACGGCAGTCCGTGGTGGCGGCGTGCTCTCGCGTACGTGGTCCTGGGGCTTGCGGTGTTCGTGGGACTTCCGGTGGACCGCCTTCTGGGGTTCCTCGCCTGGCTGTTGCTGCCGCTGAGCGTGGTGTTGCTGCGCACGTGGGTGGGCATGGCCGAGCTGGACACACGGTGGGTGCTATGGCGGCGGGGCGTCACCGTACGGGCGAGGTTCGAGTTCGACCACGCGAGCGAGGGCATCAGCTACCTCGTCCACTTCCGCACTCTCGACGGCCGGGAGGTCACGGCACGCCCTGCCCTGCGCGGACGCCGGGACGAGATTCGCTACGACCCCGAGGACCCCTCACGCGTCCTGGCGCCGACCCGCGCGGCCTGGCTGGGAATCGCCTTGGCCGCCTTCATGCTCACCGGCTTCTGGGGCGTTGCCTGCGGCATCCCGGCGGTCCTCTGGGTGATCGAGCTGCTGTCGCTGCCGTTCTAGGTGGGGCAGCGGAGGTATCCGGTGGCACGCTCGGCACCGGCTTCATTAGGTTCTGCGGATGCGGCAATTCGCGGACATCGAGGACCTGTCGGGACTGGTACGGGACGCGCTGGGCGCGGGATGCCGCGTCGTCGCGGTGGACCGGTTGCGCGGGGGAAGCAAGAAGGGCGTGTACCGGGTCCACCTCGATGGCGTCCGCACGGCCGGCGTGATCGTCTACAGCTGGGCCGAGGCGGAGAACTACTGGCCGGGAGCGCGCGAGGAGGACCCTGCGGACCCGTTCGCGCCGGCCTCCGGGCTGGTCCCCTTCCTGACCGCGCAGCGAACCTTGGAGCGCCTCGGGGTCCGGGTTCCGCGGCTGCTCCTGGCCGATGACAGCCGACGCCGTCGTCCGGCGGACGTCGCCGTGGTCGAGGACGTCGCCGGCGGCACGCTCGAAGCACTCTTCGCGACCGATCCCGCGCGCGCCTCGCAAGCGCTGGGCGACCTCGCCGGGATGCTGGAGGTGATGCATCGTCACCAGGACGTGCGCTACGGCAGGTTGGACTTGCCGGAGCGCGACGGCTCCGTCTCCGAGGTCACCTGCGAACAGCGGGTCCTCGACCGCGCCCTGCGGGACCTGGCGGAGGCGGCCGGGCGCGATGCCCGCATCACGGCAGCCGCCGCCGCGCTGCGCGACCGTCTGTACGAACTGGCCGACCGGGTGGGCCCACGCACGGAATTCGGACTGATCCACGGCGAACTCGGCCCCGACCACGTCCTGGTCGACGCCGACGGGTACCCCGTCCTGATCGACATCGAGGGCCTGATGTACTTCGACGTCGAATGGGAGCACGTCTTCCTCCAGCTCCGCTTCGGCGAGCGCTACACCGCGCTGGCCCGGCCCGGTCTCGATCCACGGCGGCTCGACCTCTACCGGCTCGCGATGCGTCTGTCGCTGGTGGCCGGCCCCCTGCGTCTCCTCGACGGCGACTTCCCCGACCGGGCGCTCATGCAGGGGATCGCGGACCACAACGCGACGGAGGCGCTGGCGCTCCTGCCGTCGATCTAGCCCCGGACGGCCGGCTCGGCTGACCGCCGCGGGGCCGCACGGTGGTCAGCGGGGCTGGTAATTGAGCCTTCCGAGGGGCCAGTTCGTGGTCAGCCAGGTCGTGACGGCCGCGTACAGGGGCGCGTCCAGCTCGGCCTTGTCGGCGCGGACCCAGGAGCGGACGTCGGTGTCGTGGTCGTCGCTGCGGGAGGGATAGATGTAGACGCAGCCGATCACCTCGCCACCGGCCGGTTCGATGACGGTGTAGGTGAACCCGCGGCGCCGGGCGAAGTCGTCCGCGTGACGTCGCAGGTCGGCGAGGTTGGCCTCCAGGGACATCCCGTCCACAGGCGGCCAGCCCCAGTCGCGGAAGCCCGGGGTCGCCCGGATGTGGTCGATGCTGCCGGTCCAGGCCGCGTGGTCGGCGGCGTTGTGACGGGGGTCCAGCGGCTCCAGCCGGAACCGCGGGGTGGTCAGGTCCGCGGGGACGACGAAGTCCTCGGGCACGAAGGCACGGTCGTCGGTCATGGCCCCGAGGTTAGGGGGCCGGGCGGACGGGCCGCATCTCGATTCGGTCCCGCCCGGTGCTGTCCGCCGGTGCGGGCAAGGGGAGTTCTGGTTCGAGGCGGCGGGTGAGGGCAACTCGGGAGCGCACTCCGAGGTGGGTGAAGATGTTGCGCAGGTGGTACTCGACCGTACGGGTGCTGATCGACAGCTGACGTGCCACTTCACGGTTGGTGGCGCCCTGGGCCACCAAGTGGGCGATGCGCTGCTGCTGCGGGGTGAGCTGCGCCGGCGGTCCCGTCCCGGAGGGGGCGGTGGGCACGGCGGTGGGGGTCTCGCCGGCCGCTCGGAGTTCGGCATCGGCCTGCTTCGTCCATACGTCGGCACCGCATTGGTCGAACCCCATGACGGCACTGCGCAACTGGGCGCGCGCTTCCACGAATCGGCGTCGGCGGCGCAGCCACATGCCGTACGCGAGATGGGTGCGGGCGTGCTCGTAGGGGCTGTCGACCTTCTCGTGCCGGGCCAGGGCCGCGGTGAAGAGGTCCTCGCTGTGTTCGTCGTTCGCCACCAGGGCGCGGCAGCGCAGTACGACCGCCGGGGCCTGGGGGTCCGCGCCGCGCGAGGCCCACCGGGCGTACTGGTCGATCAGGTGCTCCAGGTCCGCGTCGTGGCCGGCCAGGACCGTGGCCTCGATGTAGCAGGGGACCACCATCATCCACAGACCGAAATGGCCCTGTCGCGGCCCCTCGTGGACGAGCGGGGCCAGTCGTGCGGCGGCGTGTTCGGCGTTGCCGTGGCCCAGGTCGGCCCGGGCCCGGGCCCACTCGGCGAGCGTTCTCGTCTGGCCGAGCCCGTGGGCGTGGGCGATGTGCAGGGCCGACTGCGCGTGGGTGGCGACCTCGTCCGGGTCGCCCGCGACGGAGGCGGCCAGGGCGAGGACCGCGGACAGACCGGCCGTCACATTGCGTTGCGGGTGCTCGCCTGCCGCCTCCAGACCTGCCTGCGCGTGCACGCGGGCCTGGTGGTATCTGCCCTCCCGCAGTTCCGCGTAGGCGAGGTGTTCCAGGACGCGCGGAAGGAACGTCGGCGTCGCCTCGCAGCGGGCGGTGGCCAGCGCGAGGCCGAGGACCTGCCGGGCCGCCGCGAGGTCGCCCAGCATGAGCGCGATCGTGCCCGCGGACAGCAGCCGCGAGGTCTGCTGCTGCGCCCTCAGTATGTTCAGGATGGGGCCGAGCAGCGCGTTGGCGCGTTCGAAGTCGCCGTGCAGGACGCTGTGCATGCCGTCGCGGTAGGCGCGCCAGAAGGCGTCGAGCGGATCGTCGCCGTCAGCTGCGGGAGGTTCGCCGTCGGTGGGAGCGGCCGATGGGCACAGCGCGTCGAGCGGGGTGAGGTAGCCGTCGCGGTCGCCGGCCGACCAGGCTGCCAGGCAGGCGTGGACGGCCGCCTCGCGCGAGCGGGCCAGGTCGGTCGTCCGCAGGGTGCGCGCGGCGAGAAGCAGGAGGTGGTGGGCGTCGGAGACGGGACCGTCGCGCAACAGCCGGATGCCGAGCGTCATCTCCGCGTGCGTGGGCGGCAGTTGCTCGCCTCGCGTGGGGGGAGCGTCCCGCAGGTCGGGATCCGTGCCGGTTGCCTCATGCCCCACGCGCACCACCGTTCTCTGTGGTCTTTCTGTGCCGATGGCAGCGAGCGGCCTACCGGCGCGGGCCCGGTTCCACGGCATTGCCGACTGCCCATCCAACAGGGTTGCGCCGGTGGTCGACTGGTGATTCCACCGATACGTGCGGGGCGCGGCGCTTCCTACGGTGCTGTTGCGCTCGGCGAACGGATCCCGTCCCGGGCGCTGGTACCACCGCTCGAGAAAGAGGAACCCCCCATGTCCCGTCATGCGTCACGGCGTCGTCTCACTCTCGTGTCCCTCGCAGGCGTCGGCGCGCTCAGCGCGGCCGGCCTGTCGCTGCTGCCCTCCCTCGCGTCCGCGGCCCCGTGCCCCGATGTCGAGGTCGTCTTCGCCCGCGGCACCGGGGAAGCCCCGGGTCTCGGCATCACGGGGACCCCGCTCGTGAAGGACATCAAGAGTGCCCTGCCGGGGAAGAACGTGTCGTCGTACGCCGTCGACTATGCGGCGAACTTCTCGCAGACGAGTGCCGGACCCGGCGCCACCGACATGACCGACCGCGTCGTGTCCACCGCGGCCAACTGCGCCGGCACGTCCTTCGTGCTGGGCGGTTACTCCCAGGGCGGCAGTGTCACCGACATCGCCCTGGGGATACCCACCCGGCTGGGCACCGGCCGCACCATCCCCGCGAAGCTCGCCGGGCGCGTCAAGGCGGTCGTCGTCTTCGGCAATCCCCTGCGGCTGTCGGGCCGCACGATCGCCTCGGCCGGCGATGTGTTCGGCCCCAAGGCCAAGGAGTTCTGCAACACCGGCGACCCGGTCTGCGGCAACGGCCGCAACGGCGCCGCGCACCTGACCTATCACGTCAACGGAAGTGTCGAGCAGGGCGCCCGGTTCGCCGTCGAGCGGATCGGCCGGGGCTGAGCGGTACGAACGAAAGCGGCGCCCGGTATCGTCACGATCATGACGAACCCGCCGCGGCCCGAAGTCCTGCGCTACACCGCCTTCTCCAGCGACCCCGAGGGCGGGAACCCCGCGGGTGTCGTCCTGGACGCCACCGCCCTGGACGACAGCGACATGCTGGCCATCGCCGCCGACCTCGGATACTCGGAGTCCGCGTTCCTCACCCCGGCCGCCGATGGCGCCGACGGCCGGGAGGGGCGGGCGTACGACATCCGTTACTTCAGCCCGAAGGCCGAGGTGCCGTTCTGCGGGCATGCCACCGTCGCGTCCGCCATCGCGCTCGCCGAGCAGACCGGGCCCGGCGAGCTGGTGTTCACGACGCGGGCCGGAACCGTGCCGGTGGAGGTGACCCGGGAGGGCGGTGCGCTCCGGGCCACGCTCACCAGCGTCGAGCCGCACATCGAGGACATCGCCGAGGCCGACCTCGACGAGGCGCTCGCCGCGCTCGACTGGCCGGCCGCCGATCTCGACCCAGCCTTCCCGCCCCGCATCGCGTTCGCGGGTGCCCGCCATCTCGTTCTCGCGGCCGCGACGCGCGCCCGACTGGCCGATCTGGCCTACGACTTCGCGCGCCTCGAAGCCCTGATGCACCGTCTGGACCTGACCACGGTCCAGTTGGTCTGGCGGGAGTCGGCCACCGTCTTCCATGTACGGGACCCGTTCCCCGTCGGCGGTGTCG
This sequence comes from Streptomyces adustus, assembly GCF_009377175.1. Lineage (GTDB taxonomy): Bacteria > Actinomycetota > Actinomycetes > Streptomycetales > Streptomycetaceae > Streptomyces > Streptomyces adustus. The sequence goes on from NZ_VJZD01000006.1 coordinate 30,986, forward strand.
TCGAGGACCCGGCGACAGGCGCCGCGGCGGCCGCGTTCGGTGCGTACGTCCGTGAGCTCGGCCTCGCCCCCGAGGACGCCGTCCTCACCCTGTACCAGGGCGCGGACCTGGGCCGCCCGGGCGAGCTCACGGTGACGCTGCGCGCGGGCGACCCCCGGGTCCGCGTCAGCGGCGCGGGAACGCGCATCGGCTAGCCGACCGGGCCATTCCGGCCAAACCGACCTTGCGGGCCTCGGCAGTTGGCCCGTCGGCAGGTCCGGCTTGTTCTCGATCACGGGGCGTGGCACCGTCGGTGCCACGCCCCGGACACATTTCAGGGGCAGGTCCCGGCGAACCAGCCGCCGCACAAGCCCCGCCGGGGCTCACCGCTCGCTGCCGCGTCGACGCCGCGGCCGGGCGCCGGGTCGGCCGTCAAAGCAGGCGTTGGCGCAAAGCACCCGTATACGGTCATCGATCGACGGATCCGGCCCAAAATCTTGAGCACAAATTCCACACATCCCTCTCTTCAGACTGGCCCCGATGGTCTAGATTGACCGTGCTTCACCTGTTCGAAGGTGAGGCGACCAACAATGGTCCATAGGTCCGGCGTTACGGATAGAGAGCGGTTTCGTCACCGGCGCCAGACGTGGGGGTGATCGGTTCTTGGGGTCCGGGGGGAGCCTTGGTCATGGGGAGCACCAAGGTCTTCGACGGACTTCCATGTGCCTCGAGTGCCTGGCAGGACGCGCAAGTGCGCTGTCGCCAGGGTGGGTTGTTCACATAGCTCTGCAGTAGCCGAAATGTCATGCGCGGGGGGCGGGGTCTTCCGCGGGGAGGAACAGCGCGGCACGGGAGGCGGGGGCCTCCCACAGAGAGGAACAGTGCTAGGCGAACACGTCGACCCACTGGAACCTGGGGGGTTCTGTGCGGCAAGGGGGACTGGTACGCCCGTTTCCGTCTGAACACGGGCGTCTGACGACCGGGACGATCGACCAACCGGCGACCGATTGGGAACAGCGGTACCGCCGTACCGTGATCACCAGCGACATGGTGGCCACCGCCTTCGTGGTGGCGGCGATAGGCAACTTCTTCGGGGCCCGGGACGCGGCCAACTGGCATGAGAAGTGGGGGATTCTCGCTTTCGGCACCGAGTTACTGGTGCTGGGGACGCTCGCCGTGAGCCGGTCGTGGGCTCCGGCCGTGCTCGGGCAGGGTGCCGAGGAGTTCCGCCGGCTCGGACGCTCGCTGTTCGCGGCGACCGTCGTACTGGCGCTCGGCGGGATCGCCCTCACCTCGCGCAACATCAAACTCTGGATCTTCGTCGCGATCCCCGCGATCGCGTTCGTCACCATGATCACTCGGTATCTGCTGCGTATCTGGCTGCACAAGCAGCGCAAGGAAGGCAGATGCCTGAGACCGGTGCTCGCCGCCGGGAGCCCGGCCACCGTGCGGGACCTGATCACCCGGACCCGCAAGTTCCCGCACCTCGGCTGGCGGGTGGAGGCGGTGTGCACCACGGACGGTCTCGGACCCGACGGTGACCTGGTGGACGGGGTGCCGGTCGTCGGCCGGCTGACGGATGTCGCGAACCATGTCCACCGTGACGGCTACCGTGTCGTCGCGGTCACCCCGGACCCGCACTGGTCGCCGGACCGGTTGCAGCGGCTGGCCTGGAACCTCGAAGGCAGCGACGCCGAGATGGTCGTGGCCCCCGTGCTGATGGAGGTGGCCGGCCCACGGCTGCACATCGACGCGGTGCTCGGCATCCCGCTGCTGCGGGTGAGCATGCCGACCTTCACCGGGGGCCGCCGTACGGTCAAGATGATCGTCGACCGGCTGGGCGCGGCGATCCTGATCCTGCTGTTCGCGCCGCTGATGCTGTTCGTCGGTCTGCTCGTGCTGGTGGACAGCCGGGGCGGGGCGTTCTACCGCCAGCGCCGGGTCGGCAAGAACGGCCGCGAGTTCACCATTCTCAAGTTCCGCACCATGGTCGTCGGCGCCGACGCCGCGCGTGCCGCGCTGGCCGACCGCAACGAGGGCGCCGGCCTGCTGTTCAAGCTCCGCCGCGATCCCCGGGTGACCCGGGTGGGTACGGTGCTGCGCCGGTACTCGATCGACGAGCTCCCGCAACTGTTCAACGTGCTCGCCGGATCGATGTCGCTCGTCGGTCCGCGGCCGCCGTTGCCGGAGGAGTCCGCCGCCTACGGCCCGGACATCAGGCGGCGGTTGCTGGTCAAGCCCGGACTCACCGGCCTGTGGCAGATCAGCGGACGCAGTGACCTCTCGTGGGAGGAGGCGGTCCGGCTGGACCTGCGGTACGTGGAGGACTGGTCGCTCGCCCTGGACACGGTGATCTTGTGGAAGACACTCCGTGCGGTGCTGTACGGGCATGGGGCCTACTGATGCGCGCTGAGCGTCGTCGGGCAGGGGCGCGGACGGCAGGCCGGAGCGGCCTGCCCGGGGGGAGGAACGGGACATGAGGATCAGCGTTTTCGGGCTCGGCTACGTGGGCTGTGTGTCGGCCGCGTGCCTGGCCGGCCAGGGCCACGAGGTCATCGGGGTGGACGTCAACCAGGTGAAGGTCGACCTGGTCAACGACGGCAAGGCCCCGGTGGTCGAGGAGGGGATCGGCGAACTCGTCGCCGACGTCGTGCGCAGCGGGGCATTACGCGCCACCACCGACGTCCGCGAGGCGATCGCGGGCAGCGAGGTGTCGCTGATCTGCGTGGGTACGCCCTCGGAGCCCAACGGCAGCCTGTGCACCACGTACTTGGAGCGGGTCACCGAGCAGATCGGCGCCGCGCTGGCCGAGCGGGGCGGGCGGCACACCGTGGTGTTCCGCAGCACCATGCTCCCGGGCACCTGTCTGAACCTGCTGGTGCCGATCCTGGAGAAGTCCGTCGGCGGTACGGCCGGGGTGGACGTCGGGGTGGCGGTCAACCCGGAGTTCCTGCGCGAGGGCACCAGCGTGCGGGACTTCTTCGACCCGCCCAAGACCGTCATCGGCGAGCTCGACACGGCGAGCGGCGACGTGGTGGCGGCGCTGTACGAGGGTCTGCCCGGCGAGGTGTTCCGGGTGCCGATCCCGACGGCCGAGGCGATCAAGTACGCGGACAACGCCTTCCATGGCCTCAAGATCGGTTTCGCGAACGAGCTGGGCGCGGTGTGCCAGGCGCTCGGGGTGGACTCGCACCAGGTGATGGACGTGTTCCTCGCCGACCGCAAGCTGAACATCAGCCCCGCCTATCTGCGGCCCGGCTTCGCCTTCGGCGGCTCCTGCCTGCCCAAGGACCTGCGCAGCCTGGTCCACGCGGCGCAGCGGGCGGACATCTCGGTGCCGATCCTGTCCCATGTGCTGCCCTCCAACGCCGACCATCTCCAGCGTGCGGTGGAGATGGTCGAGCGCACCGGCAGGCGCAAGGTGGGCCTGTTCGGGCTGTCGTTCAAGCCCGGCACCGACGACCTGCGCGAGAGCCCGCTCGTCGAGCTGGCGGAGCGGCTCTTCGGCAAGGGCTACGACCTGCGGATCCACGACGCCAACGTGAGCCTGTCCCGACTGCTCGGCGCCAACCGCGAGTACATCGAGAACCGGCTGCCGCACCTCGCGCAGCTGCTCGCGGACTCCGTCGAGGAAGTCCTCGACCACGCCGAGGTGTGCCTGGTCGGGACGAAGGACCCGGCCGTGCTGTCCGCGCTCCCCCACGGGGGCGACGGACCGCTGATAGTCGACCTCATCCGCCTCCCCGACGCCGAAGCGCGCCGGGCCGAACCGGGGTACATGGGCCTTGCTTGGTAGACAGACCAGCGGCGACCGGCATGACCGGCGCGCGCTGATCCTGGTGGAGAACCTGTCGGTGCCGTTCGACCGGCGGGTGTGGCAGGAGTGCGCCACGCTGCGCGACGCGGGCTGGACGGTGCACGTGATCTGCCCGCAGGGCAGCAAGCGGGACACGGAGGTCTACGCGGAGATCGACGGGGTGCGGATCCACCGCTACCCGTTGCGCGCGGCCACCGGAGGACCGGCCGGCTATCTGCGGGAGTACGGATCGGCGCTGTGGCACACGCTGCGGCTGGCCCGCAAGATCGGTCCGGTCGACGTGGTCCACGCCTGTAACCCGCCCGACCTGCTGTTCCTGCCCGCGCGGTGGCTGAAGCGGCGCGGCGCGCGGTTCGTCTTCGACCAGCACGACCTGGTGCCCGAGCTGTACCTCTCCCGGTTCGGCCGCGGCAAGGACCTGCTCTATCGCGGGGTGTGCGCGCTGGAGCGGATGACGTACCGGGCCGCGGACGTGGTGATCGCCACGAACGAGAGCTACAAGGACGTCGCGGTGAGCCGTGGCGGACGACGGCCGGAGGACGTCTTCGTGGTGCGCAGCGCGCCCGACATCGACCGCTTCCATCCCGTACCACCGGAGCCGGAGCTGAAGCGCGGCAAGCCCCATCTGCTGTGCTACCTCGGTGTGATGGGCCCGCAGGACGGTGTCGACTACGCCTTGCGGGCGCTGGCGAAGCTGCGCGACGAGGTCGGCCGGAGCGACTGGCACGCGGTGTTCGTCGGCGGCGGCGACACCTTCGACGCGATGGTGGAGCTGTCCCGGCAGCTCGGGCTCTCGGAGCTGGTGCAGTTCACCGGGCGCATCCCGGACGCCGATCTGGTGCGCTACCTGTCCACCGCGGACGTGTGCCTCTCCCCCGACCCGCACAATCCGCTCAACGACGTGTCGACCATGAACAAGGTCCTGGAGTACATGGTGATGGGCCGGCCGCTCGTCTCCTTCGAGCTCCGGGAGGCGCGCGTCTCCGCCGGTGACGCCGCCGTCTACGCGCCCGCCAACGACGAGGCCGAGTTCGCGCGGCTCATCGCGCTGCTGCTGGACGATCCGGCAAGGCGGGCCCTGATGGGCAAGATCGGCCAGGAGCGGATCAGCGGACCGCTGTCCTGGCGCAACTCGCAGGCTTCGCTACTCGCCGCCTACGCCGCCGCCTGCGGTGACGACGCCCCGGCGTCGGCCGGCGAGACGAACCGTGCACAGGGCGGAGACCACACCGTTGAACGATGACACGATACGCCTGGTGACGATCGGGCGGATCATCCGGCGGCGCTGGCGGCTTCTCACCATTCTCGCCGTGGTGGGGGCGCTCGTCGGGTACGGCACCTCCTTGCTCTTTCCGCCGCGCTACACGACCTCGGCGTCGGTACTGCTGCCGGGTGCCTGGGAGGAGCGCGAGCTGCTCACCCAGGAGCAGATCGCGACCAGTTCGACGGTGGTCGACCAGGCGGCCGCCACGCTCCACTGGCGCGGGGTCAGCAACAGCGAGCTGCGGGACCAGGTGAGCGCCAAGACCGCCGACGGGAACATCATCAAGATCTCGGGCACGGCCGACACCCCGGAGCGCGCGCAGCAGCTCTCCGACCAGGTGGCCCAGCAGTTCGTGACCTTCGCCGCGCGTGTGGTGGACGACAACACCGACCCCGAAGCGGCCGCGCAGCGCGAGGCGCTTCAGCAGACGGTGACGCAGACCAGCCGCCGCATCACCGAGCTGGCCGACTCGGCCGATCCGGGGCGCACCGTCGAGGGCGTGCAGGCCCGCACGGAGCTCGAGAAGCTGCGCACCACGCTTCAGGAGGCCATGACCAAGCTGGACCAGACCGACCCGGCCGGCAACAAGGCCCACATGGTCGTCATGGGACCGGCGGCCCGGCCGACCGGAGAGGCACCGCCGACCAGGATCCAGCTCGTCGTGGCCGGAGCACTGCTGTTCCTCCTGCTCGGGATCATCGGTCATCTCACCGCGGCCCGGATGAGCCGCCGGCCGCGCACCCAGCCGGAGATCGCCGCGGCGCTGGGCTCGGCCCTGCTGGGTACCGTCGACGTACCGGGCGGACGGCCCGCGCACCGGCCGCGGGGCCGTGGCCCGCGGTGGATCCGCCGGCTGCTGGGCGTCGACGTCCGCTGGGACGTCCCGGCCCCGCAGGCGTCCGGCGACGAGGCCAGCAGACAGGTCCGCTACCGGCGGGTGTGTGCCCGGCTGCGGGATCGGGTGCCGGACGCCCGGCAGCTGCTGGTGGTCGTCCCGGACGGTGACGAGATCGCTCTGCGGGCCGCCGGGCAGCTCGCCGCCGAGGCCGGGAGCGATCCGCTCCTTCGGCCGGTGGAGGTCCCGATGTCCCACCCGATGGTGCCGGACCGTGGCGACGAGTCCGGTGCCCTGGTCGTGCTCAGCGCGGGCAGCTGGACGGCGGCGGAGCTCGCCGGCCTCGCCGAGGCGTGCATGGACGCCGGGCACGAGGTCGTCGGCATCGTCATCGCCGGCCCGGTCCGGGCTCTTGCGACGCGGTCCGCCGACCGTCCTCGGCATACCGCCACGCCGGTGCTCGCGGTTGGTCACGACGGGAAGGGAAGTTCAGCGTGACGACGAGTACGAGTTCGGAGTCGTCGCCGGCCGCTCCGCTGCTGGATGTGCAGGCGCTGGTGGTGGCGGTGCGCAGGCGGCGCCGCTTCTGGTGCTCCGTGGGGCTGGTGGGGCTGCTCGCGGGCGGGTCGGTGGCGGTGCTGAAACCGCCGCCGCCGACCGCGGTGACCAAGGTGCTGGTCGCGCATCAGGAGGACCAGCCGAACGACCCCGGCACGCTGATCCGCACCGATGTCGCGCTGCTCCAGACGACGCGGATCGCCGACCAGGCCCTGCGGACCCTCAAGTCCTCGGAAAAACCCGAGGACTTCATGCAGGAGTACGTCGGTCTCGGCCTGACCAACAACCTGCTCCAGATCACCGTGACCGGTGACACCGACGCGGAGGCGGTGGCCCGCGCCAAGGCGCTGGCCCAAGCGTTCGTCGCGGACCATGTGCGGCGGATACAGGAAGCCGCGACCGCCGAGTCCAAGGCCCTGCTCGACCAGCGTGACCGACTCCAGGACGAACTCGCGCAGGTCAACAAGGCGATCGGGGACGGATCTCAGCGGAGTGGGCCGACGGCGGCGTCGGACCTGGAGTCCCTGTTCGCCCGCCGGGCCGAACTCACTTCGAGCATCAGCGACTTCACGCAGCGTGCCTCGGAGGCGCGCATCGGCACGCCCCAGCTCGTCGCCGGTACGCAGATCGTGGACGACCCGCGCGTCCTGGCGCACTCCCTGCCCAGGACCGCTGCCACCGACGCCGGGATCGGGCTGGTCCTCGGGCTGGTCCTCGGGCTCGCGCTGGCCGCGGTCGGCTCGGTGGTGGCGGACCGCCCCGTGCTGCGCCGGGAGATCGCGTCGAACCTCGGCGCCTCGGTCATCACGGAGCTGCCCCGCCGGTCGGTCCGGCCGTGGCGGCGCCGACGGGTCCGGGTGGCCCGCGAACGGCTCGTCACATCACTGGCGCGCACCGCGCGCGGCTCCGCGGAACCGGTGTCGCTGCTCGAACTGGGCTGTGCGCGCAGCACGAGCGGGCTCGCCCTGGACCTCGCCGGGGCGCTGACGGCGGACGGGCCGGTGGTCGTCGTCGACGGGCTGCCCGGCCCGCAGCTGGCCAAGCGCCGCCGCAAGCCGGGAGACGTGACCGTGGTCGGCGGCGAGAGTGCCGCGGCCGTGCCGCACCAGGACCGCAGGATCGGCGTCGGCTCGGTGGCTCCCGGTACGGCGTGGACCGACCTGCGGTACCTCGGCACCCGGACCGTGCTCGTCGTACGTGCCGGGCACGGCAGCACCGCATGGCTGCACACCGTGGCCAGGCAGCTCGCGGACCAGCGCATCGCGGTGGTCGGTGTGGTGCTGATCGACCCCGATCCACGCGACCGGACCGACGGCACCCTGTGGGACGGGCCGCACACCGCGGCGCGCGCTCAGAGCGAGCGGGCGGCCCGGCAGAACGGGACAGACCGATGGCGGGCCGAGCAACTGCCGATGCGGGCGACACGGTTCCCGGACAGCGACCAGGAGGCGCGGTAGTACATGTGTGGCATCGCAGGCACTTATCGATGGCCGGACGGGAAGGCGGTGGCCGACCGGCTCACCGAGACCCTCGCCCACCGCGGTCCGGACGGGGCGGGCCGTTACAGCCACCCGGCCGGTGACGGCGAGGTGCACCTCGGGCACCGTCGGCTGGCCATCATCGACCTGTCCGAGACCGGCGCCCAGCCGATGAGTTCGGGCGGCCTCGTCCTGACGTACAACGGCGAGCTGTACAACGCCCCTGAGCTTCGGGCGGAGTTGGAGTCCGCCGGGGTGCGCTTCCGTGGCACCTCCGACACCGAGGTGCTGCTGGAGGCCTGGCGGCGTTGGGGCACGGACTGTCTGCCCCGGCTGCGGGGCATGTTCGCGTTCGGGATCTTCGACGAGCGCACCGGTGAACTCGTGCTCGCCCGGGACCAGTTGGGCATCAAGCCGTTGTTCCTGCTGCGGCGCGGCCAGGGCCTGGTGTTCGCCTCCGAGCTCAAGGCGCTGGCCGCCGTGACCGGCGGCACGCTGGAGGTGGACCAGGCGGCGCTGGTGGCGTCGCTGCTGTACTACTGGGTGCCGGACTCACGGTGCGCGTTCCGCGAGGCGGAAAAGCTGCCGCCGGGGACCTGGATGCGGTTCCGGCCCGACGGCCGGGTGGAGCGCGGCCGGTACTGGAACCTGCGGGAGGTCGCGGCCGAGGGCAGGGAGCGGGCCCTCAGCGGCGAACTGCCGGACATCGCGGCCGTCGTGGAGGAGTCGACCCGGCGTCATCTGCTCTCCGACGTACCCGTGGCGACCTTCCTCTCGGGCGGTCTCGACTCCAGCTATCTGACCGCGCTGGCGGCCCGCGACCGGCCCGGGATCTCCGCCTACACGATCGGGTTCCGCGCCGAGGACGCCAAGTTCGAGGCGATGCCGGACGACCTGCGCTACGCCCGGCAGGTCGCCGAGAAGTTCGGGGTCGATCTGCACGAGATCGAGATCGCCCCGGACGTGCTCGACCTGCTGCCGCGGATGACGCACCACCTCGACGAGCCGATCGGCGACCCCGCCGCGATCAACACCTTCCTGATCTGCTCGGCCGCCCGGGAAGCCGGGGTCAAGGTGCTGCTCTCGGGCATGGGCGCCGACGAGCTGTTCGCCGGCTACCGCAAGCACCTGGCCAACCTGATCGCGCTGCGCTACCAGCGCGTCCCGCGGCCGCTGCGGCGCGGTCTGTCCGCGGCCGTGGACCGGCTGCCGGTCGCCTCGGCCCGCCGCGGCTACCGGTCGGTGCGCTTCGCGAAGCGGTTCCTGTCCTTCGCCGATCTGCCGGAGGAGACGGCGTTCCGGCGCAGCTACACCATGTACGACCGGGACGAGCTGCTCGCCCTGATCGACCCGGACCTGGCCGGGACGGTCGAGGACGTGCTGACCGAGCACGCGGACGTCTACGAGGACAACGACCTCGACGACTTCGTCAACCGCATGTGCCTGGGCGACGCCCGGATGTTCCTGCCGGGCCTGAACCTCACCTACACCGACCGGTCGAGCATGGCCGCGTCGACCGAGGTGCGGGTGCCGTACGTGGACGTCGAGGTGGTCAGGGCGGCGTTCGCCGTGCCCGGCGACCGCAAGATCGTCAAACGGCAGGGCAAGGCCGTCCTCAAGGAGGCGGCCACCTCGATCCTGCCCCGGGAGATCGTCTACCGGCCCAAGGGCCTGTTCAGCGCCCCGCTGCGGGCCTGGATGAGCCGGGATCTGGCGCCGCTGGTGCGCGAGGTGGTCAACGACGGCGAGCTGGTCCGCTCCGGGCTGCTGCGCCGGGACGCGCTGGCGCGCATGGTCGCCGAGGACGCCTCCGGGCAGCGGGACTTCTCCAAGCATCTGTGGCATGTGCTGACCCTCGAGTACTGGTATCGCGGCGCGACCTCCAGGGCCGGCCAGGACTCTCCCGTGACGGCGTAGAGACAGTAGAGACAAGAGGACTTCGGTGAAACAGGTCGTACAGAACTACAAGAGCGGCGAGCTCGCGCTGCTCGACGTGCCGGTCCCCGGGTGCAAGCCCGACGGTGTGCTGGTGCGGACCGCCTTCTCGCTGATCTCCACCGGCACCGAGCTCATGAAGGTGTCCGAGGCCGGCATGTCGATGCTGGGCAAGGCCCGCTCCCGGCCTGACCAGGTGGCCAAGGTCGTGCAGAGCGTGGCCACCAACGGGGTGCCCGCCACCTACCGCAAGGTGATGGGCAAGCTGGACTCCTACACCCCGCTGGGCTACTCGCTGTGCGGGGTGGTCGAGCAGGTCGGCGCCGGGATCGACGACGTGAAGGTCGGCGACCTGGTGGCCTGCGCGGGCAACGAGCACGCGCTGCACGCCGAGTTGAACTGGGTGCCGAAGAACCTCTACGCCCCGGTGCCGGACGGCCTCGCGCCCCGGCACGCGGCCTTCGGCACCGTCGGGTCGATCGCGTTGCAGGGCGTCCGTCAGGGCGAGTCGCGGCTCGGCGAGGTGGCGCTGGTCATCGGCCTCGGGCTGATCGGCCAGCTGGTGGTGCAGCTGCTGACCGCCTCGGGAGTGCGCGTCGTGGGCGTCGACCCGGACCCGGCGCGCTGCGAGCTCGCCGAGCGGCTCGGCGCGGCGACCTGCGGCGACCCCGCCTCCGCGGCCGTCGAGGCGGCCGTCGCCGAACTCACCGACGGTCATGGCGTGGACCAGGTGTACCTGGCCGCGGGCGGCGCCAGCAACCAGCCCGTGGAGCTGGCCGCGCGGCTGAGCCGGGACCGCGGCCGGGTCGTCGACATCGGCAAGTGCCGCCTCGACCTGCCGTGGAACGCGTACTACGAGAAGGAGCTCGACGTCCGGTTCTCCCGCAGTTACGGCCCCGGGCGCTACGACCCGGCGTACGAACTGGAGGGGCGGGACTACCCGATCGGCTATGTGCGCTGGACCGAGCGCCGCAACCTGGCGTGCTTCCTCGACCTCGTCGCCCGCGGCCGCGTCGACGTGGAGCCGCTCGTCTCCCACGTCGCCGACTTCGACGACGCCGTCGAGACGTACCGGAGTCTGAAGGACGGCGAACTGAAGGCCGTGGCCGTGCTGTTCCGCTACCCGGAGCACACGGCCGAGGCGGCGGCCCCCGAGGTGACCGTGCCCGCCGTGAAGCGGTCCGGCGCCCAAGTGCCCACTGCGGCCCGGGCCGTGAAGTCGCCGGTGCGCCTGGCGTTCGTCGGCGCGGGCAACTACGCCACGTCGATGCTGCTGCCGCACCTGGCCCAGCGCGACGGCGTCGAGCTGTCCACGGTCGTCACCACGACGGCGCTGTCCGCGGCCAACGCACAGCGCAAGTTCGGCTTCGCCCGGGCCACCACCGATCTCGACGCCGTGCTCGGCGACAAGTCCGTCGACGCGGTGTTCGTGGTCACCCGGCACAGCTCGCACGCCGACCTGACCCGCAAGGCGCTGCTGGCCGGCAAGACGGTGTTCGTGGAGAAGCCGTTGGCGCTCACCGAGGACGAACTGGCGGGCGTGCTCGCCACGGTGGAGGAGTCCGGCAACGACCGGCTCCAGGTGGGCTTCAACCGCCGGTTCGCGCCGCTGCTCCAGGAGGCCAAGAAGCGCTTCGGCGCCCGGACCGGTCCGGCGAACCTGCGCTACCTGGTCAACGCGGGCCGCCTGGACCACGGCAGCTGGTACCTCCAACAGGGCACCGAGGGCTCGCGGTTCGCCGGCGAGGGTGGTCACTTCATCGACACGGCGAGCTGGCTGCTGGACGCCGATCCGGTCTCGGTGTACGCGGTCGCCGCGCCCGGCAACGACGACCTCCAGGTCGTACTGCGCTACCCGGACGGCTCCACCGCCACCATCAGCTACGTCACCACCGGCGCACCCGGCTTCCCCAAGGAGACGCTGGACCTGGTCGCGGACGGCAAGGTGCTGCGGCTCGACGACTTCGTCCGCGCCTCCCTGTTCTTCGACGGCAAGGCCGGCCGTAAGCGGTGGGTCAGTTCACGGCTGCCCAAGGCCCGGGACAAGGGCCAGTCCGCCGAACTGGCCGCGTTCGTCAAGGCCGTGCGGACCGGCGGCCCGATGCCGGTGCCGCTGGAGTCGCTGGTCGCCACCACCGCGGCCACCCTCGCCGTGCAGGCCGGACTGGCCGGCGGCGCGCCGGTGACGTTGGCGGGCGCCCGATGACCATGAGCGCGGGCTGGTACCTGCGGCGGCTGTCCCGGATGGGACCGCGGGAGGTCGGCGGCCGGGTCGGCGACACGGTGCGAAGACGGCGCTGGCGGTCGGCGCGGCCGGTCGCCCCGGGCGTGAGCGGCGCCCGGTTCATCGCGGTGCTGCCCGCCGCAACGATCGCCGCGGTGCCGCCGGACGCGGCGAAGCGGCTGGTCGCCGAGGCGGACCGGCTGCTGGACGGGCACGTCGAGTACTTCGGCGTGCCGCGCGACGACCTGGCCGACCCGAACTGGTGGTACGACCCGAAGACCGGGCGCCGGGCTCCTTGGGGCTACGCCTTCGACGTGCCGTACCGCGACGAGGAAGCGGTCGGCGACATCAAGCAGATCTGGGAGCTGTCCCGGCACCAGTACCTCACCGTGCTCGCCGCCGCCTTCGCGCTCACCGAGGACGAGCGGTACGCCGAGCGGGTGGCCGCGCATCTGCGGTCGTGGTGGGCGGCCAACGCACCGCTGCGCGGGGTGCACTGGACCAGCGGCATCGAGCTGGGCATCCGGCTGCTGTCCTGGGTGTGGATCCGCCGGCTGCTCGACGGCTGGCCGGGGGTGACCGCACTGTTCGAGGACAACCCGGTGGCGCTGCGCCAGATCTGGCACCACCAGCGCTGGCTCGCCGCCTTCCCCAGCCGGGGATCGTCGGCGAACAACCACGTCATCGCCGAGACCGCCGGGCAGTTCGCCGCGGCCTGCGCGTTCGACTGGTTCCCCGAATCGGCGCGCTGGCGGGCCGAGGCGCTGCGGTCGCTGGATCGGCAGCTGAAGGCCAACACCTTCGGCTCCGGCCTCAACCGCGAGCTGGCCACCGAGTACCACGGACTGGTGCTGGAGCTCGGGCTGGCCGCGCTGGCCGAGGCGGATGCCGCGGGTGTACCGGTCCCGGCGACGGTCCGGCTGGTGCTGCTGCGGATGACGGACGCGCTCGCGGCCGTCGTGGACAACCGGCTGCGGCCGCCGCGCCAGGGGGACTCGGACGACGGGCACGGGCTGGTCGTGGACGGCGCGGGCACCGACCGCTGGGGCTCGCTGCTGGCCACCGGGGACGCCGTGTTCGGCCGGCTCGACTGGTGGCCGGAGGTGACCGGCACCGATGTGCGCACCTCGCTGCTGGCCGCGCTCGTGCGGCCGTACGCGAAGGACGGCGGCGCACCGGCGGTGACCCGCCCGGCGAGCCGGCCGGCGCATTTCTCCGACGCGGGCATGACCATCCTGCGCGGTCCCGAGCACATCTGGGCGCGCTGCGACGGCGGCCCGCACGGGTTCCTGTCGATCGCCGCGCACGCCCACGCGGACGCGCTGTCCGTCGAGGTCCGGCACGACGGGGTCGACGTGCTCGCCGACCCGGGGACGTACTGCTACCACGGGCAGCCCGAGTGGCGGCGGTACTTCCGCTCCACGATCGGCCACAACACCCTGGAGCTGGACGGCGCCGACCAGTCGGCCTCCGGCGGCCCGTTCCTGTGGACCCGGCACGCCCGCAGCCGCGTCCTGGCCGCGGACCCGTCCGGCGCCTCGGCCGGGGGGACGGCCCGCTGGTGCGCCGAGCACGACGGCTACCAGCAGGCCGTGCACCGCCGCCAGGTGGAACTGAGCGCCGCGAGCCAGGAGTTGACGGTGGTCGACGAGGTCCGCGGCGACCGCCCCGCCGCCGTCCGTCTGGCGTTCCACCTCGGCCCGGCCATCACCGCGGACCTGGTGGGAAACCGGGCCCGGCTCACCTGGACCCGGGACGGCGAGGACCGGTCCGCGGAGCTCGACCTGCCCGGGGAGCTGAGCTGGCAGGCACACCGCGGCGCGAGCGAACCGCCGCTGGGCTGGTACTCCCCCGGCTTCGGGCGCAAAGAGCCCGCCACGACGCTGCTCGGCACCGGTTTCGCCGACGGCACGCGGCAGTTCACCACCGTACTCAGGTTCCACGGCTAGGGGGGAAGGACGCTTGGGGATCAACTGGCGGCGCCGGGCGCTGCCGGCTGCACTGCTGGCGCTGGCCCTTTCGACGGCGACCGGCTGCAAGAGCACGCCGGACGCGCTGCCGAAGCCGACCACCGCGCCGGTCACGGCCGTGGCCCGGGTGTGCGCCAAGCCCGCGGCCGGGCCGGCGACGGCGCCCGCGGGCGCGGTGACGGTCGACCCCGCGGTCACCGGTGACCTGGCCGCGAAGACCAGGAGCAGCCCCCCGAACACCACGTTCTGGCTCAGGCCCGGCAAGCACCGGCTCGACCGGGACCGCTTCGCCCAGGTCGTCCCCAAGAAGGGGGACGTCTACCTCGGCGCGCCGGGCGCGGTCCTCGACGGCCGCAGGACCAACCAGTACGCGTTCGCCGGCACCGCTCCGGACGTCACCATCCGCTACCTGACCGTGCAGGGTTTCGTCGCCCCGCAGAACGAGGGTGTGGTCAACCACGACTCGGCCGACGGATGGGTGATCGAGCACGCGACGATCCAGGACAACTCCGGCGCCGGGCTGATGGCCGGTGCCCGCCAGCAGGTGCGCGCCAGCTGTCTGCGCGCCAACGGCCAGTACGGCATGAACGCGTACAAGGGTGACGGCCGGATCAGCGGCCTGGTGCTGGAGGGCAACGAGATCACGGGCAACAACACGGACGACTGGGAGCGCAAGCAGTCCGGCTGCGGCTGCACCGGGGGCGTGAAGTTCTGGGCCGTCGACGGCGCCGACGTACGCGGCAACTGGGTGCACGACAACCGCGGAACCGGGTTGTGGGCGGACACCAACAACAACGACTTCCTCATCGAGGACAACGTGCTCGAAGCCAACGACGGTGCCGCGCTGATCTACGAGACCAGCTACAACGCGGTCGTCCGGGGAAACACGATCCGGCGCAACAACTGGGTGGAGGGCCGCAAGTACGCCGATCGCGGCGACACCTTCCCGTTCGCGACCGTCTATCTGTCCGAGTCCGGCGGCGAACCACGGGTCCACGCCCGCACCGACAAGATCGACATCTATCGCAACGTGCTGGAGAACAACTGGTCCGGGATCACCCTGTGGGAGAACGCCGACCGGTTCTGCAACAGCCCGGCCAACACCTCCTCCGGCGACTGCACGTTGCTGGTGAAGGACAAGAAACGCTGCGCACAGCCGGGGATCGACACCGCGCCGCTGTACGCCGACTGCCGCTGGAAGACCCAGCGGGTGGACATCCACGACAACCGCTTCGTGCTGGACAAGTCGGTCGTCGACTGCACGGTCAAGTGCGACCGCATGGCGGTGCTGGCCAACTACGGCACCTATCCGGACTGGTCGCCGTACCAGGGCGAGCGGGTGGCCGAGGCGATCACGCGTACGCAGCACAACCGCTGGCACGACAACGTCTACGTCGGACCGTGGAGCTTCGTCGTGCACGACCCGAGCCGGATCCTCGACTCCGCGCAGTGGCAGGCCACGCCGTACCGGCAGGACACGGGCAGCACCTTCCGCGCCCAGGACGGAGGTTGAGATGCGCGCTGACCACCCGCCGGAGAACGCGGACCTCACGCCCGGGACCGTGGGCCGCACGCCGAGGATCGTCGGAACCGTCTGGGGACTGCTGATCCTCAACACGCTCGGCTCCGCCGGAGCGAAGACCATCGTCCCGCTGCCCCGCTCCCTCATCCAGATGGTCACCATGGGCGCGCTGGTCACCGCGTTCGCGCTGGCCCTCGCGGTCAACACCCGGCTGCGCATCCGGCCCAGCGCCTTCGTGTTCCTGCTCACCCTGCTGCTGATGCTGAGCGTGATCTCCAGCGCGAACCTGGAATCCGGGTTCGGCGCCCTGTTCCGCTGCTTCCGGCTGACTCTCTTCGTCGGCACGCTGTGGCTGCTCACCCGCTGGTGGGACGGCGGCATGACGTTCGTCCGGCACCACATCCGGATGTACCTGGCGGTGCTCGGGACGGTGGCCGCCGGCCTGATCGCCTCACCCGGCGCGGCCCTGCCCGACCTCTACGGCGGACGGCTGGTCGGCGCCCTGTGGCCGCTCACCCCGCCGCAGATCGGCCAGTACGCGGCGGTGATCATCGGGCTCACCGTGCTGCTCCTGCTGGGCCGGCAGACCGACCGGACCAGCGCGGCCGTGGTCATCGTGCCGTCGCTCGTCCTGCTCGCCCTGACACACACCCGAACGGCCACGCTCGGCCTGCTCGTCGGGCTCGCGCTGGCGATCGCCTCGCTCATCCTGACCAGCGGCGCCGCCCGCCGGTTCTTCACCCGGGCGACGCTGATCGGCACGGTGGCCGCGGTGGGGTTCGCCTCCGCGCTCCAGACGTGGTTCCTGCGCGGACAGAGCCAGGAGAACTTCTCCAGCCTGACCGGCCGGGCCAAGGTCTGGCACGCGCTGCTGATCGAGCCCCGCACGACCACCCGGTTCCTGTTCGGCGCCGGCCTGGGCGACAAGTCGTTCGACGGGCTGCCGATCGACAACAGCTGGCTGGCCGTCTACAACGAGCAGGGGCTGATCGGCGTCGTCCTGGTGGCGGCGGTCCTGCTGGTGCTGGGCGGCGTCGCGCTGCTGCGGCCGCCGTCGCTGGCCAGGGCCTGCGCGATCTTCCTGATCAGCTACTGCGCGATCGCGTCGTACACCGAGGCCGGGCTGGGCGACGCCTCGCCGTATCTGCTGCATCTGGCCGTGGCCGCCTCGCTGCTGGCGACGCCCGCCCGGGTCACCCCCCGCTCGACGCCCGAAGTCCCCCGCCGGCGCATTCCGCGCTGGGCCCAGAGATCGGAGGCGAGCTGAGCATGCACGTCCTCGTGGTGCACAACCGCTACGCCTCGGCGCAGCCGAGCGGCGAGAACAAGGTCGTCGACCAGGAGGTGGCGCTGCTGCGCGACGCCGGTCACCGGGTCGAGCTGTTCGAGCGGCGCAGCGACACCATCGCCGCCCGCTCCCTGCCGTCCAAGGCCGCGGTGCCGCTCCTTGTGCCCTGGAACCCGGCGGTCCGCAAGGAGCTCGCCGCGAAGCTGCGCGCCGAACGGCCGGACGTGGTGCACGTCCACAACGTCTTCCCGCTGCTGTCGCCGGCGGTGCTGGCCGCCTGCGCCGACGCGGGCGTGCCCGCCGTGGCCACGCTGCACAACTACACCCAGGTCTGCCCGCCCGGCACCCTCCAGCGGGACGGCCGGCCGTGCACCGAGTGCGTCGGAGCCACGCCGCTGCCCGCCGTCAGGCACGGCTGCTACCGGGACTCCCGGCTGGCGACCGTGCCGCTCGCGGTCAGCCTGTCGGTCAACCGGCGGCGGTGGTGGACGGGCGTGGAGCGGTTCTTCTGCATCTCCGCGGCGCAGCGCGAGGTCCTGGTGGGAGCCGGAATGCCCGCCGAACGCCTGGCGGTGAAGCACAACTTCGTGCCCGAACCGGGCGTCGTGCGAAGCGGCGCCGGTGAGCATCTGCTGTATCTCGGGCGGCTCGCGGAGGCCAAGGGCGTACGGCTGCTCATGGCCGCGTGGGACGAGATCGCCGCCGGCGGCGGAGTCGGCGTGCCGCTGGTGGTCGCCGGTACGGGGCCGCTGGAGCGGGAGGTGGGCGCCTGGGCGGCGGGCCGGGACGACGTGCGCTACGTCGGCCTGTACGACCAGGCGCAGTGCCGGCAGGCCGTCGCGCGGTCGGTCGCCGTGGTGGCCCCCTCCACCTGGCTGGAGGCGTTCGGCCTGGTGGTCGTGGAGGCGATGGCGGCGGGGGTCCCGGCGGTCGCCGCCGGGCACGGCGCCTTCGTGGAACTCGTCGAGGACGAGGTGACCGGGCTGCGGCATCTGCCGGGCGATCCCGGTTCGCTCGCGTCCTGTCTGCGCCGGATCACGACCGATCCGGAGCGCAACCGGGAGATGGGGCAGGCGGCCCGGCGCCGTTACGAGAAGGACTTCAGCCCGGCCGTCGGGCTGGAGCGACTGCTGGAGGGGTACCGCTCCGCGATCGCGGGACGGTCCGGCGGCGGGGACAACCCGCCATCGGTAGGGGAAAGAACGGGCTCGCCGCGGGTACACCCGGGCGAGCGGGATGGGGGAAGTTGATGTCACGTTGCCGACTCTGCGGCGCGGGGTCACTCGCGAGCGTCGTCGATCTGGGGGCGACCCCGCCGTGCGAGAGCTTTCTCGCCGCGGACCAACTGGACCGGCCGGAGCCCGCGTACCCGCTGCATCTGCGCGTGTGCACCGACTGCTGGCTCGCGCAGATCCCGCCGCTGATCACACCGGAGGACACGTTCAGCGAGTACGCGTACTTCTCCTCCTTCTCCACCTCCTGGGTGGAGCACGCGCGGACGTTCGTCGACGGCGCCGTCGAGCGGCTGGGTCTGGGCAGCGACGCCTTCGTGGTCGAGGTCGCGAGCAACGACGGGTATCTGCTGAAGCACGTGGTGGACCGCGGGATCCGCTGCCTTGGCGTCGAGCCCTCGGTGAACGTCGGCGCGGCGGCCCGGGACGCGGGCGTGCCCACGCTCACGGAGTTCCTGTCCCCCGACACCGGCTCGGCCGTCCGCGCCGAACACGGCCCGGCGGACCTGGTCGTGGCCAACAACGTGTACGCGCACATCCCCGACGTGGTCGGCTTCACGCAGGGACTGCGCGCCCTGGTCGCCGACGACGGCTGGGTCTCCATCGAGGTGCAGCACCTGCTGACCCTGATCGAGGAGAACCAGTACGACACGATCTACCACGAGCACTTCCAGTACTACACGGTCGCCTCCGCGATCCGGGCGCTGGCCAGTGGCGGACTCGCCCTCGTGGACGTCGAGCTGCTGCCCACGCACGGCGGCTCCATCCGGCTGTGGGCCCGCCCGGCCGAGGTCGCGGGCGAGCCGTCCGCGCGGGTGGCCGAGGTCCTCGACCGGGAGAAGGCCGCCGGGCTCCAGGACCTGTCCGGGTACACCGAGTTCTCCGCCCGGGTGGCCAAGGTGCGCCGGGACCTGCTGCGGTTCCTCATCGACGCGGCCGAGCGCGGCGAGACGGTCGTCGGCTACGGCGCCCCCGGCAAGGGCAACACCCTGCTCAACCACTGCGGCATCCGGCCCGACCTGCTCGCGTACACGGTCGACCGCAACCCCTACAAGCACGGCAGGTTCACCCCGGGCACCCGCATCCCGATCCTGGCGCCCGAGCGGATCGCCGCCGACAAGCCGGACTACGTCCTCGTCCTGCCGTGGAACCTGCGGGCCGAGCTGACCGAGCAGTTGTCCTTCGTGCACGAGTGGGGCGGCCGACTGGTCTTCCCCATACCGGAACTGAGCATTGTCGAGGTCAAGGCATGAAGGTCGTACTGTTCTGCGGCGGCTACGGGATGCGCATGCGCAACGGCACCGCCGACGACGTGCCCAAGCCGATGGCGATGGTCGGGCCGCGCCCGCTGATCTGGCACGTCATGCGCTACTACGCGCACTTCGGGCACACGGAGTTCATCCTCTGCCTGGGCTACGGGGCCAACCACATCAAGGACTTCTTCCTCCACTACGAGGAGACGACGTCCAACGACTTCGTGCTGCGCGGCGGGAAGACCGAGCTGCTGTCCACCGACATCGCCGACTGGACGATCACCTTCGCGCAGACCGGCATCGAGTCGCCGATCGGCGAGCGGCTGCGCCGGGTGCGCCACCACCTGGACGGCGACGAGATGTTCCTCGCCAACTACGCCGACGTGCTCACCGACGCCCCGCTGCCGCGGATGATCGACAACTTCGCCCGGCGCGACGCCGGGGCGTCGATGATGGTGGTGCCGCCGCAGTCCTCGTTCCACTGCGTGGACCTGGGCGAGGACGGTCTGGTGGGCGGCATCACGGCGGTCAGCGACATGCCGCTGTGGGAGAACGGCGGCTATTTCGTGCTGCGCCAGGAGGTCTTCGACCACATCCCGGAGAACGGGGACCTGGTCGCCGACGGCTGTGCCCAACTGGCCAAGCAGGGACGGCTGGTGGCGCACCAGCACCGCGGCTTCTGGAAGCCGACCGACACCGTGAAGGAGCGGGCCGCGCTCGACGAGGCCTACGCCCGCGGCGACCGCCCGTGGGCCGTGTGGGAACACGGCGGCGCGGGGGCGTTCGTGCCCGGGAGCCGGGCCGGCGTCAAGGCGGGGACCGCGTGATCCGGCTCGGGGCCGAGCGGCTCGGCAGCATCGTCGCGGTCGGCGCGCACTGCGACGACATCGCCATCGGCGCCGGCGGCACGCTGCTGGCGCTGTGCCTGGCGCGGCCGGGCATCCGCGTCGACGCGCTGGTGCTCTCCGGCGGTGGCGGCGATCGGGAGCAGGAGGAGCGGGCCGCGCTCGCCGCCTTCTGCCCGGGCGCCGATCTGCGGCTGACCGTGGACAAGCTGCCGGACGGCCGGCTGCCCGCGCACTGGGACGAGGCCAAGGGCGCGGTCGAGGAACTGCGCGCGCAGACCGAGCCGGATCTCGTGCTCGCCCCGCGCACCGAGGACGCCCACCAGGACCACCGCGGCCTGGCCAAGCTCATGACCACGGCGTTCCGCGACCATCTCGTGCTCGGCTACGAGATCGTCAAGTGGGACGGCGATCTCGGCCGTCCGGTGGTTTACCAGCCGCTGTCGGCGGAGATCGCCGAACAGAAGGTGCGACTGCTCCAGGAGCACTATCCCTCGCAGCAGCACCGGCCCTGGTACGACCGGGAGGCCTTCCTGGGGCTGGCCCGGATCCGCGGTATCGAATGCAACGCGCGCTACGCCGAGGCGTTCGCGGTCACCAAACTCACTCTCGACCTGGGGGAATGAACCTTGCGCGTACTGCTGACCGGGCACCAGGGCTATCTGGGCACCGTCATGGCCCCGGTCCTCGCCGCCGCCGGGCACGAGGTCGTCGGACTGGACTCCGGCCTGTTCGCCGACTGCGTGCTCGGCCCGACGCCCGCCGACCCGCCGGGCACGCGCGTCGACCTGCGCGATGTCACCGCCGAGCACGTGGCCGGGGTGGACGCCGTCATCCACCTGGCCGCGCTGTCCAACGACCCGCTGGGATCGCTGGCGCCCGACCTCACCTACGACATCAACCACCACGCCTCCGTGAAACTGGCCCGGCTGGCTCGCGAGGCCGGGGTGCGGCGCTTCCTGTACGCGTCGACCTGCTCGGTCTACGGAGCCGCGGGCGGCGACGAACTGGTCGCCGAGGACGCGCCGTTGCGTCCGGTGACGCCGTACGCGGAGTCCAAGGTGCGGGTGGAGGACGACCTGCACCAGCTCGCCGACGACGACTTCACCCCGGTGTACATGCGCAACGCGACCGCCTTCGGCTACTCGCCCCGGCTGCGCGCCGACATCGTGCTGAACAACCTGGTGGGCCACGCGCTGCTGTCCGGCGAGGTGCTCGTGCTGTCCGACGGCACCCCCTGGCGCCCGCTGGTGCACGCCGCCGACATCGCGCGGGCCTTCACGGCCGCGCTGGACGCGCCGCGCGAGGCGGTGCACGACCGGGCGTTCAACATCGGCAGCGAGGTCAACAACGTCACGGTCGCCGAGATCGCCGAGCAGGTGGCCGAGGCGGTGTCCGGCGCGAAGGTGGTGATCACCGGGGAGAACGGGGCCGACCCGCGGTCCTACCGGGTGGACTTCTCCCGGTTCCGCGAGGCGATCCCGGGCTTCGACTGCGAGTGGACGGTGAAGCGGGGCGCGCTCGAACTCGCCGACGCCTACCGCGAGCACGGACTGACCCGGGAGGCCTTCGAGCAGCGCTTCACCCGGCTCGCCGTGCTGCGCGCCGCCTCCGACGCGGGCACCGTCGACGACACCCTGCGGTGGCGCCGGTGACCACGCGGGTAAAAAGAGGTGCCGGCGAGGAGATGCACGAACTGGTGCGGCGGATGTACCCGCTGTGCCGGAGCATCACCGGCGACGGGGTGCGCGCCACCCTGGACATCGTCGGGGAGTACATCCCGCTCACGGTGCACGAGGTGCCCACGGGTACGCAGGTGCTCGACTGGACGGTGCCCCAGGAGTGGAACATCCGGGACGCGTACATCGCCGACGGCACGGGCAAACGGGTCGTCGACTTCGCCGCGTCCAGCCTGCACGTGCTCGGCTACAGCGTGCCGGTGTCGGCGACCATGCCGCTGGCCGAGCTGCGCGGACATCTGCACACCTCGCCGGAGCACCCGTCCTGGGTGCCGTACCGCACGAGTTACTACAAGCCGGAGTGGGGGTTCTGCCTGGCCCAGGAGACCCTGGACGCGCTGCCCGACGGCGAGTACGAGGTGCGTGTCGACTCCACGCTCGCCGACGGCCACCTCACCTACGCCGAGCATGTGATACCCGGTCAGGTGGCGGACGAGGTGATCGTCTCCTGCCATGTCTGCCACCCGTCGCTGGCCAACGACAACCTGGCCGGCATCGCGGTGGCGACGTATCTCGCGCGGGCGCTGGCGGAGCAGACGCCGTACTACACCTACCGGTTCATCTTCGCGCCCGGCACCATCGGGGCGATCACCTGGCTGGCCCGCAACGTGGAGCGGATCGACCGGGTCAGGCACGGGCTGGTGCTGGCCTGCGCGGGCGACCGGGGCCAACTGACCTACAAGCAGAGCAGGCGCGGCGACGCGGAGATCGACCGGGTCCTGCAACACGTACTGACCGGCTCCGAACGCCCGCACCGGATCGACGAGTTCACCCCGTACGGCTATGACGAGCGGCAGTACTGCTCCCCCGGGTTCGACCTCGGTGTGGGCTCGCTCAGCCGGACCCCGTACGCCGGGTACCCCGAGTACCACACCTCGGCGGACAACCCGGACTTCGTCTCCCCGGAGGCGATGGCGGACACCCTCGCCGTGTGCCGCGAGGCATTCGCCGTACTGGACCGCAACCGGCGCTACGTCAACCTCAGCCCGTACGGCGAGCCGCAGTTGGGCCGCCGCGGGCTGTACGACTCGCTCGGCGGCCGCAGCGACGCCAAGCAGGCGCAGATGGCGATGCTCTGGGTGCTCAGCCTCTCCGACGGCGAACACACGCTGCTGGACGTCGCCGAGCGCTCCGGGCTGCCGTTCGACACCGTCGTCGCGGCGGCCGACGCGCTGCACGGCGCCGAACTGATCAAGGCGTGAGACCGATGACCACGGAGGGGGAGATGACGAGGGCACCGGCCGGGTCCGCCAAGCGTGCCCTTGTCGGCCGGATGTCCTGGGGACTGGCCGACCAGGCGGCCTCCAGCGTGAGCAACTTCGCGGTGGGCCTCTACGTGGCCCGCTCGCTCGGGGTGACCGCGTTCGGCGTGTTCAGCCTCGCCTGGGTGACGTACGGCGTGGTGCTCAACGTCTCCCGCGGGCTGGCCACCGATCCGCTCACGGTGCGCTTCAGCGGCCCGCCGGGCCCGGCCTGGCGCGGGGCGGTGGGCCGCTCGACGGGTACCGCACTCGCGGTCGGCGCCGTCCTCGGCGTGGTGTCCCTGGCCGCCGGGCTCGGCCTCGGCGGCCGCGTGGGGCCGGCGTTCGCCGCCCTCGGTGTCATGCTGCCGGGGCTGCTGCTCCAGGACGCCTGGAGGTACTCGTTCTTCGCCGCCGGCACCGGGCGCAAGGCGTTCCTCAACGACGTCGTGTGGGGTGTCGCCCTGATCCCGGCCATGGTGGTGGCCGCCCGTGTGGGCACTGTGGCCGCCTTCGTGCTCGCCTGGGGCGCGTCCGCCACGGTGGCGGCGGGCTACGGCTGTGTCCAGTCCGGCATCCGGCCCCGGATGGCGGAGGCGCGCGGATGGCTGCGCGAGCAGCGCGACCTCGGCTACCGGTACCTGGTCGAGAACGTGAGTCTCAGTGGCGCGAGCCAGTTGCGGGCGTACGGGGTCGGCGCGATCGTCGGGGTGAGCGCGGTGGGGGCCGTGCGGGGCGCCGAGCTCCTCATGGGCCCGTTCCTCGCCGTACTGATGGGGCTTTCCCTGGTCACCGTCCCGGAGGCGGCACGGGTACTGCGCCAGGCCCCGCATCGGCTGGCCAGGTTCTGCCTGCTCCTCGGCGGAGGACAGGCCGCCGGCTCGCTGCTCTGGGGCGCGGCGCTGCTGCTGCTGCCCGGCCGGCTCGGCGAGATGGCACTCGGCGACGTCTGGCACTCCGCTTCCCCGCTCATCGTGGCGATCAGCCTCGGCGTCGCGGGCGCGGGCCTGGGCACCGGCGCGGCGGCCGGGCTGCGCGCGCTCGGCGCGGCCCGGCGCAGCCTGCGCTGCCAGTTGTTCGCCTCCGTCTGCTACGTCGGCGGCGGGCTCGGCGGCGCGGCCGCCGCCGGCGCGGTCGGCTCGGCCTGGGGCGTCGCCGCCGCGACCGTCAGCGGCTCGGCCGTGTGGTGGCTGCAACTGCGCTCCGCCGTGCGCGAGCACGCTCAAGAACCGATCCGCGAAGTGAGGACGTCATGACCGCGCAACCCAGGCTGAGCATCGGCCTGCCCGTGTACAACGGCGAGGAGTACCTGGCCGAGTCGTTCGACGCCCTGCTCGGCCAGACCTACGAGGACTTCGAGCTGGTCGTCTCCGACAACGCCTCGACCGACGGTACCGAGGACATCTGCCGCCGGTACGCGGCGAAGGACTCCCGCATCCGCTACCTGCGGCTGCCCCGCAACATCGGCGCGACCCCGAACCACAACCTTGTGCTCGCCGAGTCCCGCGGCGAACTGTTCAAGTGGGCCTCGCACGACGACCTGTACGGCCGCGACCTGCTGCGCGTGTGTGTGCAGGCGCTGGACGAGCGACCGGAGATGATCCTCGCGCACACCGGCCAGGCGGTCATCGACGGCGACGCCCGTGTGAAGGTCCCCTACGAGTACGGTCTCGCCACCGACTCGCCGCACGCCCCGGAGCGCTTCCGCAGTCTGCTGTTCGAGCCCGGCGGCGACGACTTCTACGGGGTGATGCGGGCCGACGTGCTGCGCCGTGTGAAGCCGATGGACAGCTACCACCACGCGGACCGCACCTACGTCGCCGAGATCACTCTGCACGGGCCCTTCCACCAGGTTCCGGAGGTGCTGTACTTCCGCCGCGACCACCCCACCCGCGCCGAGCGGGCCAACCCCAGCAAGCGCTCCCGGTGCGTCAACCTGGACCCGCGCCGGGCGGGCGCGCTGCACCCGACGCCCCGGCTGCTCGCCGAGTACGTCTGGGGCTTCGTCTCGGCGATCCGGCGGGCGCCGCTGTCCCCGGCCGACCGGCGCGCGTGCTTCGGCCACCTGGCCGCGTGGATGACCAGCCGGGTCCGGCCGGGCGCCGGTGAGCGGGTCGAGGACCGCGCCCCGGTCGACCAGGAGCGGCTCGCCGTCTCCGTCGACGCCCTGGTCGCCGGCCGTGAGGGCAGGCGGTCATGACACCCGCGAACGAAAGACCGGTGCGGGTCGGGGTGTTCGGCCTGCTCGGTTCCGGCAACCTCGGCAACGACGGGTCCCTCGAAGCCGTGCTCGGATACCTCCGGGACCGGCACCCGGAGGCGGCCGTGGACGCGCTGTGCGGTGGCCCCGAGGCCGTAACGGCCCGGTACGGGATCCCCGCGACACGGCTGCACTGGTACCGCGGGGAGTACCGGACGGCGTCGCGCGCGGGCGCGATCGTGGGGAAGGGCCTGGGCAAACTCGTCGACGTCTTCCGCACCGCCTCCTGGGTACGGGGACACGACGTGGTGATCGTCCCGGGCATGGGTGTCCTGGAGGCCACGCTGCCGCTGCGCCCGTGGGGCTTCCCGTACGCGCTGTTCCTGCTGTGTGCGTCCGGCCGGCTGTCCGGCACCAAGGTCGCGCTGGTCGGCGTCGGCGCCGCCCCGATCGGCAACCGGGCGACCCGGACCCTGGTGCGCTGGTCGGCGCGGCTGGCCGCGTACCGGTCCTACCGGGACGCCCCCTCCCGCGACGCGATGCGCGCGATGGGCGTGGACACCACGCGCGACGAGGTCCACCCGGACCTCGCGTTCTCCCTGCCGGTACCGCCCGCCAGCACTCCCCCGGACGCGCCGGGGCGCGTCTGCGTCGGCGTCATGGCCTTCCACGGCAGCGACGACGACCGCGCCCGGGCCGAGGAGATCCACCGGCGCTACCTCGACGGCACGACCCGGTTCGTCCGGACCCTGGTCGAGGAGGGCAGGCCGGTCCGGCTGCTCACCGGCGACGACGTCGACGCCACGGTGGTCGCCGCGATCCTCGACGCGGTGGGCTCGCCGCTGGTGACCGTCGCCGAGACCGCCTCGCTGGCCGACCTGATGAAGGAGACGGCCGGCGCCGAGGCCGTGGTGGCTACGCGTTACCACAACCTGATCTGCGCGCTGAAGGCCGGAACGCCGACGCTCGCGCTCAGCTACGCGGCGAAGAGCGAAGCGCTCATGGCCCAGATGGGGCTCGGCACGTACTGCCACCCGGCCCGCGAGGTCGACGCCGACCGGCTGCTCGAACAGTTCCAGGAGCTGGAGAAGAACTCGGCGGACCTGCGGCGGACCCTCGCCGAGCACAACCAGGACGCCGTCCGGCACCTCGACCGCCAGTTCACCGCCCTGACAGAAGCCCTGTTCCCGGCGACCGCCGACGTCCACGCCCCTGCCCACGCCCCGCGGGAGACCTCATGAGAGCGACCGAAGTCCCGGCGATCACGGGTGCGTTCCTCTTCGAACCGACACCGTACGCCGACGAACGCGGCTTCTTCTGCCGCACCTTCGACGCCGACGTGGTCCGCTCGGTGGGCCTCGACCCGCACGCCTTCATCCAGGACAGCGTGTCGCGCTCGGCCGGCGGCGTGCTGCGCGGCCTGCATCTGCGCTCCGGCGCGGGCGAGGCCAAGCTGGTGCGCTGCTCGTCCGGAAGGATCTTCGACGTCGTCGTGGACCTGCGGACGGACTCGCCGACGTTCCGCAACGTGGCCACCTTCGAGCTGTCCGGCGACACCCAGGTGACCCTGTACATCCCGGCCGGATGCGCGCACGGCTTCCAGGCGCTGACCGACACCGCCGACACCTCGTACCGGATCGACCGCCCGCACGATCCGGCCGAGGACGTGACGATCGCCTTCGACGACCCGGAGCTCGCCATCGCCTGGCCGCTGCCGGTCACATCGATGTCCCAACGGGACCGGGAGGCGCCGAGCCTCGCCGAGGTCCTGAAGCACAGAGAAAGTTGAGGTACCCGTGGACACCGAAGAGCTCCACCTGCCCCTGTCGCGGACCGCCAACGAGCGGCTGCACGCCCTGATCCCCGGGGGCGCGCACACCTACGCCAAGGGCGACGACCAGTACCCCGAGGGTCTGGCCCCGGTCATCAGCCACGGCAACGGTGCCCACGTGTGGGACGTCGACGGCAACCGCTACATCGAGTACGGCTCCGGCCTGCGGTCGGTCAGCCTCGGCCACGCCCACCCGCGCGTGAACGAGGCGGTACGGCGCGAACTCGACCGCGGCACCAACTTCGTACGGCCGTCCATCGTGGAGGTCGAGGCCGCGGAGCGTTTCCTGGCCACGGTGCAGACCGCCGAGATGGTGAAGTTCGCGAAGAACGGCTCCGACGCCACCACCGCCGCGGTGCGCCTCGCCCGGGCCGCCACCGGGCGGCCGCGGGTGGCGATCTGCGCCGACCATCCGTTCTTCTCCGTCGACGACTGGTTCATCGGCACCACACCGATGTCCGCGGGCATTCCGTCGGCGACCAACGAACTGACCCTGACGTTCCCGTACGGGGACCTGGCCGCCACGGAGGAACTGCTCACCCGCTACAAGGACGAGGTCGCCTGTCTGATCCTCGAACCGGCCACCCAGTGCGAGCCCCCGCCGGGCTACCTCGCCGGCCTGCGCGAGCTGGCCGACCGACACGGCTGTGTCCTGGTCTTCGACGAGATGATCACCGGTCTGCGCTGGTCCGAGGCGGGCGCCCAGGGCCTGTACGGCGTCGTCCCCGACCTCTCCACCTTCGGCAAGGCGCTGGGCAACGGATTCGCCGTCTCCGCGCTGGCCGGGCGCCGCGAGCTGATGGAGCGGGGCGGGCTGCGTCACTCCGGCGACCGGGTGTTCCTGCTGTCCACCACGCACGGCGCGGAGACGCACGCCCTGGCTGCCGCGATGGCCGTGCTGACCACCTACACCGAAGAGGGCATCACCGCGCGGCTGCACGCCCTCGGCGAGCGGCTGGCCGCCGGTGTCCGCGCGGCGGCGGCCGACGCGGGCGTCGGCGACCACGTCGTCGTGCGGGGCCGGGCCAGCAACCTGGTCTTCGTCACCCTCGACGAGAACGGTCTGCCGTCGCAGGAGTACCGCACCCTGTTCCTGCGCCGGCTCCTCGCGGGCGGGGTACTGGCCCCGTCGTTCGTGGTGAGCAGCGCGCTGGACGACGCCGACATCGACCACACCGTCGACGTGGTGGCCCAGGCCTGTACGGTCTACCGCAAGGCACTGGACGCGGCCGATCCCAACCCCTGGCTGGCCGGGCGACCGGTGAAGCCCGTGTTCCGCCGCATCGCATGACGTGACGTGATGTGACGTGACGTCAGCGGTTTTCCCGGCGAACGGCGTCGGCCGTCCGATCGGCCGGTCGACCGGCTGAGTGACCGGCCGTCCGATCGGCTGTCCGATCGGACGGCGGGTCCGCCGGTCGGCCCGCGCCGCGACCGGACATCCGGCCTGGCGCCCGGCCTGGCGCCCGGCCGGGCAGCCGATCGGGCATCCGGTCGGCCGTCAGGTCGACCAGCCACGCGGTCACCGGGACCACCGCCAGCGCGGTGCACCAGCCGCCGAGGACGTCGGTCGGGTAGTGCGCGCCCAGGGTGACCTGCGCCCAGCCCATGGCGGCGCCGGAGACCAGCGCCGCGGCGAGCACGAGTGACAGGCCGGCCGTCCTGCCGAGGCCGGACCGGCCGGTCACGGTCAGCGCCACGACGAGCGCGAGCGCGGTGGCGAACGCGGTGTGCCCGCTCGGGTAGGACAGGTGCTCGCCATGGATCGTGCGTCCCACCACGGACTTGAGCAGTGTCGCCGTCACCACGGCCACCCCGGCCCCGCCGACGACGAGCACCGCGGCGCGAGGACGCCGAAACAGCAGACAGCCCGTCACGAGGGCCCCGACCAGCAGCACCGATCCGCCGGGCTCCCCCAGAAAGTCCAGGGCCAGAGCGACATTCCGCCGCCACGGCCCCACACCGTACAGCGCATCCCCGATCCTGGCGTCCACCGTGCCGGGCTCGCTGTCGCCTGCGTACCGGACCCCGAGCACGACCACCACCAGCGCGGCAAGGGCCGCGGTCCACCCGAGCCACCCGCGCAGCGTCGGCGGCACCACAGGCTCCGAGCGGCCGCTCACCTGCCCACCACCTGTTTCCCCCCGCTCCAGACCCTCTTCAAGACGGGTCGACCCGACTTTGGTCATCAACTGGTGCCAAAACGGTCTCCATTGGTCACCCTAACCAACAACACGGCCACGACGTACGGCGGTTGGGAAGTTCGCGAGTCAAGTCTCCGTACATCGGAGTCCCACCCGACCGGCACCGGCGGATCTTCACTAGGATCACCGGTCATGGACTGGCTGGAGCGCACCGCGAAGCTCAGGCAGTGGACCAGGAGCGGGACCCGTGCTCCGCACAAGCCGCTGCTGCTCCTCTACGCTCTCGGACGGTTCCAGGAGGACGCCGACAGCCGGTTGCGCTACAGCTCGATCGAGCAGGATCTACAGCGGCTGCTGACCGAGTACGGCCCGCCCAACAGGACGACCCCCGCCTACCCGTTCCACCATCTCGTCAGCGACGGTATGTGGGAGGTGCGCACCGACCACGGGCACGGCAGCCCGGGAAGCGGTGTGGGAGATCTGCGCACCACAGGGGCCACGGGCCGGCTGGCGCCGGAACTCAGGGCCGCGCTGCGGCGCGAACCCCAACTGCTGGAGCGGATCGCCCGATTGCTGCTCGATCTGCACTTCCCGCCGTCCCTGCACGGCGAGTTGTGCGAGGCGGTCGGCCTGGACCTGGAGCCTGCCCAGGCCGAGCAGCTGTCGGCGGTACGGAGGCAGCGCGACCGGCGTATGCGGGAGGCGGTGCTGACCGCGTACGAGTACCGCTGCGCGTTCTGCGGCTACGACGGCCGGATCGGCACGGTGCCGGTCGGCCTGGAGGCCGCGCATGTGCACTGGTGGGCGTTCGGCGGACCGGACGACGTCGCCAACGGGCTGTGCCTGTGCTCGCTGCACCACAAGCTCTTCGACAAGGGCGTCCTCGGGGTCGACGACGGTCACCGCGTCCTCGTCTCCCAGCGGTTCGTCGGACACAGCCCCGCCGCCCGCCGGCACGTCGTCGCGCTCTCCGGCCGTCCCCTGATCGGTCCGCAACCGGGAGCGCGCCCCGTCGCGGCCGAACACCTCGCCTGGCACACGAGCCAGGTCTTCCACGGCGATCCTCGCCCCTGACAGAGAACGCCCGTTTCCCGCCGGGCCGTCGTGTCCGAGCTCTTCGCCGTGGCCAACCGGGAGACCGGGGGCACCGTCAGGTCCGTGAACCGCCGACGGCGTGCCGGGCCCTCGCGGGCCGGACACGCCGCCGTGTTCTTCACCGTCTCCGGTGGCTCATTCAGCCGCCCGGGCGCGGTGTGCGAGGTCAGTGACGGTTGCCGCCCTGACGGTGGTCGTCACCGCGGCCGTGGTTGTCGCCGTGACCACGGTTGTCGCCGTGACCGCGGTTGTCGCCCTGGTGACGGACGCGGCCCCAGGACTCGTCGTCGACGAAGCGACCGCGGTCGTCGCGCAGGGTGACGGTGCCGCGGACGTTGTCCCAGATGTGGTTACGACGGCCCTGGTAGAGGTCCGTACGGGTGTCACGGCCCTGGCCGGTGTGGACCCGGACCGAGTCGCGGCCGCCCAGACGGTAGTGGTGGAAGGTGTAGGTACGGCCGACGTTGTCGCGCAGGGTCCAGCCGTCGAGGTTGACGGCCCGGCGCGTGGTGTTGCTCAGCTCGACCCATTCCTTGTTCAGCGAACGGTCGTGCCGCTCGTCACGTCCGGGGGAATCGGCCTGCACGGCCGTGATCTTCACCTGCGGCTGGTGCGGACGGGCCACCCCCGCCGCGGAGGCCGGCAGCGCCGCCACACCCACCACGGCGCCGGCCGCCAGCGCGGCAGCGGCCAGACGGCGAGCGGAGAGAGAGCGGGCGTTGGCAAAGACAGAAGCGGACATCAAGTCCCCCTGATGGTGCGGGCGTCAGTGCGGAAGCGGCCTTGCGGGCCGCCGCGGCACCGGCGCGATGTACGAGGTCACGGCCCCTTTTTGCGGCCGCACACACACTCTGTCCGTAATGCGGCTGCTTTGAGATGGAAACCCGATGCTGTTACACGTTGCCCATATTTCCGTGACTCTTGGATGTATCGCTCACCTATGTCGGCAGTGCCCCCTTCTGGCACCCCGCCAGGCCGCCGATTCCGTGCGGGCGTTGAGGAACAGTGCCCGATCCCCGCACCACGCCATGCCGGGTCCGAGCAGGCCGTCACCCGAAAGTGGGTAACGGCCCTCCGCCTCGCGGCGGGGTCCGAACCCGCCCCCTCGGTGGCGCGGGCCCGGTCGACCCGGCGGCGCCCGGCCCGCTCAGCCGGCCGTCGGCCGTACCCGCTGGCGCAGCCCGGCGGCCTTGGCCGTGAGGTAGCGCTGTTCGGGCGTGCTGGCGGTCAGGGCCGCCGCGAGGCGGTAGTGGTGCCCGGCCGTCTCCGGTTCTCCGGCCATCTCCAGCAGATGGGCTCGCACCGCGTGCATGCGGTGATGACCGGCGAGCGGCCCGCTGCCACCGCTGTCGAGCCGGTCCAGCAAGGCCAGGGCAGCGCCCGGTTCGTCCGTCATCGCGAGAGCGACCGCGCGGTTCAGGGTGACCAGCGGACTGCCCGTCACCTGCTCCAGCACCTCGTACAGACCGAGGATCTGCGGCCAGTCGGTGTCCCGGGCGTGGGCGGCGCGGTCGTGGACGGCCGCGACGGCGGCCTGCAACCGGTATTCGCCGGGCCGTTGCCGGTGGGCGAACGTGCCGATCAGCAGCGCGGTGCCCTCCCGGATCAAGCCGCGGTCCCATCGTGTGCGGTCCTGCTCGGCCAGCGGGACGAGTTCGCCGTGCGGGCCGGTACGCGCCGGCCGGCGGGCCTCGGTCAGCAGCATCAGGGCCAGCAGCCCGGCCACCTCGCCCTCGACCGGCAGGAGCCGATGCACCTGACGGGCCAGCCGGACGGCCTCACCGGAGAGATCCGCCCGGTGCAGCGTCGTCCCCGCGGAGGCGGTGTAACCCTCGTTGAACAGCAGATACAGCACGCGCAGCACGGACCGCAGCCGACCCGCCCAGTCGGGCGAGCCCGGCACGGGCACGTCGAACCGTACCGACGACGCCTTCAGGCGCTGCTTGGCCCGGCTGATGCGCTGGGCCATCGTCGCCTCGGGCACCAGGTAGGCGGCTGCGATCTGGGCGGTCGTCAGGCCGCCGACGGCCCGGAGTGTCAGGGCGATCGCCGAGGCGGGGGTGAGCGTGGGATGGCAGCACATGAACAGCAGCGCCAGACAGTCGTCGGCTGCCGGGGCCCCGGCCGGTACCGGTTCCCTGGCCACGCGCTCCTCGCGGCGTCGTCGTGCCGCCTCGCTGCGCATCTGGTCGGTGTAGCGGCGCACGGCGGTCCGCAGCAGCCAGCCGCGTGGGTTTTCCGGCACCCCGCGCTCGGGCCAGTGCCCGGCGGCGGCGATCAGGGCCTCCTGGACCGCGTCCTCGCATGCGTCGAAGTCGCCCAGCCGTCGCGCGAGCAGGCCGAGGACCTGCGGCGCCAGCGAGCGCAACAGGTCCTCGACGCCGGGCCGATCGGTCACAGGTCGAACGCGGTGTCGTTCATCACCTGACGCACCTCGACCGGCTGCCGCGTCGGCACCCCGCCCGGGCCGGGCACCGCCGAGATCCTCGCGGCGATCTCCACCGCACGCGCCTCCGACTCCACATCGACCACGTTGAACCCGGCCAGGACCTCCTTGGACTCCGGGAACGGACCGTCCGTCACCACCGGGGCCGAGACACCGTCCGAGCGCACGATCCGGGCCAGGCGCGGGTCGGCGAGCCCGGTGAAGTGCACCATCTCGCCGCTCTCGACCAACTCCTCGGTCAACGCCGCGTAGTAGTCGAAGTGCGCCGCGATGTCACCGGGATCCCACTCGTCCATCGGCTCCTCGAACACACCACCGTCGTGGTCGACCATCAACAGGAACTTCGGCACGTCAACTCCTTCATCGACAGTGCGGCCCGGTCCGGCGCACTCACCCCATGAACGGAGCCGTCGAAGGGTTCTCTACATCGCCCGGAGACTCATTCCAGCTCCTCGAACGCTTCTTCGGAAGATCGTAACCGCTTCGCCAGGGACGAAAAGGGGCGCCACAACGGCTCCGCGGTCAGCCGTTCCCGGGCGTCTGTCCTGCGTCGACGACACCTTGCGTGGCCAGCCGGTACGCCTCGCGGACGGCGGACGGGATTCGCCCCGCGTTGTTGACGTGAAAGCCGTTCGCCCGTGCCCAGAGCCGCATCGCCTCGTCGTCGGGGCCGAGTTCGCGCGCCGCCGCGGGGGTGCGCATGGAGCAACTGCCGCAACTCCTGCGGCAATCGCAGACCCATGCGTGCCGCGGCGTCATCGATGGCCGCCGGGCTCCCCGGGCCGCCCAGAGCGGCGAACACATCGGGGGCATGGTGTTCGAGCCATCCGGTGATCCGTCCCCAGGCCTGCCGTACGGCATCCGTCTCGTCGGCGGACGTATCACTCATACGAGGTCTCCAGGCGGGTGGTCCGGGTGGGTGGCTGGCGTCGGCCCTCGGGTGGACCGTACTCGTGACCACTGACACCGAGTCGCCCCGCGCGCCTCCCCGGGCGAGGCCCCCCGCTCGTGACGCGGGCCGTGGGCGCCGTGGGGACGTCGGCGCCCACGGGACGGTCAGAACCGTCGGACCTCGACGCCCCGCTGCTCCACCGGTGAGACGACGGCGTCCAGGAACTCGGCCCGGTCCGCTCCTCCGCCGACCACATCGGCCGGAATGATCATCGGCCACTCCCCCGCGGTTATGTGCACCCCCTCGGTGGAGAAGACGACGATCTGGGTCACCTGCTCCCAACGGACCGCCCTGGCGCGGCTCCGGGCCGTGCCGACCAGACCGTGCTCGTAGACGTAGATCGACATCCGAGCCCGCACCAGCCCGCGCACCGCCCGGATCAGGCCGATCAGCACACCCGCGAGCAGGGCGATGGCCAGCCCACGGAAGATCCCCGTCCAGCCCGAGTCCTCGAACCGGGACAGGACCAGACCCATCACGACCAGGCCGGCCGCCGAACCGATCGCAAGCCCGAGGCCTCGCAGGGACTCGCCCGCCCTGCCGGGCTCCCGCCGGGCCAGCCTTAACGCCCCGAGGCCCGCGGCGGCCGAGCGGACACGGTCGGTCTCCTGCGCCGGCTGCCAGGTCGCCGGACCGCTCTCGGCCCACTGCGGCGCGTGTGATGTCACGGCCTGTCCTGCTTGGTCTTTCGGATCCTGCTCTGCCATGAATTTCCTCCCGGATTTCGGATCGGAGACGGTGACCGCGTCGAACTTCCGGTTACGCAGGCCCCGTTGTGGGTACCGGAGCTTAACGGCGAAGTCCGGGGACGGGGCGCCGAGTCCACCGAGTTGCTCCCGGCACGACCCCCCGATACCGTCCCGCCCATGCCTGCTCGGACTCCGCTGCCCCGCACCCTCACCGGCCGCCACGTGCGCCTGGAACCCCTCTCGACGGAGCATCTCGGCGAACTCTTCGAGGCGGGCGGCGGCGACGAGGAGGTGTGGCGGTGGCAGGGCGGTCCGGCGCCACAGACCGAGGCGGAACTCGGCGGCAAGCTCGCCACGCTGCTCGACGCCGCCGAGCGGGGCGCGTACGTCCCCTTCGCGGTCGTCCACCGCGCGAGCAGCCGGGCCATCGGCTGGACCACGTACATGGACATCAACGTGGCCGACGAACAGCTTGAGATCGGTTGGACGTGGTACGGGCGCGCGTACTGGCGCACCGCCGTCAACACCGAGTCGAAACTGCTCCTGCTCACCCACGCCTTCGAGGACCTGAGCATGGGACGCGTGCAGTTGAAGACCGATCACCTCAACCACCGCTCACAGGCCGCGATCGCGCGTATCGGAGCGCGCCGCGAAGGCGTACTGCGCCGCCACCGCCGACGCCCGGACGGTACCTGGCGGGACTCGGTGTACTTCTCGATCCTCGCCGACGAGTGGCCCGCGGCCAAGGAGAACCTGACCACCCGCCTGCGAGAACTCGACCACGCCGGATAGCGCCTGGACGCGGCCCGTCGGCAGGGCGGACCGTGCTCGTACGAGGCGAAGGGTTCGAGGTGCAAACCCGGTCCTGCCCGGTCGGTCGCGGACCGTCGTCAGTGACCGAGTCCTGTTGTC
Organism: Streptomyces adustus; assembly: GCF_009377175.1. Taxonomy (GTDB): domain Bacteria; phylum Actinomycetota; class Actinomycetes; order Streptomycetales; family Streptomycetaceae; genus Streptomyces; species Streptomyces adustus. Next base: position 66,435 of record NZ_VJZD01000006.1, read on the forward strand.
CTCGGGCAGGGCGACCGGCGGCGTCGGCCGTTGTCCGGTGCGGTGCCGGCTCGTCGGCCTGTTGCGGACGGCGACCCGATCCGGCGGACCACGGCTGGTGCCGCCAGGCCCGTCAGCGCGAACATGGCTCCTACGACGTACCACCCGGGGCGGCCCCAGGTGATGCAGAGGGCGATGAGCAGGCCCGGGCCGAAGGCCTCGGCGAGGCCTGCGCCGAGGCCGAACACGCCCAGGTACTGACCGGTGGCGTGCGGCGGGGCGAGAGCGAAGGAGACCTCGAAGCCGGCGGCGGAGTGCCACAGTTCGCCTACCGTGTGGATCACCACCGCGACGACGAGCAGAGCCGCGGCCGCCCACGCCGGTGCGCCCGCGCTCAGCGAGATCAGTGAACAGGCGACGAGGAAGGCCGCACCTGCCCGGCGGTAGGCGCGCGCGCCGGCGGCGGGGGACGTGACGTTGCGGCCCGCGCGGACCTGGAAGGCGACGACGAGGACCGTGCCGGTGAGCATGGTGACCGAGATGAGCCAGTGCGGGGCGGTGGTGGCACCGACGATCCAGAGCGGGATGGCCACGGTGAGCACCTTGAACTGGATCGCCATGATGCCGTCGAGGACGGTCAGCAGCAGGTAGGGGCGGTCCCGCAGGGCGATCCAGCGAGGGCCGTCGGCCGCGGGGACGGGCGCGACCGGAGGCAGCGGGAACAGGATCACCGCGGAGACCACGAAGGCGATCGCGTTGCCCACGACCATGAGCTGGTAGGCGGTGAGCGTGCCCACCTGCACGACCCAGCCCGCGAGCACGGCACCGAGGGAGATGCCGACGTTGGTCACCGCGCGGAGGTAGGCCCTGAACTCCTGCGGCCGCTCACCTCCGTAGTGTCTGATCAGCGGGGAGCGGGCGGCTGTTCCGGCCGCCTTCGCCGCGGCCGCCGCGCAGACGGCGAGGACGAACGGCCAGAAGCCGTCGACCAGGACGAAGCCGGCCGTGGCCAGCGCCTGAACCCCCAGGGTGGCCGCGTAGATGCCACGCGCTCCGTGCCGGTCGGCCAGATGGCCGACCGTGACGCCCAGGACCAGCGCGAGAAGACCGGCGACACCGAGCCCGAGCCCCACCCGGGCGGCCGGAAGGTGAACCGCCTCGGTGAAATACAGGACCCCGGCGGTGAGATGAAGACCGCTGCCGATGGTGTAGACGAAGTTCGAGGCCGCGAGAACGCGCTGCGGCCTCGTGTCCGGCATCAGGCGGGGCATGACGGGGCTCCATGTCCTCGGTGGAAGTAAGGGCCTGTCCAGCTTGTTGCATATTACTTGCAAGAACAAGATGCTTGCAGCAATGCGGCAACTGTATTTTCTGTTATGCCAATTGACACAACAACATGTCTCCCCCTAGCTTCTTGCCATGCCCGAAACGAGAGGGCGGGGTCGCCCCCGCAAGGACCCTCAGGCGCTGGCTCGCTGGACTCCACCGGAGGGCTGGTCCCGACTGGTGGCATGGGTCTCGCCCGAGGAGAAGAAGGCCCTCAAGCGCGTCGCCGTCGAGGCGGAGGTGTCGGTGGCCGATCTGGTGCGCTCGCTGGCGGGCGGACTGGCCGCAGGGGTGATCGACGCGGAAGAACTCATACGACAGGTCCGAAAGGGTATGCAGGTCATGGAGAAGATCCCCACCCTGTTCGAACGGGACGACCGCTTCCGGGTCGTCGACCGGCCGCGCGCCGAGTGCGCCTGGGTCTTCGCGGGCGAGGGGACCCCGACCGAGAAGCTGGACGGTACGAACGTCCGGCTCACCGTCCGTTCCGGCCGGCTGGTTCGGGTGGAGAAGCGGCGCAACCCCAGCAAGGCGCAGAAGCAGCAGGGCATCGTGGACGGCTGGTACGTCGACACGGACGAGTACGGGGCCGACGACAAGTGGATCCTGGCCGCCGCCCACAACACCGACGTCTCCGGCTGGCCGGACGACGAGCACCCCTGCGAGGCACTGGGCCCGCGCATCCAGGGCAACCCGCTGGCACTGGACGACCACCTGTGCGTGCCGTTCAACCTCGAAGTCCCGATCTACCGGGAGGTACCGCGCAGTTACACGGGTCTGAGGGACTTCCTCGCCGAACTGGAGAGCCGGTACGCCCCGGGGCACCTGGCCGAGGGAATCGTGTTCCACCACCCCGACGGGCGTCGCGCCAAGATCAAGCGCAAGGACTTTCCACTGAGCAACTGAGCTTCACCAAGCTCGACTTGGCCGACCCTGGTAGATCGGTTCGGCGAGGGCACGCCGTCCCGCCCGACACGACCCGGTGGGCGGGACGGCACCGAGGCGGCTCCGGCCGGTCGGCCCGCGATCTAAGCCCGGTTGAACCCGTGGCTGCGCTCCACCTTCGCCACATGCAGCGTGTAACTCTCGTACCACTCGGCCCGCCCACGCTCCTGCGCCGCGCGATGCTCGGCATGGGTCCGCCACTGCGTGAGGGCCTCGGCGTCGCGGAAGTACGCGACGGTGATGCCCAGCCCGCCAGGGTTCTGCGCGTGGTCCATCCCCAGGTACCCGGGAATGTCCTTCACCAGCTCTTCCATGCGCGCGTTGGTCTCGGGGAAGCCGCTCTGGTCCGGGGTCCGCACCGTGGTGAAGACAGCTACGTAGTAAGGGGGTTCAAAGGCCTCGACGGGCGTGACAGGCACTTCCGGGTGATCGCTCATGGCGTCACCGTAGGGCGGGACCCACTCGACGGGCCAGCGACTTCCGGACGATCACTGCGCTGCCCGCCTGCCGCCCCGTCGAGCTGCGTAGTCGCCCGCCACGGAGACCGTCATCAAGGCGGTCCCCCTGGTCCTGGCGGTGTCACCGCCCTGCCCGGCCGCACCACCGGGACCGGGCGGCGTCACATGTCGCCCGGCCGCCGTACGCTCCCGTGGTGGACAGCCATCGTCCGACGGCCCCCGTCGGCCCGAGGGTGTCGCTTTCCCCGTGGGGCACCCCGACCGGGCACACCGTAATTTCATGGCGGTTGCACCTGCCTTCCTCGGTGTCGTGGTTCTCTCCGGCGGACCGGGCGCGCTCGCCCGGGCCACACGACGTGCGGGTCACCGACCGGCACGAACCGGAACCTGGAAGCCGGCCTGTGCGGGACGGAGCAGCCGGAAGGTGACCCGGCCGTCGGCGTCGATGCGGGCGCCGTGCACGGCCGGCTCGGGCAGGCTGTTGTAGTGGAAGGGCGTGGAGAAGTAGTACGCGCCCGTGTCCGGGACGACGACGAGGTCACCGGTGTCGAGGAGGGGCAGGGCACGGTCGCGGGCCAGCAGGTCGCCGGCGAAGCAGCAGGGGCCCGCGACGTCCTGGTGCACGGGCCTGCCGTGCTTGGCCCGGCCACGGGAATCGTGGGCCTCGACCCGCAGGGGCCACGCGTCGGGGGCGAACGCCGTCCGCGTGGCGACCTGTGCGCCCGCGTGGGTGATGGCGATGGGACGCCCGCCGACGGTCTTGGTGTACTCGACGTACGCGGCCATGAACCCGTTCTTCGCCATCACGGAGCGGCCGAACTCGGTGACGATCTCGTACCGGCCCGAGAACAGGGCCGGTGCGTGCGCCCGCAGCTGGTCCACGTAGGTGTCGAAGCCGGGCGTCGTCTCGTCGCTGTCGAAGTTGACCGACAGCCCGCCCCCGACGTCGATGCCGGTGACCTGTCGGCGGCCGAGGTGGGTGTTGATCTCCTCGGCGAACTCCACCGCCTTCGCGACACCGTGGGCGATCAGGTCCGGGGGGCAGCCCTGCGAACCGACGTGCGTGTGCAGCCAGGTGAGCCAGGGGCGGTCCCGGTACGTCTGGAGCAGTCGTCGCCGGTTGCCCTCGTCGGCCAGGGGGATGCCGAACTTCGAGGTCGCGGTGGCCGTGCTCATGGCGCTGATCGAGCCGGCTCCGATCTGGGGGTTGATGCGCACGCCGAGCCGCGAGGCGGAGGAGCGGGTCGCCAGGATCTCGTCCAGTCGGTCGAGTTCCTGGAAGCTGTCCGCGTTCACCGCGACCCCCAGGTCCAATGCCCAGGCCAGTTCCTGCCGGGTCTTGGCCGGGGAGTCGAACACGATCCGAGCGGGATCGAAGCCCGCCTCCAGCGCCTGGGCGAGCTCCCCGGCGCTGGCGACCTCGCAGCCCATGCCGCTGCGGCGCAGTTCGTCGAGCACGGGCACCAGGCAGTTCGCCTTGGCCGCGAACGCGTGCAGGACCCGCAGGGAGTCGGGGAACGCCCTGTGCAGGGACGAGACGGTCTCGTTGACGCCGTCGAGGTCGACGAACGCCGCCAGCGCGGCCGACTCGGGATCCAGGAGTCCCTCCTGCACCGCCGCCCGCAGAATCCGCTCACGCCGGTCGGCCCTGTCGTGACCACTCACGCCGCACCCTCCCTGGGTCGAGGTCTGTCCGCCCCTCGACTGCCGAGGGGCGGACCACCAGCGTCCCGTCGCGGCGGTGCGGGTGTCTTCGTCGCGGGTCCCGGTGTTCCGCCGGGTGGTTCTCACTGTGGAGCGAAATCCCGGGCCCGGCGCGGCCTCCTTGGTGCGCGGGCACGAAGGAACCGCCCGTTCTTCGTGGCGGACACCCGAGCACTCAGGTTTCCCGGCCGCCGCGTTCGAGAAGGCGCAGTTGCAGCTGGGCGAGGAGACGGGCGTCCGGGCTGCGCAGGTCGAGCCCGGACACCTCGGTGATCCTGCCGATCCGGTGGCGCAGGCTGTTCGCGTGCACCCCGAGCGCCCGGGCGGTGTCCGGCACATGACCGAAGTGGTCGAGGTAGGCCCGCAGGGTCTGCACCATGGTTCCCCCGCCCTGGCCCGCGTCGTACGCGACCAGGCGTGCCACCGGTGTCTCCGGCGCCGGGGCCGATCCCGTCAGCCGGTCCAGCATCTCGTTCAGGGCGATCGTCTCGGCGACCTCGTCGGCGGAGGCGACGGTACGGTGCTCCCCCGGCGCGAGCAGGGCCCGTAGCACCAGGTCGGCCGACCGGCGGGACGCGGGCAGGTCCGCCAGGGTCTCGACGACCGTGCCCAGACCGATACGCGCCTGCGGACCGAACACGTCGGCCACCTGCCGGACCAGTGCCCTGCCCAGCCGCGCGACCTGCTCGGCGGCCCGCCCCGCTTCCTGGTGCAGCCCGCCCACCAGGACCAGGGCCCCCTGGTCGACCGGGATCACCACCGGCGTGAGGTCGTGCGCGCCGCAGCACACCGCCAGCAGGGCGCACAGCCGACCGGCTTCCTCGCCCTTGCCTGCGGCGTCCGCGGGACGCACCGCCAGGGCGGCGCAGTGCCCGTGCGCCGCGATCCCGGTGAGTTCGCTCAGCGCACCGGCCGATCCACGTCCGTCGAGCAGCGCACGGGCCGCGTCCTCGACCAGTCGGGCGTGCGTACGGTGCGAACGGTGGTGGAGCAGATGTGCGGCGGCCACCCGCGCCGCCGACCGCAGCGTGTCGGAGGCGTGCGCCGGGAGGTCGCCGCCCGCGGCCGCCACCCAGATCGAGCCCAGGATCTCGCCGCCGGCCCGCACCGCGACGACCAGCCGTTCGGGATTCTCCCCGTGGGCCGGCCGGTGGATGACGTCCCCCGAACCCCACAGCGCCCGGAAGAACCCGGCCTCCGACATGGCGGCCACCCGCCACTCCGGCACCCGGCGGCCGAGGATCGTCAGCCGGCGCAGCTCGTCGACGTCCTCCTTCGTGGACGAGTACGCCAGCACCCGGGACTCCACGTCCTCGATCGTCACCGAGCCGCCGACGAGGACCGCCAGCGCGTCGGCGAGCCCGTCCAGGTCACCCGGTGGCACCGTCGGGTCGGCGGGGACTCCGCACAGGACCAGACCGGCGCGCAGCGCGCCGACCAGCTCGGTCCAGCCGCACCACGCCGTACGCAGGAGCACCGCCAGGCCGGCCTCCTCGGCGGCCGCCCACAGCGCGGCCGAGGGCCGCCCCGACCTGCCCTGGCCGAAGACCACCGCGGCCGCTCCCGATCCGGCGGCATCCCGTACGACGTCGACGGCGGCGGCCGACTGCGGATCGATCCCCACGGCCAGCAGCACCTGTCCGCGCGGCTGCCCTGGCTCCAGCGGGTCGAGCATCATGACTCCGTCGACCACGGCCTCCAGGCCGTGCGGGGCCGTGTACGGCTCCAGCGCGCCGGCCCCCATGACCGACAGCAGTCTGTCCAGCGTCGGCCTCGATGCGGCAGCGTCCCCCTGTCCGACGATGCTGTTCGGCACCATCCGGCCCCCCGTCACGGTCGGTAAGTCATGTGACGGTGAGTGTACGAGCACTCACAGGGCCGCTGTGCGGCGTCCTCTGGATCCCGGCCCGGACGTGCCGCGGAAAGGGAAGGCGGCCGCACGGTCGCCTCCGGCACCGGGTGTCCGTCCGCTCGTGCGGGCATGCCGAACCGGCGGCGGTGCGACCACTCTCGTGGGGCGGTCGCACCACCGCCGGCGGACTGCGCCGGGGCGGCGCGGGAGGTCAGCTGGTGAAGGTGAACCAGTTGATGTTGGTGAAGTCCGCACCGCTGCCCGACGAGAAGACCAGGTAGACGTCGTGGACTCCGGTGGCGGAGGCGATGATGTTCGCGGGGACGGTCTGCCAGGTCTGCCAGCCGCCGCTGCTGGCGAAGTTGATCTCGGCGATCTTCGTGCCGGTGGTGCTGTCGAGCCGCACCTGGACGGCGCCGCTGACCCCGGCGGCCGCACCCGACGCCAGCCGGGCGATGAACTGCTTCGGGGAGGCCGAACCGAAGTCGACGGAGGAGAACTTCAGCCAGTCGCCGTTCCCGATGTAGCCCACGTCGCTGCCGCCACCGGTGTCGGAGCAGCCCTCGGTGGTGGTCCCGCTCTGTGCCGAGAAGGACTCGGCCTGGATGGTGCTGTAGGCGCTGACGGCGCCCGAGCCGCCGCCCGATCCTCCCCCGGTGCCGCCCGCGCCCAGGGTGATGCTCCACGAGGTGGGCGCGCCGTCCTGGATGTGCCCGTCGACGGGGGCCGCGCCGGTGGGGCCGACGTCGTCGTAGGGGAAGGCGTAGCCGATGCTGGCGTACTTGTGGACCAGCCGTGCGTAGTGGTTGGTGATCGGGTCCGTGTAGTACTGGGCGGGTGTCACGCCGTCGGGGTTGTTGTTGCCGCCCGAGACCAGGAGCGAGCTGCGGTTGATCGCGGCGGCGAGCCGGGCGGCGATCGCTCCGCGGGCGTCCCCGCCCGAGTTGTAGAGCGGACCGGAGGCGCAGCCGAAGATGTCGACGGCGCTGGGCTTGGTGAACGGCACACCGTTGGTGTTGAGACCTGAGAAGACGATGGCGTTGCCGGAGACGGTGCCGGTGTAGGAGCCGATGCTGCCCTGGCCGTTGATGGTCAGCGGGGTGGTGGCGTAGTGGCTCCAGACCCGGTTGAGGTAGTCGTTCCAGTAGCCGCCGAAGTCCACCGGCGAGTGCGCGGGCGCCATGACGCGCAGCACCCCGCCGGAGGAGTCGGTGACCACCAGCCGGTCCCAGGGGGCTCCGTCGGAGGCGTGCTGCGTCTGGAGGCCGGAGGCGATGGAGGCGAGGGCGCCGGCGGGCAGCGGGCTGACCGTCTGGGTGCCGCCGCTGCCGGTGCTGCTCATCGCGATGGGCAGCGCGACCATGTCGACGTAGGAGATGTTGGCGTAGAGGTTGGCGCTGTTGAAGGTGAACTCGCAGAACGTCCAGTTGGTCGACCAGTTGGGGTCGGCGCTGGTCAGGGCGGGCTGCACCACGCCGGGCACGGTGCCCGGGTTGACGAAGAACTGGAGTTTCTTTCCGACCGAGAAATAGATGCGGCCGCTGATGATGTAGTCGGTGAGCGTGACGGTCTTGGCAGCCGAGCCGGAGGCGCCCAGCGCGATGGAGTAGTCGGCGATGGGGGTCACCGCGGACGACGGGTTGGGCAGCCGGTTCAGGGCACCGTTCGCCGAGACGAAGACCGGCCAGCCGCTGCTGTCGGTGCCGGATATGTAGGCGTAGACGGTGTCGTAGCCGGAGTTGTTCGCCAGTTTCACGGGGAGCGAGACTCCGACCGCGGCTGCGGCGGAGGTCAGCGGCGAGACCGGCGACAGCGGGCTGAGCGCGGCCGCACCGGTGACGGCACCGGCCGCGGCGAGAAAGGAACGTCGGGAAACCACAGTGGGGCCCTCCCGGAGGGAGTGATGGTCCGTCAACTGAATGACGGGCGGGGGGTGTTGTGTCATGGGGGGTTCTGTGCGGACGTTATTGGACTGGACCAATACAGTCAAGGTTGCGGAACCATTACCTCCACGCAACAACGCCCGCGCTTCTCCAGGGATCTCGCGACCGGTGTCCGCGCGGTCCGGAGGCCGGGCGGTGCCGCGACTGGCGCCGGAGACGACCGGTGCGACCAGAACATCCGGCCAACTGCCCATTGCGCACGCGGTCGGCGACCGGTCATCGTTCAGGCTGTCGCTGTCCGCGCGCCGAGGAGGGCCCGTTCGTGGCTACCGCTCCCGCCCGTCGGCTCATCCTTCTCGGCGGCGGCTTCTCCACCGAGGACGACGGCCTGCTGGACGACTGGACGCTCTCCCACGTGGGCGTCTCGCGGCCCAAGGTGTGCTTCGTTCCGACGGCCAGCGGTGACGCTCCCGCCTACGTCGAGCGGTTCCTCACCGCGTTCGGGTCACGCGATTGCGAGCCCGGCGTCCTGCCCCTGTTCCGCAGGGACCTCGATGACGATGCCCTGCGAACGCTCCTGCTGTCCCAGCACGTCGTATACGTAGGCGGCGGCAACACCGCGAACCTGTTGGCGGTCTGGCGCGCGCATGGTGTCGACCGGCTGCTTCGCGAGGCGTACGACCGCGGAACCCTCCTGTGCGGGATCAGCGCCGGCGCCAATTGCTGGGCCGCGGGCTCCCATACCGACTCGTTCGGACCGCTGACTTTCCTGCCGGACGGACTGGGCCTGCTGCCCGGCTCGGTCTGCCCGCACTACGACAGCGAGCCGGGCCGCCGCTCCTCCTACCAGGAAGCCGTGGCATCCGGCTCGCTCGCCGACGGCTGGGCTCTGGAAGACGGCATCGGCGCCCTCTTCACCGACGGCGTGCCGACGGAGTCGGTGACCCGCACGCCGACGGCCCGGTTGCACCATGTACAGGCAGACGGAAGGGGCGGTGTGGTGGTGCGGACCCTGTCCTGCCGCCCGCTCGGCCGTGGCGACGCGGAAGTACGCGGCACCGCAGGGGAGTTCACCTCACCTCCACCGATGTGACGCGGGCCACTCTCTCGGCGCTTCGAGGTCGGACGTACGCAATCATGATCGACATGGACGCTCGCTTCCTCGGTATCGCCGAGCTCACCGACGCCCCGCCCGTGGCGGTCGTGGTCGACGTCATGCGCGCCTTCACGGTGGCGGCCTGGGCCTTTGCCCAGGGGGCAGAAAGGATCGTTCTTGCCGAGTCGCTGGACCAGGCCCTGGCGCTCAAGGCTCGCCACCCGCACTGGATGGCACTCAAGGACGGCCCGCCCGCCCCCGGGTTCGACGCCGTCAACTCGCCGGGCCTGCTGCGATCCATCGACCTGACCGGACGGACCGTGGTGCAGAAGACCACGGCAGGGACGGTCGGCGCCCTGGCGGTCAAGGAGGCGTCACTGGTGCTGTGCGCCGGCTTCGTGGTGGCGGAGGCGACGGCTCGGCTCCTGCGGACACGCGAGTGCGATCGGGTCACGTTCGTGGTCACCGGCGAGGAAGGCCGGGCCGAGGAGGATCTGGCATGCGCCCAATACATCGCCGGGAGAGCCACCGAGGCCGAGACGGAAGCCGCCGCGTTCCTCCATCGGGCCGCCGTGTCACGCGCAGCCGCCGAGCTGACGGAGGGCGTGCGTCAGGGAGTCCACCCTGACGACGTCGCACTCTGCCTGGAGGTCGACCGCTTCCCCTTCGCCATGGTGGCGGCCCTGGAGGACTCGCTCATGACCCTCCGCCCGCACCCCGTACCCGTGCCCGCGTGAGCTTCGGGAAGCCGGCACCTCGTCGGGCCTGCGGCAGGTGGGGCCGTCAGTCGCCTCCGTGCCGGCCTTCACGGACCTGTCCGTACTCCCCAACCCGGCCCATTGGGACCGGAACATGTAAGGGAGGGTCTCCACTCAACCCCCGCCGGCAGATCACGTACGACCAGCTCGACAAGATCCTTCAGGCTCGGCGTGGACGACTCCTTCGAAGTCGAGAGCGTGGCCGCTTTTTCCGACCGAGGAGAACGGCCACGCCATGTCGGCAACCGCCCGCGTCGAGCCGGTCGTGTGATCGAGGTCCGAGGGCGGTCCGCCCTCACTCCTCGCCGGAGAACCGTCCCCAGGCCGACTGGCGGGTGATGCCGAGCGCCTCGCCGATCCTGGCCCAGGTCACGCCGCGTCGCCGCAGCTCCATGACCCACATGCGCAGATCGGCCTCGACCTGGTCGGCGACGGCCGCTACCCGGGGCAGCCGGGCCAGCATCTCGGCGTCGGTCAGCTCGCCCCACATCGGCATCCGCAGCTCGGTCGGGGCCGGGTAGTACTCGGCCACGATCGAGGCGGCCAGGTCCACGCACTTGTCGCAGATGTGCACCCCGGGACCGGCGACCAGCTTGGCCACCTCCGCCTCGGGCTTGGCGCAGAACGAGCAGGCCCGGCCGTCGTCTTCCATCGCCTCCGCGGGCATGGAGCCCCTCCTCCGACCGCGACCTGCCTGTCAGGCCGATCCTGACAGGCACCGTACGCTTGTCAGGGCTGCCCTGACAAGCACGGACCGCGCAGGCCGCACAGGCGGCGTGGGATCAGTCGGCGTCGAGGCCGCCGATCAGACGGTTGAGGAACCGGGTGAAGGTGGCTTCGGGGGCGAGGGCACGTCCGGGGGCGGAGAGGGCCTCGGCGAGTTCCGGATGCCGGCCGTCCGCGGCGACCGCGGCGAGGTAACGGGCTTCGGCCGCGGCCCGTTCGGGCGACTGCGCGGCCGCGGCCTGCGCGACCTCGTGGGCGACGTGTCCGGCCACGAACGCGGTGAGCTGAGCGAAGATCTCCATCTTCGCCGCGCCGTCCAGCCCGCTGGGCCGCAGTGCGGCGAGCGCGCGCTCCAGGAAGGCCAGGGTGTTGGGTCCCGGGACGCGCCGGGTCGACAGGGCGGCGGGCAGCCAGGGGTGTCGCAGCATGTGGTCGCGCTGGAGGTGGGCGATGGCCTTCAGGTCGGCGCGCCAGTCACCGGTGAGCGCCGTCGTCGTCGGCAGTTCGCCGCTGACGCGGTCGACCATCAGGTGCAGCAGCGTCTCCTTGTCGGGGGCGTAGCTGTAGAGCGACATGACGCCGGCGCCGACCTGCGCGGCGACTTTGCGCATGGTGACCGCTTCGAGCCCTTCCGCGTCCGCCAGGGCGACTGCCGCCGCGGTGATCGCCTCTCGGCTGTGGACGGGCTTGCGGCCCCTGCGGGGCGGGACCGAGCTCGGCCAGAGCTCCCCGAAGTCCATGCCGGACACGGCGGCCTCTGCGTCGCGGGGCATGGTCCACGCTCCTTCCCTCGGCCGCGGTGGCCCTTGCGGGCCCCAGTCAAGCATGCCCTATTCTCGTACAACGTACGGAAATTCTGGGAGGGGAACGATGCCATCACGCACGCACGGTTCTGCGCCGAGGCCGGCCTGGGCACCGCCGGCCGGGAGACCGCCCCTGGCCGCACGGCTGATGAGAGCGACCTGGCGCCGCCTTCCGGCGAAACTGCACGAGGTCGGATGGGAACCGGGACTGGAGGTGCCGGCCGCCGACGGCAGCCCGCTGGTCACGGACCACTACTTCCCGCGCGCCGAGGGCGACTTCCCCACCCTCCTGGTGCGCTCGCCGTACGGCAGGAGCCTGCCGTGGTCCCCCATGTACGGCCTGCTCTTCGCCGAGCAGGGCTTTCACGTGGTCCTCCAGAGCTGCCGCGGCACCGGCGGTTCAGGGGGCGCGTTCGACCTGTGGCGCAACGAGACCGCCGACGGCCGGGCCACGGTGTCCTGGCTGCGCGAACAGCCCTGGTTCGACGGGACACTGGCCACCGTCGGCCCCAGCTACCTGGGATACACACAGTGGGCCCTCGCCTCGGACCCGCCGCCGGAACTGAAGGCCATGGTGGTGCAGGTGGGCCTGCACGATCCCCACGCCCTGTTCCACACGGACGGTGCGCTGCGGCTGGAGAACGCCCTCGCCGTCGGCGTGGGGATGACCTACCAGCACCAGGGCATGGCCGCGTTCCTGAGGGCGACGCTGCGTCTGCAACGCCGTCTGCGGGACATCACCACCGCACGGCCGCTGCGTGGGGCGCATCTGCCGGTCTTCGGAAGCCACATCCCCTGGCTGGACGACGTGATGACACACCCGGACGCCAAGGACGCCTACTGGCACGGCGCGTCACAGGCCGGTGCGGCGGAGCACCTCGGCATCCCCACGAGCCTGATCACCGGCCGGCACGACGTGCTGGCCGACCAGACCTTCGAGCAGTACGACCGACTGCGCCGGGCCGGCTGCGAGACCGCCCTGCTCGTCGGACCGTGGACCCACACCTCCGCCCTGCAACAGGGCTGGCCCGAGGTGTTCACCGAGAGCCTCGCCTGGCTGCGTGCCCACCTGTGCGGCGATCCCTCCGGCCTGCGCCCCACCAGGGTGCGCGTGCACGTCGGCGGCGAGAACGCCTGGCGGGACCTCGACGACTGGCCTCCGGCCACCGCCGTGAGCCCGTGGTTTCCCACCGCGCAGGGACACCTCACCCGGCAGGCACCCACGGACCGCGCACCGCTGAGGTCGTTCCGCTACGACCCGGACGACCCCACCCCCGCCCTCGGCGGCCCCCTGCTCTCCCGCACCGCGGGACCGCGCGACAACAGCGGCCTGGAGGCACGAGGGGACGTACTGACCTTCACCGGGCCGCCGTTGACCGAGCCCGTCGACATCATCGGACCGGTCTCCGCGAGGTTGAGCGTGTCCACGGACACCGGTCACGCCGACGTCTTCACCCGTCTGTGCGACGTGGACGCACAGGGCCGCTCCGTCAACGTCTGTGACGGACTGGGTCGGCTGCGGACGGACGGGTCCGACCCGTCGCCGATCACCGTGCCGATGGGGGCCACCGCGCACCGCTTCGCCGTGGGTCACCGCATCCGCTGGCAGATCAGCGGAGGCGCCCATCCACGCTACGCCCGCAGTCCCGGCAACGGACAGTCGCCGGTGGACGCCACCGCCTTCACACCGGTACGCATCACCCTCCACGCCGACTCGGCACTGCTGCCGACCGTCGACGCGAGGTGACCCGCCCTTGGGCCATACTCTGGGTCGGCGACTTCGGGGAGGGCATGTCCATGCAATACAGCGATCGGTGTGCACGAACAGTCCCGCGAGCGGTGGCCGTCGTCGCCGCCGCCGTCCTGATGAGCAGTTGTTCGTCGGGCGAACCCGCGCAGGCCAAGGAGTGGCAGGAGAACTACTGCGCCGAACTGGGCGCCTGGCAGGACGCCAGGCACGCCACTACCGCCGACGCGGCGGACACCGGTGACAGTGACGGACAGTCGGCCCCGAAGCCCGAGTCCGACGCTCTCGGAGCGGCGAGGACGCTGGTCATCGCCGCCGCGAAGAAGCTCGCCCGGGAAGGCCTCGAGCGCGACGGCGGCCACATCCTCGACGACACCGTGTACGCCGTCGGCGGCGACGCCGGAGCCGAGAGCCGCGCGGTGTCCTACTGCGACACCGCGGGATTCGAGACCCTGGTCGACTGAGCCGGCCGACGCCGGGGCCGCACGGGTACGGTGCCCCGGACCGCGGACCGCCTCGCGGCCGGCGCCGTCACCCCGCCCGGCCGGCGAACGTCACTTCTCCGCCCGCTGTGTGACGTCCGCCTCGGTGCGGTCGCCCAGGAACTCGTACCAGCGGCGCTCCAGGCACACGTAACGCACGTCCGCCTCGACGAGACCGAGGAATCCCGACACCGTCTCGGCGAGGCGTTCGTGCAGTCCCGGGTCGGCCAGTCGCCCGTCCTCGGCGAAGGCCTGGTAGCCGTCGGCCAGGCTGAACATGTCCGGGTAGACACGGGTACCCAGATGCTCCAGCGGAACCCGCAGCGCCCACAGCCCACGGTTGCCGCCCACCAGGGACGGCGACGCGGACACGAGCAGGGCGTGCTTGGTCTTGAACGGCTGCGGCCTGATACGGGAGACCCAGTCGATCGCGTTCTTCAGCACGCCCGGCACGGAGGCGTTGTACTCCGGGGAGGCGATGACGAAGGCGTCACTGCGGTCCAGCCGGTCGTGCAGGGCCAGGGCACCGGGCGGCAGCCCCTCGGCGGCCTCCCTGTCACCGTCGTACATGGGCATGTCGAAGTCGCGCATCAAGGCGAGATCGACGCCCGCCCCGGAGTCGGAGACGAGCCGGGCGACCAGGGACGCGAGACGGGCGTTGACCGAGTCGGTCCGCAGTGACGCGCCGAATACCAGCACCCGCAGCGGGCCGGGACTCGTGTCGGTGGTCATGGACAGTCCTTCCATCGCGGGCACACGCCTGTCGCGAGGCGCTCAAGGAACGAGTGTGATCGGGAAAGAGCCACCGTGCGACCGACACGCAGAGCCGCGAGCCATCTCACCCGCAGCAGGGGTCCGGCGATCCTCGGGGCGGATCGTCGGGAAATAGCCTGAGCGCCACCGCGGGGCCCCGCTGCCGAGTCCGCCACCTGCACGGACGCCGTCCGTGGACGACCCCCAACATAGTGGATTGACTATTCCAGAAAGCGCGCTAAGCTGGCCGCATGGCACGCACCAGGGAGTTCGACATCGACCGGGCGACAGACCGCGCCATGGACCTGTTCTGGCGCCGCGGCTACGCCGAGACGTCCCTGCAGGACCTGCTCAAAGAGCTGTCGATAGGCAGCGGGAGCTTCTACGCGGCCTTCGGCTCGAAGGAGCAGCTCTACCTCCGCGCCCTGGAGCGCTACATCTCCCTCCAGCACGACGACCTGGAGCAGGCCCTCGGCGAGGCTCCCCAGATCCTGCCCGCCGTCCGCAAGGTGCTCGCCGCGCTGATCGAGGCGGACCTGGCCGACCCCACGCGCGGCTGTCTCGTGGTCAACGCCTCCACCCAGTGCGGCGAGCTGCCCCCCGCGGCGGACCGCGTCACCGACGCGATCCGACAGGTCGAGTCACTCCTCGCCGGCGCCCTGGAGCAGGCACAGGCACGGGGCGAGATCTCCCCGGAGAAGGACCCGAGGGAACTGGCCCGGTTCCTCACCACGTTCCTCCAGGGAATCCGGATCGTCGGTCGGGCGCGCATGGGGCGCGAGTTCGCGCAGGACGCCCTGTCGGCCGCGATGCGCGTACTGGACTGACGGCCGCACACACTTCCCATCGAGGCCGGGACGGGCACTTCCCGTCCGCGACCACCACCGCGACCGAGACCGCGACCAAGACCGCGGAAGGTCGTACTCAGATTATGTATCAATCATTCCAGAAAGGGATCGTCATGGAACTCCAGCTCAAGGACAAGGTCGCCGTCGTCACCGGAGCCAGCAAGGGGATCGGCCTGGCCATCGTCGAGAGGCTGGCCCGCGAAGGGGTCAAGGTCGTGGCCGGCAGCCGCTCCTCCACCCCCGAACTGGACGCGCTCGCCACCGACCACGACGTCACGATCGTGCCGGTCGACCTGTCCACCGCACAGGGGGCGGAGACCCTGATCCAGCAGGCCGTGGAACGGCACCAGCACCTGGACATCCTGGTCAACAACGTCGGCGCCGCCGAGCCCCGCGAGTCCTTCCTCGAGGTCGACGACGCCGCATGGCAGCGGATCTTCGACCTGACCTTCTTCAGCGCCGTACGCGCCAGCCGCGCCGCCCTCCCCCATCTGATCGCGGCCGGCGGCGGGGCCATCGTGAACATCAGCTCGATCAACGCCCGGCTGCCCTTCCCCATGGTGGTCGACTACTCGGCGGCCAAGGCCGCCCTGACCAACCTCAACAAGTCCCTGTCCGAGGAGTTCGCACCGCAGGGCGTGCGCGTCAACGCGATCGCCCCCGGCCCGGTCCGCACACCGTTCTGGACCGCGCCGGGCGGCTTCGCCGACGCCACCGCCGCGAGCGCCGGCATCACCGCCCAGGAAGCGCTGGACGTCGCCGTACCGCAGGGCATGGGGATCACCACCGGACGGATCACCGAGGCGCACGAGGTCGCCGACCTCGCCCTGTTCCTCGCCTCGCCCCTCGCCGCCAACATCACGGGCACGGAGACCGTCATCGACGGCGGCCAGACCAAGACGCTCTGAACCACCCCCGTACCCGACCCGTCACGAAACCGCCCAGGGCCCTCAAACCCCTGCCCGAACAGGCAGGTCGAGGGCCCACGGCGACCCGGACGAGCCTCCATGGACCAATATCCGTCGAGTCCGTCGAGTGTTCAACTTCCAGGGCCGGACGCCACCCAGTGGCTGCGGACCGCCGGCTTCGCCAAGGTGGAGGCCCGCCACCTCATCGGCGGCTACCCCGCCGTCTACGCCACCAAGTGAGCGCGGCTCCCGTCGAGCGCTGACGAGCGGCATGCCGGCGGCCCCGGCACGCACCGTCGTTCGGCGGGCCCGCGCCGGGGCCGCCGGTACGTACGGGTGGCCCTGACGCGCGGCGAGGACGGGCGAACATGACCGTCTGTCACCGTCCGGCTGCGCGTGTAACAGGACTGTATTACCGACGGGTTCGGCGGAACGGAGTGCCGGGCCGGGCCGGTCTTGGTGGTCGTCACAGACGCTCACTCGTACCGGGCCGCCCGACCCGCCCACCGACACCGAGGATGAATCAATGCGCGTTCACCAGCTCACCTTCGCCGCCCTGGCCGTTGCCGCAGGCCTCTCGCTCACGGCCTGCCAGAGCGGCACGGACAGTGCGGGACAGAGCGCACCGTCGTCCGCGACCGCGGCGTCGTCCGCGACCGACGGTTCGACGACGGGCGGCTCGACGACGGGCGGCTCGACGGCGGGCGGCTCGACGGCGGGCGGTTCGAACCAGGGTGGCGGCAAGGACACCACCGGGGGCTCCGCCGGGAAGGGCACGGCCGCCGGGAGCGGCTCCGGTTCCGGCACGAGCGGCACGGCCACCGGCCGGTGCCACAGCGACGCGCTGGACATCACGGCGAAGGACCGCACCATCGACGGCGACCCCGACGGCACCGTCGTGGTCGAGCTGAAGAACCACGGCAGCCGCGACTGCACCCTGTCCGGCTACGCGGGCGTCGACCTGAAGACCAGCGCGGGGTCGCTGTCCGCACAGCGCACCGGTACGCCGGCCGGCCCGGCCGTCGTCAAGAGCGGGCAGTCCATCGACTTCGGCATCAGCTACCCGCTCAACACCTCCGGCGGCTCCGGTGTCCGCATCACGGGTCTGCTGGTGACCCCGCCCAACGAGACCAGGACCGTCACTCTCGCCTGGCCCGGCGCCGGCACGCTGCCCGTCACGGAGGGCGGCGGCACGCCCGTGAAGGTGGGTCCGATCGGCAGCGCCGGCCAGGGCGGCTGACCCGTACGCCCGGGAACCGTCCCGGGGAATCCACCCAGGCTCCATGCGCAGTACGGCTGTTGCACATCACCCGAGTACAACCATCCGCCGGAATCGGACGTCTGAACGGATGCCCCGGGAATGGCCGCGGGGCGTCCGGCAGGGGCCGGACGGCAGGGCCCGTCGTAGGGGCGGCGCAGTACAGACGGAGGACCGTGGACACGCAAGGCGGCAGGAACATCGATCCCGCGGACCAGTGGGTCCTCGATCCGGAGACCGGTGACTACCGGCTGCACACGGGCACCGGCGACGCCCCGGCCGCCACGGTGCCGGAGCAGGGCGGGCGTCGCGCGCGCCGCGAGGCGGAGCGGCGCCCCGCCCCGGACCCGGGCCCGGGCACTCACGGCGGCGGCGGTATGGGCGTGAGCACCCCCCGCGGCGGCGCGGCGAGGTCCCGGAAGGCCAAGCGGTCCACGAAGCGCAGGGTCCTGGTGTGGACCGCGGGCACGCTGGGTTTCGTTCTGGTGGCGGGCAGCGCCGGGGCCTATCTGCTGTACCGGCACTTCAACGACAACATCAACACGGTGGACGTCGGCACCGCGGGCAGCAAGAACGCGACCAGCGACGACGCGGTGAACATCCTGGTCATCGGCACCGACAGCCGAATAGGCCTGGGCGGGAAGTACGGCGACGCCGGCAGCGTGGGCCACGCCGACACCACGATCCTCTTCCATGTGGCGAAGGACCGCTCGAACGCCACTGCCATGAGCATTCCACGCGACATGGTCACCGGCATCCCGGACTGCCCGACCAAGCAGAAGGACGGCTCCACCCAAACGATCAAGGCCACGCCCCAGGGGTCGTTCGGTCCGCGATTCAACGAGAGCCTCGGCCAGGAGGGCCGCGACCCGGGCTGCACCATGCGGACCGTCTCCGAGATCACCGGTCTGCCGATCGACCACTTCATCCTGGTCAACTTCGAGGCCGTGAAGACGCTCTCCACCGCGGTCGGCGGCGTGCCGATCTGCCTGACCCATGCCATCGACGACACGGACAAGCAGGGGCAGGGCTCTCATCTGCATCTGGCCGCCGGACCGCACACGGTGCAGGGCGAAGAGGCCCTCCAGTTCGTCAGGACCCGTCACTCGCTGAAGAACGGCAGTGACCTGGACCGCATCGACCTCCAGAAGCAGTTCCTGGGTTCGATGATCCGCCAGATGAAGTCCGGCGACACCCTCAGCGATCCCACGAAGCTCTTCAAGCTGGCGAACGCGGCCACCAAGTCGCTCACCGTGGACACCGGCATCGGCGGTGTCGACAAGCTCACCGCCCTCGCCAAGGATCTCAACCGGGTGGATTCCGAGCACATCACCTTCACGACCCTGCCGGTCGTCGACAATCCGGCCGAGGGGAAGAACCACCGGACCGTCGTGATCGACAAGACCAGGGCGCCCGCGCTCTTCGCAGCGATCAAGAACGACGTCTCGCTGACCGAGGTCGCGAAGAAGCCCACGTCCGACTCCAAGCTCAAGGGCACCAAGGCGGACCCGTCGCAGGTCCGGGTGACCGTCTACAACGGCGGTGGCCCCCAGGGCGCGGCGCAGACCACCCTGGAGTGGCTCCAGAACACCAAGGGCGTCGCCCACTCCACCAACGGCGGCAACGCCCCCGGGGCGAAGCAGGACCGTACGACCCTGGCCTACGCTCCCGAGCAGGCCGACCAGGCCCGGGCGCTCGCCGCGATGATGGGCCTGTCCGCCTCGGCGCTCCACCCCGCGACGACCGCCTCCGGGTCCGGCACGGACGGCTCCGGGACCAGCAAGGACATGACACTCACCCTCGGGCGCGACTTCAACGGCCCCGGAGCGGCGCTCACCGACCCGGCCAAGCCCCCGACCGACATCCCGCAGTCGCGCGCCGACAAGAAGGAGTGCGTCGGCTGACGGCAGGCGGGCGGGTACCTCGGCGGCGGCGGAGGGCGTACGTACACCTCCTCGCCGCCCGGTACGGCGGTGCGCGGCCGCAGCCTGGGCCGCGCGGCCGGGCCGCCGCCCCCGCGCTGTTGCGGCGGGCACCGCCCCGCGTTGGAATCAAGTGTGAGGCACTTTGGCGGCGCCATGTCCGCCGGTCGTCCCGCCCCCGGCACAGGGGCCGGCCGGAAGGGACTCAAGAGCAATGCCCTTGGCATGTTCTCCTCGGTCGTCATGGCCCTGGCCTCCACCGGTCCGGCGTACAGCCTCGCCGCCACGCTGGGCGTCATCGTGGCGGGGGTCGGACTACAGGCCCCGATCATCACCATGCTGGCCTTCGTCCCGATGCTGCTGGTCGCGTACGCCTTCCGGGCACTCAACGCGAGCAACGCCGACTGCGGGACCACCTTCACCTGGGCCACCCGTGCCTTCGGACCACGTACCGGCTGGATGGGCGGCTGGGGCCTGATCGTCGCCAACATGCTCGTCATGGCGAACCTCGCCGCGATCGCGGCCTCCTACACCTTCCGGCTGGTGGGCCTGGACGGACCGGCGGAGAGCCGTCTGTGGACCACTTCGGCGGGCATCCTCTGCATCGTCGGGCTGACCGCGATCTGCTACGCCGGCATCCAGGTCTCGGCAGCGGTCCAGCGCTGGCTGCTGTGCCTGGAAGTGGTGATGCTGCTCGTCTTCGCCGTCGCCGCGCTGGTCAGGGTCTACGCCAACCCTCCCCCGACGGCCATCCCCGTCTCCGCCTCCTGGTTCAACCCCTTCGAGGTGCCCTCGGCACAGGCCCTGACCTCGGGGGTCCTCGCGGGGGTGTTCATCTACTGGGGCTGGGACACCGCGTTCTCGGTCAACGAGGAGACCGTCGACAGCAACCGTGTGCCAGGACGCGCCGCGGTCATGTCCACCGTGCTGCTCCTGCTCATGTACGCGCTGGTGTCCACGTCGGCGCAGGCGTTCGCGGGAGTCGGCACCACGGGCATCGGGCTCGCCAACCCCGACAACGTGGACGACGTATTCGGCGGGCTGGGCGAGGCCGTGTTCGGGAGTCAGCAGGCGGGGGTCGTCCTGTCGAGACTGCTGATCCTGATGGTGCTGACCTCGGCGTTGGCCTCCGCTCAGACCACCATCCTGCCCCTGGCCAGAACCGTCTTCTCGATGGCGGTCCACAAGGCCGTACCGCCCCGGTTCGCCCAGGTCCACCGCAAGTACCTCACCCCGACCTGGGGGACCGTGGGAACGGGCGCGGTCTCGATCGCCCTGCTGGTCCTGCTGACCGCGTTCAGCCAGAACGTCCTGGCCGACTCGATCGATTCGATCGGCCTCGCGATCGCGTTCCAGTACGGACTGACCGGCTTCGCCTGCGTCTGGTACCACCGCAAGGCCCTCACCCGCAGCGGCAGAGACCTGATCTTCAAGGGGGTGCTTCCGGGACTCGGCGGGCTGATCATGCTCGTGCTGTTCCTCTACGCCGCCTTCGTGGTCTACGCGGAGCCCGGGTACGGGTGGACCGTCGTCGACCTGCCGTTGATCGGACGGACGGGTGGCGTCACCGTCCTGGGTCTGGGCGCCCTGCTGATCGGTCTGCTGCTGATGCCGGTGGTCACCCGCGGCCACACCGTGGCTCTCAAGCTCCAGCGGAGCCTGCTGCCACGCGGCCTGCCGCCGCACGCCGCCGTCGACTCGGCGAGCCGCTATCTGCCCGCCGACAGCGGGGCCGGGGTGGGCGGCGACTGGTACGACGTCATCCCCCTGTCGGGCACCCGGGTCGCCCTGGTCGTCGGGGATGTGCTCGGTCACGGCCTCCAGGCGGCGGCCACCATGGGACGTCTGAGAACGGGTGTGCGTGTCCTGGCCCGGATGGACCTGAGCCCGGACGAGTTGCTGTCCCGTCTGGATGACCTGGTCGAGCAGACCGCGCACGAGGGCGCGGTCGGCCGCGGCCCGGGCCATCCGAAGCAGCGGGCCGACGGCGCCCTGGGGGTGTCCTGTCTGTACGCGATGTACGACCCCGTCTCGGGGAGCTGTAGCCTCGCGCGGGCCGGGGAGTCGGTGCTGGCGGTCGTGGAAACCCGCACGGGGGTCGTCGACCACCTGAAACTGCCCCCCGGGCCGCCGCTGGGCGTCGCCGGCCCGCCCTACGAGAGCATGGACCTGGAGCTGGCTCCGGGCACTCTCGTCGCCCTCTTCACGGCCGGCCTCCTCCAGGACTCCGACAGCCGTGCGGCCGGGCTCGCGCGACTGTCCCACGCCCTCGCCGACGATCGGGCAACGTTGGAATACTTGTGCGATCGAGCGGTGGACACGCTGCTTCCCGGGCCGGTGGACGAGGACGCGACACTGCTCATGGCCCGCACCCACCTGCTCGACCGCAACCAGTTCGCCCAGTGGGAAGTGTCGACGGACCCGGAGGCGGTGGGCACCATACGCACCGCCGTCAGCAAACAGCTGCGCGACTGGGAACTGGACGACCTGGAGTTCACCACCCAGCTCATCGTCAGCGAACTGGTCACCAACGCCATCCGCTACGGCGGCGGCCCGATCCAGGTACGCCTGATCCGCGATCGGGCCCTGATCTGCGAAGTCTCCGACACCGGCCACACCGCGCCCAATCTTCGGCACGCCGCGAGCGACGACGAGGGAGGCCGGGGGCTGTTCATCATCGCCCAGATGACCCACCACTGGGGCACGCGCTACACCCCCACCGGCAAGACGCTCTGGACCGAACAGGACCTGCCGCCACCGGACGGCCCGTAGCCCTCTTGGGCCATACCCGTTTCAGGGCCCAGCTGTCTTCAAGGCCGGACCCGCCGCGGAGTCATGCCCGATTCAGGCCACGCCCGATTCAGGGCCGTGCCCGCTTCAGGCACCGGGCCGGCACCTGGCCGCCGAGCACGATCCGCCACTGGCTCCCGCCCCCGCACTCCTGGTACGCCGAGCGCCCGCCGCGGCCGATGGCGACCACGCACGAGCGGACCTTCTCTCCCCGGCGCAGGTACCGCACGAGGGGCGACGCGGTCGTCGCGACCGGCCCCTCGTTCCCCGCGGGCTTGCGCACCGCGACCTTATGAGCGGCCTTCCACATCGACGTGCACGGCGCGGACGCGGTGGGTGCGGCGGCGGCCGGCGGGGCGGTGGACAGGGCGGTCGCCAGCACGAAGGCGGCGGCCGTGGTGAACAGGCGTCGGGTCAGGTGCATACCGGCTCAACCTCGGCACCCCCTGGACGGGTCACGGCCACCCCCCGAAGATCACTCGACGGAGATCGAGCCAGGCCGCACGGCACACACACGCGCGTAACGCATCACCGACAGCGTCGTTGAACAGTGCACCCCCCGAAACGGGCCCCGGGAAACCTGCCCCCGGGGCCCGTTGATCCCGAACTTGACGACCGTGGCCGGCTCGCCCCTCCGAGGGCGAGTCCACGCCGCTCCTCGTGGACTCCGACGCCCCGGGGAACTCCACCGCGCCGGCGGCACACGTCGCCGACTACACCGACGAAGTCCGCTTCCCGGGCTCCGCGTACCGTGCGGTGCCCGGCAGCGGTTCGAGGTCCTCGCCGAGCGCCTGAAGATCGAGCTGACGGTGACGGCCGTGTATCTGGTACAGGGCCGCGCACCAAGATGGTTGTGGGTCTAGGCACCGGCCTCGCCATGGTCCCGGACGATGATCTTGCCGGTGTTCTCGCCGTGCAGCATTCCCAGGAACGCGTCCACGATGTGCTCGAAGCCGTCGAGCAGCGTCTCGTCCGGAGTGAGCCGTCCGCTCTGGAGATGGGGGACCGCGAACTCGTACAACTCCTCTTGTACGTGGTGGTGGTTGCTGACCAGGAAGCCCTCCATGCGGAGGCTCTTCTCGACGATGTCCGCGTAGTCGAAGCGCGGCGGCAGTGCGTCGGGGGTGTTGTACTGGCTGATCGTGCCGATCCGGACGATGCGGCCGAACTCGCGCAACGCGCCGACCGCGGCGGCCAGTTGCTCGCCGCCGACGTTGTCGACGAACACGTCGACGCCGTCCGGCGCGGCCTTGCGGAGCAGGTCGGCGGCAGATCCGTCGTGGTAGTCGAAGGCGGCGTCGTAGCCGACCTCCCGTACGAGGTGTTCGGTCTTCGCCGCCGAGCCCGCGCTGCCCACGAGCCGCCCCGCGCCGAGCAGTCGGGCGAAGCGACCGGTGGCCGTGCCGACCCCGCCGGCCGCGGCCGACACGAACAGGTCCTCGCCCTCCTGGAGCCGGGCGATCCGGGTCAGGCCCACGTAGGCGGTCAGGCCGGTGCCGCCGAGGACGCTGAGGTGGTTGCTCAGGGGCACGCCGTCGAAGCGGGGCAGGTGCCGGGTCTCCTCGGGTGTGATCACGGCGTGTGTGCGCCAGCCGTGGCGGTGGAGAACGATCGCGCCCTCGGCCAGCCGGGGCGTGCGCGAGGCGACGACCTGTCCGACGGCGCGGCCCTCCAGCGGTGCGTGCAGCGCGAAGCCGCCGGGCACGTCGTCCATCATCTCGCGGTGGTACGGGTCGACGGACCAGTAGAGGTTCTTCACCAGCGCGCTGCCGGGCGCGGGGGTGGGAGGCGTGGACTCGACGAAGGCGAAGTGGTCTGCGGTGGGGAAGCCGTGCGGGCGGGCGGTCTGGTGCACGGTGAGCGCGATCTCGTTCATGAGCGGAACGTAGGCCGGGAATGGGCCCGGCGGGCAGTGGGTTGAGCTCATGCGACACGCCGGTTCCATGAGCAGATCTCATACAGTGAGGTGAACGCCCCGTGGCTCGCACGAGAGACTCCGATCTCGCCCCCCACGAACTGCGTGTGCTGGTGGCGGTGGCGGACGCCGGGGGTTTCTCGGCCGCGGCCGAGGCACTGGGTGTGACGCAGTCCGCGGTCTCCCACTCGGTTCGCGGCAGCGAGCGCAAGATCGGCGCCGTGCTCTTCGACCGCGGTCGCGCCGGTGCCCGTCCCACACCCGCCGGGGACAGGGCCGTGGCGCACGCCCGCCGCATCCTGCGGCTGCTGGACGTCCTGACCGTGGAGGCGCGCGGCGCGGCCCGCTCCGACGTGCCGCAGGGGCCGCTGCGGATCGCGGCATTCCGCAGCGCCGCCCTCCAGCTGCTGCCGTCCGTCCTGCGGCGGCTGCGCGCCCGGCATCCGGGGATCGAGCCGCAGGTGCGGATCGTGCGCGAGGTGGGGCGTGGCGCCGCGGGCGAAGTGGCCGACGGGAAGGCGGACATAGCCATCAGCACGCTGGGCGGCTCGCTGCCGCTGCCGCCGGGGCTGGTCGCGGGCGGGCTCTTCGAGGAGCCCTATGCCCTGGTGCACCCGACGGGACATGCCGCCCCGCGCTCGCTGCCGCTGGTCGACTGGGCCGAGAACTGCGGCTCGTACACCCGCGACTGGTGGGCTGCCCAGGACTGGATCCCGAAGGCGAGTATCGAGGCGGAGGACGACGGAGCGGTGCTGTCCTTGGTGAGCGCGGGTCAGGGCATGGCGATCATGCCGGCGCTCTCCCTGGCCGGAGCGCCGGACTCGGTCGGGATCGCCGATCTCGGCCCCGGGCGCCCGACGCGCCGGATCGGTTACGTCACCGGCGCCGAACTCGCCTGCTCCGCTGCGGTGCGCGCCTTCGTCAGGGAACTGCGGGCCACGGCCCCGCAGAACGGGAGTGCCTCCCCGGTGGCCGCCGGGGAGGCACTCGTGGGCCGGTTGCGGCCGGTGGATTCCTAGCGGCGCAGTGCCGCCAGGTTGCGGTAGCCGATGGCGGCGTGTTCCAGGGACTGCCCCGGGTTCGTGCTGCTGGGGGCGTTGTCCTGCTCGATCATCGGATTGTGGTAGTTGCGGTGGCCGACCCGCGAAAAGAACGTGTGGTAATCGATGACGCCGGTGCCGAACGGGACCATGTCGTAGCCCTGGCCGTTGGTGGCGTTGACGACGCCGTCCTTGGCGTGGAACAGCGGGTAGCGCTTGTTGTTGCGGGTGACCAGGCCCGCCGGGTCGAAGATGTTCGTCTGGGTCGAGCCGTCGTGGGCGGTGTAGGTGCGGAACTTGTACTGGGCCACGTGCGCCCAGAAGATGTCCATCTCCAGCCAGACCGTCTTCGGGTCGGTGATCGACAGGAAGTACTCCAGCTTGCGGATGCCGGAGCTGCGGGTCGGCCGGCCCTGGGCGTCGAGCGGGCCGCCGTCCAGGAGGAAGCCGTACGCGGCGTCGTGGTTGTGGGTGTAGAGCTTCAGGCCGGCGCCGCGGGCGAGGGTGCCCAGGGCGTGCCACTTCTCGGCGGCCACGTCCCAGTCCGCCTTGTAGGCGCTGCTGGTGGGGTCGCCGCCGGTGCCCACGTGGGCCATGCCGAGGATGTTGGCGATCTCCAGGTGCTTCTTGAAGGTGTCCAGGTCGGTGCCGGACAGCGGCCAGGAGCCGGGGATGAAGCCGTGGTTGCCCTGGGCGCGCAGTCCGTTGTCGTCGAGCCAGCGGCGCAGTTGCTTCGCGCCCTCGACGGACTCCAGACTGGCCCCGCCGGGCGCGTTGGCGTGCTGGCCGTAGCCGGCGAACTCGACCTGCTGGTAGCCGAACCGGGCGAGCTGTTCGAACACTCCGCGGAAGCCGGACGGCAGGGTGGTGGTCCCCGGGTCGCGGCCGATGGCGTCACGGACGGTGTAGAGGATGATGCCGCGCCTGTCGGCGGGGACGAGGACCTGCCCCTTGCCGTTCTCGCCGCCCTTGTTCTCCGTCTGGGGTGCGGCGTGGACGGGCGCCGCACCGAGGACGGGGGCGGCGATCGCGCCCGCCGCGACGGCGGTGCAGGTGCTCAGGAAGCTGCGGCGGCCGAGGCCGAGGCTGCGGCGCAGCTGGTCGTCGGAGTTGTGGTTCACGTTCAACGGGTGCCTTCCTTCACGGGGTAGCCGGTACCGAGACCGGCGAGGTCGAGCAGGAGCGGTTTCACGTCGGTGGCCGCGATGCGGTCGCCGACGGCGCGGGGGGTGGAGCACAGGAGGAGCGGACCGTCGTCGTCGCTCGTGGGGAGGCGGCCGTGGCTGCCCCGGATGGGTGAGGCGTCGAGGGGCACGACCGCCATGCGGTAGCGCAGGCCGAGCTTCTTGCGGGCGAGCGCGGTGGCCGCCTTGACCTTGACGTAGGGGTCCTGGGGATCCATGAACAGCTCGACCGGGTCGTATCCGGGCTTGCGGTGGATCTCCACGAGCTGCGCGAAGTCCGGGGCGCGGGCGTCGTCCAGCCAGTAGTAGTAGGTGAACCAGGCGTCGGGTTCGGCCACGGCGACCAGTTCGCCGGCCCGCGGGTGGTCCAGGTGGTGGGCCTTCTTGCCCTCGTCGTCGAGGAGTTGCTCGATGCCGGGCAGGCCGTCGAGGGCGGCGCGGGTGGCGGCCAGGTCCTCGGGCCGGCGGACGTACACATGGGCGATCTGGTGGTCGGCCACGGCGAAGGCGCGCGAGGCCATCGGGTCCAGGTACTCCATGCCGTCCTGGGTGTGGACCTCCAGCAGGCCCGCGCGGCGCAGGGCGCGGTTGATGTCGACGGACCTGGTGACCTTGGTGATGCCGTACTCCGACAGGGCGACGACGGTGCGGCCTTCGGCCCGGGCGTCGTCGAGGAGCGGGGCCAGGGCGGCGTCGAGGTCGGTGGCGGCCTTCAGGGAGCGCGGGTCGTCGGGTCCGTAGCGCTGGAGGTCGTAGTCGAGGTGCGGGAGGTAGCACAGCGCGAGGTCGGGCCGGCGGGTGCGCAGGATGTGCCGGGTGGCGTCGATGATCCACTGGCTGGAGGTGAGGTCGGCGGCCGGCCCCCAGAACCGGAAGAGGGGGAACGTGCCGAATTTCGCCGTGAGTTCGTCGTGCAGGTCGACGGGTCGGGTGTAGCAGTCGGGTTCCTTGCGGCCGTCCGCGTAGTAGACCGGGCGCGGCGTGACGGTGATGTCGGTGTCGGCGCCCATGGCGTACCACCAGCAGATGTTGGCGACCGTGTAGCCGGGGTGGGCGCGCCGGGCCGCGTCCCAGATCTTGTCGCCCGCGACGAGCCCGTTGTGCTGGCGCCACAGCAGTACGTCGCCGAGTTCGCGGAAGTACCAGCCGTTGCC
Source organism: Streptomyces adustus (assembly GCF_009377175.1). Lineage (GTDB taxonomy): Bacteria > Actinomycetota > Actinomycetes > Streptomycetales > Streptomycetaceae > Streptomyces > Streptomyces adustus. The sequence goes on from NZ_VJZD01000006.1 coordinate 93,966, forward strand.
GACGATGCCGTGTTCGGCGGGGAGCGTGCCGGTGAGGAAGGTGGACTGCGCGGCACAGGTGACGGCGGGCAGGACGGTGCCGAGGTTCGCCCGGGAGCCGTTGTCGGCGAGTGCCCGCAGGTGGGGCATGTGGGCGAGGAGGCGGGGGGTGAGGCCGACGACGTCGAGGACCAGCAGCGGGGTGGGTCCGGTCATGGCTGCTCCTTCAGTCCGAGGTCGATCAGCAGGTCGCGGGCGAGGGCGAGTTCGGCGGCGATGCCGTCGGCGAGCCCGTCGCGGTCCCGGGGGCGCAGGCCGGGCGGGAGCGCCTGCCAGGTGTACGTCTCGACCTCCAGGTGTCGGGTGAGCGGGCGGGGACCGCCGACGAGGCGGGTGAGGGCGGCGCGCAGTTCCGGGAG
>NZ_VJZD01000070.1 GCF_009377175.1 Streptomyces adustus
TGGGACCCCCGTGCTCCCCCGAGCCTTCGGGTTTCCCTGTGTTCCCCCGTGTTCCCCCGTGCTCTTTCACTATGAAGAGCCCGCTGCCCGTTGCCTGATACACCTTGAGCGGAAAAAAGTTCCCCCCGGTCCGAAGCACCGGGGGGAACCCTTCTGTGGGGGGTGGGCTGGCAGGGGTCCGCTCAGCCGGTGAAACCGGCCGTGATGGACGTGAACTGCCAGTTGTTCTGGCTGATCCCGGAGCAGTTGCTGACCACGCCGCCACCCGCGCACGGCCGGTCGCGGTTGACCGCCCAGTAGGCGAGGCGGGCGATGTGGTGGGAGTTGGCCCAGTCCCGGATCGACGTCCAGATCGCCGGGGTGGTGTTCTCCTGCTGGTCGGACAGGCCGTTCATGCCGGAGATGCCGATGTGGGCGTAGGCGGTGGCGTCGTCCCACCCGAAGGTGGACTTCAGCTTGGCCTTGAGCCCCTCGGTGGCGTTGACGGTGTTGCCGTACATGTCGGAGCCGCCGCCGAAGTCGAACGGCATGATCGTGAAGACGTCGATGTTGGCGCCGAGCGAGTTCGCCTGCTCGATCAGCCGGTTGCCGTAGTAGGTCGGGCCGGTGGTCGAGGTGCCGAAGGTGACGATCGTCTTCAGACCGGGGTTGTTCGCCTTGACGGTCTTCAGCGCGGTGAGGATCTTCGCCTGGACGGCCTCGTTCTCGAACTCGTCGGTGTTCTCGATGTCCATGTCGATCGCCTTGAGGGAGTAGGCGTCGATCACCTTCTGGAGGGCCCCGGCGAGCGCGCTCGCGGAGGAGCAGTTGGCGCCGAGCTTGCTGCCCTGCCAGCCGCCGAAGGAGGGGACGACGTCACCGCCCGCGGAGCGGATCTGGTTGATGACGGTCTGGTCGGTGCCGCCGGCCAGCGGACGGCTGCTGTCCCAGGCGGGGTTGCAGCCGCCGGAGTCCAGCATGAACGCCATCGTGAACCACTTGATCCCGGTCGAGCTCATCACCGAGGTCGCGCTCGGCGGGTCGCCCCAGCCGAGGTAGAGGTAGGGGGCGGCCTGCTTGAAGCCGGTGCCGCCGCTGCCCGCACTGGTGGTGACGCTCACCGCGTTGGAGGCCGCCGAGGTGTTCCCGGCCGCGTCCCGCGCCTTGACGGTGAAGGTGTACGAGGTGCTGGCGGCCAGCCCGCCGACCGTGGCCGACGTGCCGGAGACGCTCAGCACCTGGTTGGAGCCGCTGTAGACGTCGTACGCGGTGACACCGGTGTTGTCCGTCGAGGCACTCCAGGACAGCGAGACGCTGGAGGAGGTCTTGCCGGTGGAGGTCAGGTTCGTCGGTGCGGTCGGCGCCTGGGTGTCGCCGCCCCCGCCTCCGCCGCCCGGTCCGTCCAGACTGATGTCGTCGGCGTAGTAGGTGCCCTGCGCGTACCAGCCGTGCACATAGATCTTGGCACTCGTCTGGGCGGCGCCGGTGGTGAAGGACACCGTCAACTGGCTGTACGCCGACGGGGACGTCGTCCAGGTGGAGGCGCCGCCGTCGACACCGAGGTAGACGTAGCTGCCGCGCACCCAGCCGCTGAGCGTGTAGGCGGTGTTCGGCTGGACGGCGACGGTCTGGGTGCACTGGGCGTTGTCGCTCGAACTCGGCGCCCCCGCGAGGGCCTTGGAGCCGCCGTGGACGGGGGAGGAGACGACGGAGCCGAGGTTGCCGGTGCAGGACCAGGGGGAAAGGCTGCCCGATTCGAAGCCGGGGTTGGTCAGGATGTTGGCGGCCTGGGCGGTGCCGGGCAGGGCGACGGCCCCGGCGACGGCGAGCGCCACGGTGCCGAGCAGCGCGAGCAGGCGCCGTCTGGAACGTACGAGGAATGAGGTGCGCACACGATCTCCCTGAAGGAATGGGGGCGTTCGGGAGTGCACAGAAGTGCGGGGACGTGCTGCGGTGCAGTGCGGTGCGCAACCAAGTTGGTATGGACCAATCATGGTGTCAAGGTGCTGCGTCATGATTGGTCCAGACCGGTATCAAGTTATGGGCGAAGAACGCCTGTTGGCGCCCGGGTGGCCGATCGGCTAGACCTGCTCGACCGGCTGGGCCAGGACGATCGGCTGGGCCGGGGCGATCGCCTGCGTGGGGACGGCCGGGAGCAGCGGCTCGGGCTCCTCCAGGCGCTGCTGCGGCAGCGTCACCGGCCGCAGCTGACGCGGGCCCGAGACCACCGTGTAGTCCTGCCCGAGGAACGGCGGCACGACGTCGCCCGGGTCCTCGCCGAGTGCCAGCTGGACGGCCGCCCAGGGCGCGTTGATGCCGCACTGGGAGAGCTGGTGCAACCCGCCGGCGGGACGGGTGTTGACGTCCATGAGCACCGGCTGGTCGCCGAACATCCGGAACTGGATGTTGGACAGGTGGTGCAGCCCGAAGCCCTCGGCGATCCGCCGGGCCGGCTCCAGCCACTGCTCGTGCAGGGTGAAGCCCCGGCGGCGGCCGTTCTTGGTGCGGCCCACGGCCATCCGGACGCGGTTGTCGGTGCCGGTGAGGCAGTCGACGGAGACCTCCGGCTGCTCCAGACGCGGCATCACCAGCCAGTCGACCGGCTCGTCGGACCGCCGCAGCGCGTCCTCGACCAGGTCCATCGGCACGTACGGGCCGGGGAACCCGCTCAGGTGCACGAGCGAGAACGGCGCCCGGGTGACGACCCGGAACCCCACCCCGCCCGCGCCGGACGCCGGCTTGAAGCACGCCTTGTGTCCGGCCTCCTCCAACTCCTCGACGGCGGTGACGAATTCGTCCGCCGTACGCACCCGCCACCACGGCGGCACCGGCACGCCGATGGCCTGGACCGCCTCGTAGGCGACCACCTTGTCCTCGAAGACGGCCACGGCCTCGGGAGTCGGCGCGAGCAACGCCGTACCGATCGCCTCGAAGTCGGCGCGGTGCGCCACGACGGCCGCCTGGTGCAGCCGGGGCACGAACACGTCGATGCCGCGGCGCTGGCACTGGTCCAGGGCGTACTCGACGTACGCGGCGGGGGACAGGCCTTCCGGTTCGAGGTCGGCGGTGTCGGCCGCGGCCAGCACGGGTGAGTCCGCGTCACCGTGCGTCGCATGGATCTCGACCGCCCGATCGCTGGGATTTCGTCGCAGCTGATCCATGAAGAACACGTTCTCCGCGTACGTGCGGTTGAGCCAGACGCGTACGCGAGAGAGCATGCAGGCCGCCTTTCAGGGCATTTCGGGCAGGGCGGAGCGGCCCGTGCCCGGGAAGGGAGATTGGAGGGACACCAAACCGCCCTGTTCGAAGGGGAGCTCGTAGCGGAGGTGTTGGGGCGATCATACGGCTTGGCGAGGCCCTCGCGTGCAACGCGCGTGTTACGGATTTTCCGATCATGTGGATGCGGGCGGCGCGATCCGGTATCCCCTTGCGGCTCCCGGTTTTCCGGCCTTCCTCGTGCGCCCTTCCGGACCTCCTGGTCCGCCCTTCCGGCCGCCGTCGGTCGCTCTTGCGACCCCGGGGCGGATGTGATCTCGTGGAGCGGTCGATTGGGCGCGACCGCAACCACGGGCGCGGGCGCGGACGCGGGGCGACAGGGAGGCGAGAGGTGACGTCGACGGTCGGCGGTACCGGACAACTGCTGGCCATCAGCGATCTGCACATCGGATACGCCGAGAACCGCGCTCTGGTCGAGGGCATGCGCCCCGAGTCGGAAGCCGACTGGCTCCTCGTGGCCGGTGACGTCTCGGAGACCGTCTCCGACATCCGCTGGGCCCTGAAGACCCTCGCCGGCCGCTTCGCCAAGGTCCTCTGGGCGCCGGGCAACCACGAGTTGTGGACCCACCCCAAGGACTCCGTCACGCTGCGCGGGGTCGCCCGCTACGAACACCTCGTCGAGATGTGCCGCGACCTCGGTGTACTCACCCCCGAGGACCCCTACCCCGTCTGGAACGGTCCCGGCGGCCCGGTCGTCGTGGCCCCCCTGTTCCTGCTGTACGACTACTCCTTCCTGCCCGCCGGCTGCACCACCAAGGAGGAGGGGCTGGCGTACGCGCACGGCACCGGAATCGTCTGCAACGACGAGTTCCTGCTGCACCCCGACCCCTATCCGAGCCGGGAGGCGTGGTGCCGGGCCCGGGTCGCCGAGACCGCGCGCAGACTCGAGGAGATCCCGCCGGACCTGCCCACGGTCCTCGTCAACCACTATCCGCTGGACCGGCACCCCACGGACGTCCTGTGGCACCCCGAGTTCGCCATGTGGTGCGGCACCGGGCTGACCGCCGACTGGCACCGCCGGTTCCGCGTGGAGACCATGGTCTACGGCCACCTGCACATCCCGCGGACCACCCGGCACGAGGGCGTCCGCTTCGAGGAGGTCTCCGTGGGATACCCACGCGAGTGGCGCAAGCGCCCACAGCCGCCGGGACGGCTGCGCCGCATCCTGCCGGAGGAGGACGTGACCGCGTGATCGAGGAACTGCTGCCGCGGTCGGTGGTCGTCGTGGAGGCGTACGACGTCGACGGGTCGGACGGGTCCGAGGAGGCCGCGCTGTACCCCGAGGAGGCGGCGGTCGTGGCCCAGGCCGTCGCCAAGCGCCGCCGCGAGTTCGCCGCCGTACGCGCCTGCGCCCGCCGTGCGATGGACAAGCTCGGGGTGCCGCCGCAGCCGGTGCTGCCCGGCGAGCGCGGAGCACCGCGGTGGCCGGCCGGGCTGATCGGCAGCATGACGCACTGCGACGGTTACTGCGCCGCCGCTCTGGTCCGCGCCGCCGACCTGGCCTCCCTCGGGATCGACGCCGAGCCGCACCAGCCGCTGCCGGACGGCGTCCTGCCCGTGGTGTCGCTGCCCGCGGAGGCCGAGCGTCTGCGCCGGCTGGCCGCGGAGCGCCCCGAGATCCACTGGGACCGGCTCCTGTTCAGTGCCAAGGAGTCCGTCTACAAGGCGTGGTTCCCCCTCACCGGACAGTGGCTGGAGTTCACCGAGGCCGACATCGACCTCGCGGTCGAGCCGGGCGAGCGGCCGCACGGCACGCTGCGCGCCGAACTCCTCGTCCCCGGCCCCGTGCTGGACGGCCGGCGCGTACGGTTCTTCGAAGGCCGGTGGACCGTCGACAAGGGGATCGTGGCCACGGCCGTGGCGGTACCGCACGCCTGAGGCTCCGTCGGGCCCGGCGCGGTCATGGCTGTGGGGACCAGGACCAGGTGTGCAGCAGCCGGAAGAACTCCTCCTCGTTGCCCGCGAGTCCCGCCGCGTCCAGGGCCCGCTCGGCCTCCGCGAGCACACCGGGCGGCACCACGGCGGGCCGCCCGCCTGAGGGCCCGGCACCCGTGTCGTCGAAGGCCGCCCGCACGGTGTGCAGCAGCCGCAGATAGGCCTGTACGGCGCTACGCTCGCGGTCGGTCGGTACGGTCGGTACGGCAGTGCGCATCGGTCGGCTCTCCCCGTGTCGGCTTCGTCTCTCCCGCGCCCCCGAGGCGCGTGCGCGCGCCCGAGCGGCGGCGCCCCACCAGCTTGCCGCCCACCACTGACAATCCGGCCGCTGCCGGGCCGTCGCCCCACCCCGTCCGGACCGTCGACCCCACTCGGTCGGGCCCCTGCCCGCCCCTGTCCGCCCCTTGCGGGGCGTCGACCCCGGGCGGTTCTCCCGGCGGGCCGGCGGGGCGGCCGCGGGGGCGGCGCCGCCAGGGCCGTAGCGGCGGGGAAACCTTCCCGAAATGCCAGGACGATCGACCGCTCTACGCTGGGATGAAGGGCCTGGGAGGGCTCGGTCGCGGTGGACCGGGAGTTTCCGGCGGAGCGGCCCGCCAGCGGTGGGCCGCCGGGAGAACGAGGAGGTGGGCGTATGGCCGAAGCGTCCCGGCCGCGCCCGGCGGGCACCGCACGACTGCGCTCGGTGGGCGACACGGAGCTGGAGTTGCAGTACCGGGTGGTGCACGGCTATCGGCGGGCCTTCCGCATGGCCGGTGAGGGACCCGTGCTGGTCCTGATCCACGGCATCGGCGACTCCTCCGCCACCTGGGCCGGACTGATCCCCGACCTCGCCCGTACCCACACCGTGCTCGCCCCCGACCTGCTCGGCCACGGCGCCTCGGACAAGCCGCGCGCCGACTACTCGGTCGCCGCCTACGCCAACGGCGTACGCGATCTGCTGACCACCCTCGGCATCGAGTCGGCCACCCTGGTCGGCCACTCGTTCGGCGGGGGAGTGGCGATGCAGTTCGCCTACCAGTTCCCCGAGCGCACCGAGCGGCTCATCCTGGTCAGCGCCGGCGGTGTGGGCCGCGAGGTCAACCCCCTGCTGCGCCTGGTCTCGCTGCCCGGCGCCGATCTGATGCTCTCCACGCTGCGGCTGCCCGGGATGCGCCTGAACGTGGGGCTCGCGGTCCGGCTGATGAAGCTGCTGGACACCGACCTGGCCCAGGACGCCCCCGACCTGCTCACCGTGGTGGACACCCTGCCCGACGACACCGCGCGCAACGCCTTCATCCGCACCCTGCGCGCGGTCGTCGACTGGCGCGGCCAGGTGGTGACCATGCTCGACCGCTGCTATCTGACCGAGGGCATGCCGACGATGCTGCTGTGGGGCGACCGGGACAGCGTGGTGCCGGTCCGGCACGCGCACGGCGCCCACCGGGCGATGCCGGGCAGCCGGCTGGAGGTCTTCGAGGGCGCGGGTCACTTCCCGTTCCACACCGACCCGGCGCGCTTCCTCGCGCTGGTCGAGGACTTCACCCGGACGACCGACCCGGCGCATTGGAGCCGGGATCGCTGGCGGGAACTGCTGGTCGAGGGGCGGCCCGTCCCGCACCCGGACGGACCCGAGGAGGCGCATGCGGCGGCCCGCAGCCTGCGTGAGGCGAGCGAGCGCAGCGCGACCTGAGGCAGCCACCCGGTACCGGGCGGAGCCGTTCCGCACCGGGCGGAGCCGCTCGGCACCGAGCCGGTTCAGCCCTGCGGGCCCAGATACCCGAGCGACGCCTCGATCCGGCCGGCCAGATGGTCCCGCGGCACCGGACCACGCAGCGCCGAACCGGCCAGCCAGGTGCGGCACTTGCTGGCGAGCAGCAGGCCGAAGGCCTCGGCGTCCCGCTCCTCGACCTGGTCGAAGCGGGTGCGCGCGGCGACCCTGCGGACCACCGCCTGGAGGTCGGCGCCCTCGCCGAGCAGCCGCGCCGCGACCACCGCGCCGTCGACGTGATGGCCGTGGTGACCGGCCTGCATGTGCCACAGTTCGTGACCCAGGATCACCAACTGGTGGTCCGGGGCGGTGCGTTCCTCGACGACCACGAGGTCCTGGTCGCTCAGGTCCACCCACAGCCCGCTCGCCGTCCCGGCCGGGAAGGCGGCCGTACGGAAGCGCACCGGACGACCGCGCCGTCTGCTCATCGCCTCGCACAGCGCGGTGTACAGGTCGGCGGGCGCCAACGGCGCGCTGGGTGACAGCTCCGCGACCAGTTCGCCGCACAGCCGCCGCATGTCCCTGGCGATGCCCACAGTTCTCCCCCGGATCACGACTCGGGCCGCTTGACGCTCTCCAGGAGCATGTCCAGCCATTCGGCGACCTTGTCGCGGTGCTGGTCGGAGGGCAGTTGAGCGGCCCGCCAGGCGATGCCGCGCACGCCGTGGTCCTGCAAGAGCCGCTCCAGCGGGTCCTCGGCGGCGGCCGCGGCCTTCCGCTCCCGGTCGGCGAGCTGTTGCAGGAGGTCCTGCTCGGTGTGCTGGAGCGCGCCCGTGAGGGCCTCGGGGTCCTCGGCCGTGAGGAAGCCCGCGTGCACGCGGAAGAAGCGCTGGAGGGCGTCGCAGTGCTCCATCGTGGGGCGCCGGTCCCCGTTGATGAGGGCGCCCGCCTGCTGCCGTGACATGCCCGCGCCGTCGGCTATCTCCTGCTGGGTGTACCTGCGGCCGTTGGGCTTGAGCCGGGTGCGGCGCAGCAGGTCCAGGCGTTGCAGGAAGCGCGCCTGCACATCCGGTTCGCCCGCGGGCCGGCCGCTCAGCAGCGCCTTGACCACGGCCTCGGGAACGCCGGAGGCCACCGACAGCCGACCGGTGTGGAAGACCTCCGCGGGCGCCACGCCGAGGCGGTCGGCGAGCGCGGTGACACGGGCGACGACGGCCGGCAGCACAGACGTCGCCGCGGCGTCCGGAACCTCGAAGCCATCCGCCACCGACAGATCTCCTACGTCTCTCACAGACCCTTCACGGGCTTCGCGCCCCTCCCGGCCGTCGCCGTGAACTGCCCGGAGATTAGCCGGTCGCTCGAACTCACATCCAGGTCTCGCCACAACTGTGGCCAATTTCAGCCGTCAACGAGCATGAAATGCCACGATAGTTGACACGCCTCGCGTCCGGGCAGCAGGATCGGGGCGCCGCGTGAAGGCCGCAGAGGCAAGAGGGGTGACCTCCCGATGGCGTATCAGGCAGGAGGGCAGCGGTCGGCACCGCGGCCCGTCCCCGAGAGTCCCGAGGCGCGGGCGTACCTCCAGGACTACGCCGTGCTGCTGGAGTCGACCCCCTTTCCGTCCCTCGTCGTCGACCACGCCTGGGACGTGGTCCTGGCCAACACCGCTTTCGAGTCACTTTTCGACGAGGTCGGCCCGCATCCGACGGCGATGCCGGGCGACAACTTCCTCCGGTTCGTGCTGTTCCATCCGGACGCGGGCACGGTCCTCGGCGACCACGAGTCGAGCTGGTGCCTGCCGATGCTGGCGCACTTCGACGCCGCGGTGCAGCGGCACGGCCACGACCTCGTGCTCCAGGCGATCCGCCGGGACATCGCCCAGGACCCGATCATGGACGCCGCCTACCGGCAGGGCCTGCCGCACTGGATCCGCGCGGTGGGCGAGGGCGCGCTGGAGCACGACGGCGCGGTCCGCCCGCTGCTGCACCCCGACCCCCGCTGGGGCGCCACCGACTGCCGGATCGTCGGCGAGACCCCCAAGAGCCTCCACGACATGGGGTACAGCCGCCTGACCATGGTCCTGCGGGAGAGCCGTCGCCCGGCCGTGGCGCCCGGGCGGGGCCGCCGCGCCGCGGCCCATCTCACCGTGGTGCCGCCCCCCGAGTTCTGACCGGGCACCGCCGGCGTTCAGGTCGCCGACGGCGCTTCGGTCAGTGAGCTTCCCCGGCGCCCGCCGTCCTTCGCGCGCCGCGCCGGGGCCGACGGTGCAGCTCAGGCGGCCCAGCCGATGAGCAGTCCCGACAGCAGGGCCGCGGGACCCGCCACCGCGATGCCGACTCCGCGCTCGGTCCGCCACTTGTCCAGCGTGACGGCCGCGAAAGCGGCGACGAAGAGCCGGAAGAACGCGTCGGCCAGTCCTCCGCCCAGCGCGGTGACGATCTGGCCCGTGCCGAATCCGACCGCGGTCCAGAGCAGGAGCGGGTTCGCCGCCTGCCGCCCGGTCGCCACGATCAGCACCGCGACGGTGAGGACCACTTGCAGTGTTTCGATGATCAGCATGAATGCCTTTCGTGTGACAGGGCGGGTGGCGATCGGGCGCATGCCCGACCGCCACCCCTCAGTGTTCGTCCGGCCTACTTGCAGCCGTTCGCTTTACCCCAGTAGGTGTAGGGAACGAACCCCGGATACAGCCACCACCACTCCAGTTGCAGGCAGTGACCGACCTTCTGGGCCCACTTCGCCTTCTTCTCGATGAAGTACGCGTCGATCGAGAGGTAGTTGAGCACCGCGACCCGGGCCATCTTCAGCAGCGAGCCGATGGTGCCCGCCTTGCCGCTCAGCCCGGCCCAGCTCTCGGCCGACTTCGTCTCGTGCTTGTTGAAGCGGATGCGCAGACCCCACCACTTCCACTTGAACTTCAGCCGACCGGTCAGGTCGAGGTCGTTCACCGGGTCGCTCGGGTAGGTGTAGGCGTCGGAGTTGCCGCCGTAGACGGGGTCCTGGCTCAGGAACCGGCCGGTGGCCGGGGAGTAGAGACGGACACCCATCAGGACGGCGCTGCTGAGGGTCGCGGAGGAGCGCTGCGCCCCGCCGAGCCATCCGTAGGTGGCGTTCGCGCCGCCGTCGAGCGCGTTGCCGTACTCGTCGTAGTGCTGGACCGTGGCGGCCACGCTCGTGTCCAGGGGCTGTTGGACGATGACGTCACCGTGGATGTCGGTGAGCTGGAGGACGACGGACCCGCTCGCCGACGTCGTGGCGGCCAGGCCGCCCAGCACGTCCTTGACGTTGCGACCCACGGTGCTGCCGGTGACGCTCCAGGTGGGGGCGTCGCAGCCGCAGCCGTAGTGGTCGGTGACCGTGGCGGTGTCGCTCCACGTGCCGTCCGCGCCCTTGGTCTGGGCGGTCCGGGAGGCGAGGCGGTAGGTGGCGTCGAGGCTCCAGGTGTTGCGGGTGGAGCCCACGGTCTCCGAGGCGACGAGGCCGTCGGTGTAGTACGTCAGGGCGGTGTCACCACTGGTGGTGGTGCGGCCGAAGGCGTCGTACGCGTAGGCGTCGCCGACCAGGCGGTCGGCACTGTCGTAGGTGTACGAGGTCGTGGCGGACGTGGTGTCGTCGGTGCTGCTGTCGCAGTCGTCGGAGGTGGTCCTCAGCGTGGTGCGGTTGCTGTTGCCGTCGAAGCCGTAGGAGCGGGTGGTGCATCCGGTGCCACTGGTGTCGGCGGCCTCGGTGAGGCGTCCGGCGCTGTCGTAGCGGTAGGCGCTGTCGATGCTCGGGCCGTCGCTCCGGGTGTGACCGAGCTGCTGCCCGCTCGCGGCGTACTGGGCCGTGTCGGCGGCGACGCTTGTCCCGGCCGGGTCGGTGTACTCCCGGCCCGTCTGGTTGCCCGCCGGGTCGGTGGTGACGGTCAGTCCGTAGCCACCGGGCAGGCTCTCCGACGTGAGGGTGCCGTCGGCGTCGTACACGCCGCCGAAGCTGCCCGCGACCGAGTCCTTGAGACCGGCCACGTTGCCTGCCGAGTCGTAGGAGTAGGTGACGGTGGACGGTGCCGAGTCGGTGACCTTGACGGTCCGGTCGAGGATGTCGTAGGCCCGGGTGGTGGTGTTGCCCGCGCCGTCGTCGTAGGTCAGGAGCCGGCCGAGACTGTCGTAGGTGGAGGAGACCGTCTTGCCGCCCGAGGACTGCGCGGCGATCTGCCCGGTGTCCTTGTCGTAGGTGATAGTGGTGGCGGGGGTGGCCTTTCCGACGCCGCCGGTGACCGTGCTCGAGACGTCGCGGCCCGCGGCGTCCGTGACGATGGTCGTGGTGCGGGTCACGCCGTTCGCCGTCTCGGTCTGGACGGCGGTCTGACCCCGGCGGTCGTAGGTGTAGACCGTGGTGATCGCCTCGGTCGGATTGGCGCCGCCACCGGTGATGGCGGCCGCCGGGGCGGTCCGGCAGAGCAGCCCGGCCCATTCGGGACGGCCGGCGCAGGTGCCCGAGCCGTCGGCGGTGTAGTAGGTGTACGTCAGGGTGTCCGCGTCGGAGCCGGTCGATCCCGCGGTGCGGGTGGTGGCCACTCGGCCGGAGGCGTCGTAGGACGTCACTGTGTCGGTGGTGTCACCGCCCTCGGTGGCCTGCTGCCGGCCGGTCGACCAGTCGTAGGTGGCGGTGATGGTCTGGGTGTCGCCGTCCGAGGAGTATCCGGGGACGGCGGCTCCGGTCACCGTGCTGGTGACCAGGTCCGAGACCACCGCGTCGGCGGGACGGTTCTCGTCGTAGGCGTAGGCGGTGTGCGACCGGGCCGGCACCACCGTGCCGGCGGCCAGCGTGGCCGTGCTGCTGGTCCCCTTGAGCTCACCGGCGAGCGTGATCTCGTGCAGCGGGCCGTACTGGTCCAGCAGCCGTCGTCCGTCGGCGGAGTACTCCGAGACGGTGGCGAGCTGCCGGGCACGGTCCGCGGTGGACAGATCGCCCAGGCCCAGGGCGGCGAGCTTGTCCGCGGCGCCGGTGCCCGTGCCGAGCGCGAGCTCACGGTCGGCGGCCGTCAGGCTGCTGACCTCGTGACCGTACTCGTCGTGGTCGGTCGCCGTGACGGCGCCACCGGGCGCCGCGGAGTCGCTCTCCGCGCCGTCGGCGTCGATGTAGGTGATGGTGGCGCGGCCGTAGGCGCCCGACGACAGGTCCCCGCCGCTGTGGGACGAGGGGACGGAGTCGGCCGGGAAGACGGCCGTCGCGTCGGTCGGGGTGTCCTCCTGCGCCCACGTCGCCTGGGTGGCGGCGTCCATCTGGTAGGGAGCGCTGCCACCGCTGAGCGGTACGTCGTACACGACGCTGGTGACGGCGGTGCCGGAGGTCGTCGACGGGGAGCCCTCGGCGAGCGCGGGGCGGGAGACGCTCAGCAGCATGCCCGCTCCGGCGGTGGCGGCGGAACCCGCCTTGCCGTAGGCGAAGGTCCACGGCAGCTTGCCGGGCTCGGTGAGGGTGGTGACACGGCCGTCGGAGTCGTAGGTGTACTGCGTCTTCAGCGCGGGGCTGATCCGCGGGTCCCACACCTGGCGCAGGCGGCCGGAGGCGTCGTACGCGTAGGAGGCGACGGTCTCGGCGGTGGCGGCGGAGCCGCCCGGGGCGGTGGCCCACAGGCTGATCGCCTTGACCTGGCCCGCGTAGTCGCCGAACGCCGAGTCGCCGGCCGTGGTCGTGCCGGCGTAGACGAACTCCAGCACCCGGCAGCCCTTGGTGGTGGGCGCGGCCTGGCAGGTCGCGGCCTTGACCGCGCTGGTCGGGGAGATCACGTACTTCGGGCGGGCCAGAGTCTGACCGCCCGTCGTGACGCTCTCGGAGACGGCGGTGACGGTCGAGTCGCTCACCGCCGTGGCGGACGAGGACAGGGTCCAGACCGCCGTGGCGTCGACCGCCTTCGCGAACACCGTGGTGTCGGCGTCGCTGTCGGTCAGCGTGAACTTTGCACCCGTCAGCGTGCCGGTCAGCGTGAGGCCCTCGGCGCCGGTCTCCGGCTGCCAGCCGCCGCCGGAGGTCGCGGTGAAGGCGACCGCGCTGCCGTCCGAGCTGAGCAGTTCCACCGACGTGTCGGAGGTCTTGCGGATCTGCGTGTAGTCGCTGTCGGTGACGTCGAAGGACGAGACCCAGCCGGGTCCGAAGATCTTCGCCTGGCCCTCGGTGTCGTTGTCGTTGGCACGTGAGGAGTACGTGCGGTCCACGTCCGCGTCGAACGCCGAGGCGTCCGTGGCCGACAGGGTGTAGTCGCCGGTGAGCTCGTTGACCTCGCCGGGTCCGACCTCGGCCGTCGGGGCGGTGCCCGCGTCGCGGTCGAGGGTGACCTCGACGGTCTGCGAGTGGCCGGTGGTGGTGCCGTCGGTGAAGGCGGCGCGCAGTTGCAGCACGCCGTCCTCGGCCAGCGAGGAGACGGTGTTCCACACCAGCTTGGTCGCGGTGCCGGCGGTGACGGGGACCGGCCAGGAGGTGACCGCGCTGCCGGAGGCGGTGACGTCGCCCACGGGCACGGTGTGCCAGTCGTCGGTCTCACCTCGGCGGTACTGCCAGGTGACCCCGGTGTAGCTGGTCAGGCCCTTCGCCGACAGGGTGAGGCGGCGGGCGGTGGTGTCGCCGTCGGACGGGGACAGGATCGCCGCGCCGTCGGCGCCGACGCCGAAGGAGTACGCCGTGGTGGCCGACGAGAGGTTTCCGCCGGAGTCGATCGTGCGGGCGTACAGCGTGTGCCAGCCGTTCGCCGGGGCGATGGAGACGGTGAGCGCGTCGCCGCCGGTGCCGTTGGTGGTGTCCAGCTTCTTGTTCGGCAGGCTGCTGTCGTCCAGGCCCCAGGAGTAGCCGGCGCCGTCGGACGAGGAGGTGTCGAGCGTGCACGACACGGCGTCGTCGGCCTTCGGGGTCCAGCCGTTCGCCTCGTACGTGGCGCACGAGACGGTCGGGGCCGTGGGCGCGACGGTGTTCAGGGTGAACGTCGTGTAGCCCGACCAGGAGCCGTAGTCGGTGCCGTCGTAGGCCCGCACCCGGTAGCGCAGATGTACGCCCGCCGGGAAGGCGGAGGCGGTCGGGATCGTCAGACCGGCGGTGGAACCGGAGGCGACGGAGGAGGACGTACCGGTGTACGCGTAGGTGGTGTCCGCGTACGCCGGGTCCGCCGTGACCTCGAACTGGGCCTTGGTGGTGGATCCGTCCGGGTCGGTCACCTTCGCCGACAGGGTCGGTGTGAGCGAGGTGACGTACCGGACGCCGTTGTAGGCGTTCACCTGCGAGGGTGCGATCGCCAGCGAACTCGGCACGGACGGATATGAGTTGTAGGTCACCACCAGGTTCGGCGCGTATCCGGCGGTCGTGTAGTTCGCCGAGCGGAAGCGCCGCCAGGTGGAGGAGTCGCTCTCGTCCGCGCTGCGGATCTGCAGACCGTAGTTGGCGGAACCGTCCGCCCACGCCTGGGTGATCGCCTTCAGGTTCCAGCGGGACCAGTTGGCGCCGCAGGAGGAGTCGTAGCCCCAGTGACCGGTGTTGTTCGCCACGTCGGTCGTGGTCGTCGACGGCTGCACGCCCCAGGTGACCGTCGAGGACGACCACGTAGAGGTGATCCGGCGGGCCTGGGTGACGGCCCCGGTGGTGGAACAGGTCGCCGAGTAGTAGTTGTACAGCGACATCGTCGCCGCCGTGACGTCCTTGCCCTTGAACGCCGAGACGTCGAACTTCAGGTACGAACGCGCGGTGTCCGTGCCCCCGTCGTACGTACCCGACTTGAGTTCCTGCGACGAGATCTGCGAGTCGGGGTAGTCCGGATCCTGCACCCAGGTGTCCGTGGTCACCGCGAGCGTGGTGGTCGGGTCGACCGTCACCGGGTACGTCGCGGTGGCCAGGAAGTCGCTGTCCGGGGTGAGCACCAGGGTCTGCGACCCGTCCGAGGCGGTCTCGATCCTGGTCGCGACCTGCTTCTGGTGGGCGGACTCGCCGGAAGCCCGGTCCTTGCTGGAGTCCCACATCATCGGCGCCGGTGCCTCGGCGACCAGTGTGCCGTCCGTGTTCTTCAGCAGCAGATGACCCGAGTCGGCGCGGGACAGCTTCAGCCCGCCCAGATTCAGCGGAATGCGGTACTGCGCGCCGCCCTGCGGCTGCCGGGCCAGCGTCAGGTTCTCCGAGAAGCCCTGGGCGAGGGCGGTGACGGAGAGGGTCTGTCCGTCGCCCAGGTCGTAGGAGGCGGTGCTGTTCTTCACCTCGGGGGCGGGCAGCTTGTCCTGCCAGCCGAGCCCGAAGGTCTCCTTGCCCTTGGTCACCGACGCCAGCCGGTTGTCACCGCCGTCGGACACCGCGATGTCAGCCACCGCGGCGTCCGGTGTGAGGTCGGCGCCGGTGTCGGACAGCGAGGTGTCGACGTCCTTCCACACCCCGCCCTGCTTCACCCGTACCGGACCGGCGTAGGCCACCGTCTGCAACTGCCCGCTGGGCAGCGCGTACGTGGTGGAGTCCGAGGTCCGTGCCGACAGCACTTCGATCTTCCGGTTCTGCGTCCGCGCCATCAGCATGGCCGACGCTGTGGAATCCGCCGCCGAGGCAGCCGGCTCGGCGCCGGCCTCGGCGCGCGCTGCCGTGACCGTCCGCGTCGTTCCGGACCCGGCCGCGAAGGCCGCCCCCGACCCCAGCGACACCAGCGCCGCCTCCGCCGCCAGGACCGCGGTCACCGCCAGGGCGGTCCGTCTCAAGCGTGTCTCTCCGCGTGGCGCCAAAGCGCGCCACAGGCTGTATCTCCGCAACACCCCTCCAACAGCCGGTCGGGAATGCGGGCGCATCCCCGAATGGGGGCCAAGAAGAAAGGAGCCACCTTTCGTACAGGTGAACAGAAACGCTTTGAGCTGCGGGAACAGGACCTCAGATTCCACTCAAGTCCCTTGCCTGAAAAGGTGCTTGACCTGTCCATTGCCTGGTTCATGTGAGTCGTTGATGTGGCCGCTGTGAGTAATCCGGGCGACTCTCGGCCAATCGGGCACCGCCTTCTCGGCCGACCTCCCAGGGAAAGCGCGCGAAGGGACCGTCATTCCTTGACGAAACCGTGACCAGGGGTGCCCGGGACCTCCTCGCCGCCCCTCGGGTCGGGCGGCCCGTGGGGGTGCGCGAGCGGCTCGTGCGAAGTGCGTGGGCGGCCCGCGCGGTGAACGCGGACGGCCCGGTCCCTGTACGCAAGCCGTTTGCGTGACTTGCGCTATTCTTGCGCTCATGACGCGACGACTTGCTGAAGTGGCGAAGAAGGTCGGGGTCAGCGAGGCCACGGTCAGCCGGGTGCTCAACGGCAAGCCCGGGGTGTCCGAGCCCACCCGGCAGGCCGTGCTGTCCGCCCTGGACGTCCTCGGCTACGAGCGGCCCACCCAGCTGCGCGGGGAGCGCGCCCGGCTCGTCGGCCTCGTGCTGCCCGAGTTGCAGAACCCGATCTTCCCGGCCTTCGCGGAGGTCATCGGCGGCGCGCTGGCCCAGCTCGGTCTGACGCCCGTGCTGTGCACCCAGACCAAGGGCGGGGTCTCCGAGGCCGACTACGTCTCGCTGCTGCTGCAACAGCAGGTCTCCGGTGTGGTCTTCGCCGGCGGTCTGTACGCGCAGGCCGACGCGCCCCACGACCACTACCGGCTGCTCGCCGACCGCAACATCCCGGTGGTGCTGGTCAACGCGGCCATCGAGCACCTGGGCTTCCCGGCCGTCTCCTGCGACGACGCCGTGGCCATGGAGCAGGCCTGGCGGCATCTGGCCTCGCTGGGCCACGAGCGGATCGGGCTGGTGCTCGGGCCGGAGGACCACGTCCCCTCGGCCCGCAAGCTGGCCGCCGCCCGCGCGCTCGGCGACCTGCCCGACGAGCACGTCGCGCGCGCCATGTTCTCCCTGGAGGGCGGCCAGGCCGCCGCGACCCGGCTGATCGAGCGCGGGGTGACCGGCATCGTCTGCGCCAGCGACCCCCTCGCCCTCGGCGCCGTGCGGGCCGCGCGCCGCAAGGGACTTCACGTCCCCTCGCAGATCTCCGTGGTCGGCTACGACGACTCGGCCTTCATGAACTGCACCGAGCCGCCCCTGACCACCGTCCGGCAGCCCATCGAGGCGATGGGCCGGGCGGCGGTGGAACTGCTGAACACGCAGATCGGCGGCAGCTCCGTACCGGCCGAGGAGCTGCTGTTCGAGCCGGAGCTGGTGGTACGGGGGTCGACCGCGCAAGCGCCCCGGGACTGAGATCGAGAAGAACCGCGACACTGTCAAATAATTACAGATTCTGCGTGACATCTTGCGGACAGATGTCGCCGGTGCTTGAGTGTGCGACGCCAGCACGGTGGTGTGCGTCACGCATCGCCGTGGGGTTTTCCTGCTCCTGCCATGAGGGGTCCACCCATGACACGCACCGGGTTCCGTCGTACCTTCGTCGCGCTCAGCGTCTGCTCCCTTGCCCTCACCGCCTGCGGGTCGAACGACGACGACTCGGCAAGCGGCAAGACCCGCATCACGGTCAACTGCATGCCGCCCAAGAGCGCCAAGGTCGACCGGAGCTTCTTCGAGGCGGACATCGCCGCCTTCGAGAAGAAGAATCCCGACATCGACGTCGTCGCGCACGACGCGTTCCCCTGCCAGGACCCGAAGACGTTCGACGCCAAACTCGCCGGCGGGCAGATGGAGGACGTGTTCTACACGTACTTCACCGACGCCAAGCACGTCGTCGACATCAACCAGGCCGCCGATCTCACCCCGTACGTCAAGGACCTGAAGAGCTACGACACCATCCAGCAGCAGCTGCGCGACATCTACACCGTCGACGGCAAGATCTACGGCATCCCGCGCACCGGTTACTCGATGGGTCTGATCTACAACCGCGCGCTCTTCCAGAAGGCCGGACTCGACCCCGACAAGCCCCCGGCCACCTGGGACGAGGTCCGCGCCGACGCCAAGAAGATCGCCGCCCTCGGCAACGGCACCGTCGGCTACGCCGACTACAGCGCCCAGAACCAGGGCGGCTGGCACTTCACCGCCGAGCTCTACTCCCAGGGCGGCGACGTCGTCGACGCCTCCGGCAAGAAGGCCACCGTGGACACCCCGCAGGGCCACGCCGTCCTGCAGAACCTGCACGACATGCGCTGGAGCGACAACTCGATGGGCAGCAAGCAGCTGCTGGTCATCAACGACGTCCAGCAGCTGATGGGCTCAGGCAAGCTCGGCATGTACCTCTCCGCGCCCGACAACATCCCGATCCTGGTGAAGGAGAAGGGCGGGAACTACAAGGACCTGGCCCTCGCCCCCATGCCCGGCGGCCAGGGCACCCTGATCGGCGGCGACGGCTACATGTTCAGCAAGAAGGACTCACCCGCCCAGATCCGGGCCGGCCTGAAGTGGCTGGACCACATGTTCCTCACCCCCGGATCCGGCTTCCTCGGCGACTACGCCCGCGCCAAGAAGAACGACGCCCCGGTCGGCCTGCCCGAGCCGCGCCTGTTCACCGGCGCCGCCGACGCCAAGGACCAGCAGGTCAAGAAGGCCAACGCCAATGTGCCGGTGGAGAACTACCAGGCCTTCCTCGACGGCAACCAGAGCCTGAAGATGAAGATCGAGCCGCCCAACGCCCAGCAGATCTACTCCGTCCTCGACGGTGTCGTCTCGGCGGTCCTCACCAAGAAGGACGCGGACATCGACCAGCTCCTCAAGGACGCCTCCGGCAAGATCGACGGCATCCTGGCCCGAGGCTGACCGGACATGACCAAGACCACGGCAGCACGGCCGACCGCCCCCGAGGCGATCGCCGTCCGCCCGGTGCGCACGCCGCCCCCGGTCCGGGACCGGAGGCGGCGCCGCCTCGCCGACCAGGCCCGCGCCTACGCGTTCCTCGTCGGCGGCCTCCTCTGCTTCGCCCTCTTCTCCTGGTACCCGGCGATCCGTGCCGTCGTGATCGCCTTCCAGAAGTACACGCCCGGCTCCCCGCCGGAGTGGGTCGGCACCGCCAACTTCACCCGCGTGCTGCACGACCCCGAGTTCACCGCCGCCTGGCGCAACACTCTCACCTTCACCCTGCTCGCCCTGCTGATCGGCTTCGCCGTCCCCTTCGTCCTCGCGCTCGTCCTCAACGAGCTGCGGCACGCGAAGGCGTTCTTCCGGGTCGCGGTCTATCTGCCGGTGATGATCCCGCCGGTGGTCAGCGCCCTGCTGTGGAAGTGGTTCTACGACCCCGGCACCGGCCTGGCCAACGAGGCGCTGCGGTTTCTGCACCTGCCCACCTCGAACTGGTCCAACGGCGCAGACACCGCCCTGGTCTCCCTCGTCCTCGTCGCCACCTGGGCCAACATGGGCGGCACCGTCCTCATCTACCTCGCCGCGCTCCAGTCGATCCCGGGCGAGCTGTACGAGGCCGCCGAACTCGACGGCGCGAACCTCCTCCAGCGCATCCGCCATGTGACGATCCCGCAGACCAGGTTCGTCATCCTGATGCTGATGCTCCTTCAGGTCATCGCCACCATGCAGGTGTTCACCGAACCGTTCGTCATCACCGGCGGCGGACCGGAGAACGCCACGGTGACCGTCCTCTACCTGATCTACAAGTACGCCTTCCTCTACAACGACTTTGGCGGCGCCTGCGCCCTCAGCGTCATGCTGCTGCTGGTCCTGGGCGCGTTCTCCGCCCTCTATCTGCGGCTCACCCGCTCCAGCGAGGAGGGCGCATGAGCGACGTCCGTACCCTGGTCTCCCCGGCGACCCTGGCCCGCCCCCGCGGCCGGGCCGTCTACTGGAGCGTGTTCACCGGCGTCGTCGTGCTCTTCACGCTCGCCTTCCTGTTCCCCGTCTACTGGATGGTGACCGGCGCGGCGAAGTCGCCGGACGAGGTGGCGCAGACCCCGCCGACCCTGGTCCCGAAGCACTGGCACCTCAGCGGCTACACCGACGCCTGGGACCTGATGCAGCTCCCGCAGCACCTGTGGAACACCGTGGTCCAGGCGGCCGGCGCCTGGCTGTTCCAGCTGGTGCTGTGCACGGCAGCCGCCTACGCCCTGTCCCGGCTGCGGCCCGCGTTCGGCAAGGTGATCCTCGGCGGCATCCTCGCCACCCTCATGGTCCCGGCCCAGGCGCTGGTCGTGCCCAAGTACCTGACCGTCGCCGACCTGCCGCTGATCCACACCAGCCTGCTCAACGACCCGCTGGGCATCTGGCTGCCGGCCGTCGCCAACGCCTTCAACCTGTATCTGCTCAAGCGGTTCTTCGACCAGCTCCCGCGCGATGTGCTGGAGGCCGCCGAGATCGACGGCGCGGGCAGACTGCGCACCCTGTGGTCGATCGTGCTGCCGATGTCCCGGCCGGTGCTGGGTGTGGTGTCGATCTTCGCGCTGGTCGCCGTCTGGCAGGACTTCCTGTGGCCGCTGATGGTCTTCTCCGACACCGACAAGCAGCCGATCAGCGTAGCGCTCGTCCAGCTGTCGCAGAACATCCAGCTGACCGTGCTGATCGCCGCGATGGTGATCGCCAGCATCCCGATGGTCGCCCTGTTCCTGGTCTTCCAGCGGCACATCATCGCCGGCATCAGCGCGGGCAGCACCAAGGGCTGACGCCCTCCCTCCCCGACAGAAAGGCACGCACCGTGGGACAGCCCCCGACCGCCCGCACCCGGGACACCGACTGGTGGCGCCGCGCCGTCATCTACCAGGTGTACGTCCGCAGCTTCGCCGACGGCGACGGCGACGGCACCGGGGACCTCGCGGGGGTCCGCGCCCGGCTGCCGTACCTCGCCGAACTCGGCGTCGACGCGCTGTGGTTCAACCCCTGGTACCTCTCGCCCATGAAGGACGGCGGCTACGACGTCGCCGACTACCGGGCCGTCGACCCCGCGTTCGGCACGCTCGCCGAGGCCGAGAAACTCATCGCCGAGGCGCGCGAGCTGGGCATCCGCACCATCGTCGACATCGTGCCCAACCACGTCTCCGACCAGCACCCCTGGTTCCGGGCGGCGCTCGCGGCCGGCCCCGGAAGCCCCGAACGCGAGCTGTTCCACTTCCGCCCCGGACGCGGCCCGGACGGCGCGCTGCCGCCCAACAACTGGCCGTCCCAGTTCGTCGGTTCCACCGAACCGGTGTGGACCCGGCTGCCCGACGGCGAGTGGTACCTGCACCTGTTCACGCCCGAACAGCCCGACCTCAACTGGGCCCACCCGGCGGTCCGCCAGGAGCACGAGGACATCCTGCGCTTCTGGTTCGAGCGCGGCGTCGCGGGCGTGCGCATCGACTCCGCCGCCCTGCTCGCCAAGGACCCGGAGTTGCCCGACCTCGACGGGAACGGCGGCCCGCTGCCCTACGTCGACCGCGACGAACTCCACGACGTCTACCGCTCCTGGCGTACGGTCGCCGACGCCTACGACGGGGTGTTCGTGGGCGAGGTCTGGCTGCCCGACGCGGAGCGCTTCGCCCGCTATCTGCGCTCCGACGAGCTGCACACCGCCTTCAACTTCTCCTTCCTGTCCTGCCCCTGGGAGGCGGGCCGGCTGCGGGCGTCGATCGACACCACCCTGGCCGAGCACGCGCCCGTCGGCGCCCCCGCCACCTGGGTGCTGTGCAACCACGACGTGACCCGCACGGTCACCCGCTACGGCCGCGAGGACACCGGCTTCGACTTCGCCGCCAAGGCCTTCGGCACCCCGACCGACCTGGCCCTGGGCATCCGCCGGGCCCGCGCCGCCGCCCTGCTGTCGCTGGCCCTGCCCGGCGCGGTCTACCTCTACCAGGGCGAGGAACTGGGGCTGCCGGAGGCCGACATCCCGGTCGACCGGATCCAGGACCCGATGCACTTCCGCTCCGGCGGCGCCGACCCGGGCCGCGACGGCTGCCGGGTACCGCTGCCCTGGGCGGCCGACGCGCCGCACGCGGGCTTCGGGTCCGCCGCCGACGCCGAGCCCTGGCTGCCGCAGCCCGCGGGCTGGGCCTGGTACGCGGTGGACCGGCAGCAGGACGACCCGCGCTCCGTGCTGACCCTCTACCGTCGGGCCATCGCCCTGCGTCCTGTGCTCGGCGACGGCCCGCTGACCTGGCTGGACGCTCCCGAGGGCGTCCTCGCCTTCTCCCGGGCGGACGGCGCGAGCTGTGTCGTGAACCTGGGCGCCGACCCCGTCGAGCTGCCCGCCCACACCGAACTCCTGCTCACCAGCTCCCCGTTGGACGACCGGGGCCGGCTCCCGCAGGACACCGCGGCCTGGCTGCGCCGCTGAGCCGTCGCAGCACCGCCGTAGCACCCTGCCCCGGGTACCGCGCGCGGTGCCGGAGCGCCCTGCTCCCGCACCGCGCGCGGCCCGGGCGCATCGCTGTCCCCGCACCCACCCCCACGATGAAGGGATCAGCACATGCAGAGCAGCAGCATCAGGCATGTCAGGCACATGCCAGCCATCGGGGCGGCCGTCGCCCTCGCCGCGGGCCTGCTCGTCACCGTGGCCCCCACCGCCCACGCGGCCGCGGGCGCCACCCTCCCGTTCACCTCCGTCGAGGCGGAGTCGGCGACCACCACCGGCAGCCGGATCGGCCCGGACTACACCCAGGGCACCCTCGCCTCGGAGGCCTCCGGCCGCCAGGCGGTCCGGATCACCTCCGGACAGCGCGTGGAGTTCACCGTCCCCGCCGCGGCCAACGCCGTGAACGTCTCCTACAGCGTCCCGGACGGTCAGTCCGGCACCCTCGACGTGTACGTCAACGGCACCCGGCTGGCGAAGACGCTGGCCGTGACCTCCAAGTACTCGTATGTCGACACCGGCTGGATCGCGGGTGCGAAGACCCACCACTTCTTCGACAACGCCCGGCTGATGCTCGGACAGAACGTCCAGGCCGGGGACAAGGTCGCCTTCGTCTCGACCGGCACCCAGGTCACCGTGGACGTCGCCGACTTCGAGCAGGTCGCCGCGGCCGCCGGCCAGCCCGCCGGCTCGGTGTCCGTCACCTCCAAGGGCGCCGACCCCAGCGGCAACGGCGACTCCACCCAGGCCTTCCGGGACGCCATCGCGGCCGCCCAGGGCGGAGTGGTCTGGATCCCGCCGGGCGACTACCGCCTCACCTCCTCCCTGAACGGCGTGCAGAACGTCACGCTCCAGGGCGCCGGAAGCTGGTACTCGGTCGTGCACACCTCCCGGTTCATCGACCAGTCCGGCTCCGCCGGGAACGTCCGCATCAAGGACTTCGCGGTCATCGGCGAGGTCACCGAACGCGTCGACTCCAACCCGGACAACTTCGTCAACGGCACCCTCGGGCCCAACAGTTCGGTGTCCGGCATGTGGATCCAGCATCTGAAGTGCGGTTTCTGGCTGATGGGCAACAACGACAACCTGGTCGTCGAGAACAACCGCATCCTCGACACCACCGCCGACGGCCTCAACCTCAACGGCAACGCGCACGGCGTGCGCGTGCGCAACAACTTCCTGCGCAACCAGGGCGACGACTCCCTCGCCATGTGGTCCCTGAACGGCCCGGACAGCGGCAGCAGCTTCGAGAACAACACGATCTCGCAGCCGAACCTCGCCAACGGCATCGCGATCTACGGCGGCACCGACATCGCGGTGCGCAACAACCTGGTCTCCGACACCAACGCCCTCGGCAGCGGCATCGCGATCTCCAACCAGAAGTTCCTCGACCCCTTCTCCCCGCTGGCCGGCACCATCACGGTCGACGGCAACACCCTGGTCCGCACGGGGGCGTTGAACCCCAACTGGAACCACCCGATGGGTGCCCTGCGGGTCGACTCCTACGACAGCGCCATCAACGCCACCGTGAACATCACCAACACCACGATCAGCGACAGCCCCTACAGCGCCTTCGAGTTCGTCTCCGGCGGCGGGCAGGGCTACTCGGTCCGGAACGTCAACGTGACGGGGGCGACCGTACGCAACACCGGAACGGTGGTGGTGCAGGCCGAGGCGCAGGGCGCGGCCGTCCTGCGCAACGTGACCGCGACCGGCGTGGGCGCCGCCGGTGTCTACAACTGCCCCTACCCCAACGGCTCGGGCAGCTTCGCCCTCACCGACGGCGGCGGCAACTCCGGCTGGAGCACCACCTGGTCGGACTGCTCGACCTGGCCGCAGCCCGGCCAGGGCAACCCCGACCCGGACCCCACCCGCAACCTCGCCAAGGGGCGCCCCGCCACCGCCACCGGATCGCAGGACGTCTACACCCCCGGCAAGGCGGTCGACGGCGACGCGAACAGCTACTGGGAGTCGACGAACTACGCCTTCCCGCAGTCCTGGACGGTCGACCTCGGCTCGGCGCAGGCCGTGCGCCGACTGGTGCTCAAGCTGCCGCCCTCCGCCGCCTGGGGTGCCCGTACCCAGACCCTGTCCGTGCTGGGCAGCACGGACGGATCGGCGTACTCCACGGTCGTGGCCTCGCAGGGCTACCGCTTCGATCCCGCGACCGGCAACACGGCCACCGTCACCCTGCCCGCCGGTACGAGCCTGCGCTATCTGCGGCTGAGCGTCACCGCCAACACCGGCTGGCCGGCGGGCCAGTTCAGTGAGGTGGAGGCGTATCTGTCCTGAGCTCCTCCGGAGCATCCGGCTGACGGGGGACCCCGCGCTTCGCCGCCTGGATCTGCGCATAGACATGGGTGCGCAGTTCGGCGAAGCGCGGGGCCACCCGGGTGGTCAACTGGTCCCGCTCGATCGGCAGATCGACCTTCAGCGTCTCCTGCACCACGGTGGGGGAGGCGGACAGCACCACCACCCGCTCGCCGAGATACACCGCCTCGTCGATGTCGTGGGTGACGAACAGGACGGTGATCCCGCGCTCCCGCCACAACCCCCGCACCAGGTCCTCCAGATCGGCGCGGGTCTGGGCGTCCACGGCCGCGAACGGCTCGTCCATCAGCAGCACGTCGGGCTCGTAGGCCAGCGCGCGGGCGATCGCGACCCGCTGCTGCATACCGCCCGACAGCTGCCACGGGTAGGCCCCGGCGGCGTCCGCGAGACCCACCGAGCCCAGCGCGTCGGCGACCAGCTCCCTGCGCCGCTCCTTGCTCAAGCTCTTCTGCTTCAGCGGGAGTTCCACGTTCTGGGCGACCCGCATCCACGGGAAGAGGCTGCGGCCGTACTCCTGGAAGACGAACGCCATCCCGGGCGGCGGCCCGGTCACCCGCTTCCCCGCCAGCAGCACTTCGCCCGCGGTCGGCGTCAGCAGCCCGCCGATGCACTTCAGCAGGGTCGTCTTGCCGCACCCCGACGGGCCGACCAGACAGACCAGTTCACCGGCCTCCACGGTGAAGGTCAGGTCCCGCACCGCCTCGACCCGGCGCCCGGACCCCTCGTAGACCTTCTGCAAGCCGCGTACGTCGAGCATGGACCGACCTTTCACGGAGTTCACGGGGACCGCCGGTTCGCGGCGCGCAGCCCGTGGTACCAGGCGAGCACCCGCCGCTCGACCACCTGGAAGAGCGCGGACAGCACGAAGCCGAGCAGACCGAGCACCAGGATCCCGGTCCACATGTCGGGGATGGCGAACCCCCGTTGGAACTGCACGATGGTGAAGCCGAGCCCGTTGCTGGCCGCGAACATCTCGCTGATGACCATCAGGATGATGCCGATGGACAGCGCCTGCCGCAGGCCCGCGAAGATCTGCGGACTCGCCGAGCGCAGCACCAGGTGCCGCAGCCGGGCGGGCCCGGCGATGCCGTAGGAGCGGGCGGTCTCCGCCATCACCGGGTCCACCGCCCGTACGCCCTCGACCGTGTTGAGCAGCACCGGCCACACACAGCCGCTCGCGATCACCACGATCTTCATGGTGTCGCCGATCCCCGCGAACAGCATGATGACCGGCACGAGCACGGGCGGCGGCACCGCGCGCAGGAACTCCAGGACCGGCTCGCACACCGCGCGCACCCGCCGGTAGGAGCCGATCACCGTGCCCAGCGCGACCCCGGCGGCGGCCGCCGTCGCGTACCCGGCGGCCAGCCGCGCCACGCTGGGCAGCACGTCCGAGCGCAGCCGGTCGGCCGTCCACACGTCCGGGAACGTCTTCAGGATGGTCCGCAGCGGCGGCCAGTACACGTTCGTGCTGCCGTCGGACGCCGCCCACCACAGCGCGACGAGCACGGCCGGCAGACCGAGCACGAACCCCAGCCTGAGCAGGACGGGCCTCACACCGTCACCTCCCCGCGCACCGACTGGTGCCAGGCCAGCGCCCGGCGCTCCGCCGCCCGCGCCCCGACGTTGATCAGCAGGCCCAGCAGTCCGGTGACCACGATCAGCGCGTACATCTCGGGCACCGCCTGCGAGGTCTGCGCCACCGCGATCCGCGCCCCCAACCCCGGTGCGCCGATGACCAGTTCGGCGGTTATGGCGAGGATCAGCGCGACCGCCGCGGCCAGCCGGACACCGGTGATGACGTACGGCAGCGCGGTCGGCCACAGCACATGCCGGATCCGCGCCCAGGTGCCCAGGCCGTACGAGCGTGCCGTCTCCTCCGCGACCGGGTCGACGTCCTGGACCCCGTAGAGGACCTGGATCAGCACCTGCCAGAAGGAGGCGTACACGACGAGCAGCAGCACCGAGCGCAGTTCGGTGCCGTAGAGCAGCACGGCGAGCGGGATCAGCGCGACGGACGGGATCGGGCGCAGGAACTCGATCGTCGACGCCGTGGCCTCGCGCAGATGGGGGACGACCGAGACGACGACTCCGACCACGATGCCCGCGCCCACCGCCGTCCCCAGGCCCAGCGCCCAGCCGGTGAGGGTGTCGCCGAGCGCGCTC
Source organism: Streptomyces adustus (assembly GCF_009377175.1). Lineage (GTDB taxonomy): Bacteria > Actinomycetota > Actinomycetes > Streptomycetales > Streptomycetaceae > Streptomyces > Streptomyces adustus. Next base: position 26,589 of record NZ_VJZD01000070.1, read on the forward strand.
CAGAAGGCTCCGTCGGTGAGTTCGTCGACGAACGCGCCCGCGATGCGGCTGGTGGGCGGGAAATAGGCGGCCTTGACCAGGCCGAGCCGCGGCACCGCCTCCCCGAGGGCGAGGAGGACGGCGAGCCCGGCCGCACCGAGGAGTGCGTTCAGCCCTTTCACGGCAGCAGCTTGTCCAGGTCGGGGGCCGTCTTGAACAGGCCGTCCTGCTGCCCCAGCTTCTCCAGCGCCTCGATGGACGCGCGGTCGGCGGCGGCCGGCCACTTCGGCAGGGTGACCTGGGCCAGCACCGAGGCCGGGATCTTGGTGTAGGTGGTCACGACGTCCCGTACCTCGTCCGGGTGGGAGTCGGCGTAGGCCAGGGACTCGGCGGTGGCCTCCTGGAACTTCTTGACCACCTCCGGGTTCTGCTGCGCGTACTGCGTCGAGGTGAAGTACATGGCGACGGTGAGGTTCGGGGCGACGTCGACCAGGGGGGAGGCGATCTCCACGCCGCCCTGGCTCTTGACGGTGGCGAGCGCCGGTTCGACGACCATCGCGGCGTCGATCTGGCCGCTGTCGAGGGCGGCGGGCATCTGGTCGAAGGCGAGCTCGACGAACTTCACCTTGTCCGGGTCGCCGCCCGCCTTGCGGACCGACTCGCGCACCGCGGTCTCGTTGATGTTCTTCAGGGTGTTGATGGCGACCTTCTTGCCCTCCAGGTCCTTCGCGGACTTCAGGGGGCTGCCCTTCTTCACGGTGATGGCCCCGAAGTCCTTGCCCTGCACGCCCGTCGAGGCGATGCCGTTGGCGATGGCCTTCACCGGGACGTTGTTGGACTGGGCGATCATCAGCGAGGTCACGTTGGAGAACCCGAACTGGAACTGGCCGCTGACCACGCCCGGCACGATCGCCGCGCCGCCCTGCGCGGTCGTCAGGGACAGTTTCAGGCCGTGTTCGGCGTAGAAGCCCTTCTTCACGCCGAGGTAGACGGGCGCCACGTCGACGATGGGGATGAGGCCCAGCTTGACCGTGGTGGTGCCGCCGGACGAGGCGGCCTTGCCCGACGTACCGGAGTCCCCGGACGAGCCGCAGGCCGCGGTGGCGAGCAGAAAGGTACCGGCCGCGAGACCGGCGAGCAGACGACGCATGGCTCCTCCTGTGCAGACAACGGTGTTCCGACAGGCTGTGCGCAGACCGCACAGTAGTGCTCAATGGCTCAAGCGGGAACGTAGGTGCGGCCGTCCGGCCGGGTCAATGCCCTTGGCTGACAAAATTGTTGACAGTTATTGAATCGCGCCCTCAGCGTGTGAGGAACCGTGTCCGTACGACCACCGGGAGGCGACGATGCCCACGGAAGCCCGTGCATCGCATTTCGTACGGTCCTTCGAGCGGGGCCTGGCCGTCATCCGCTCCTTCGACGCCGAGCGGCCCGAGCGCACCCTGAGCGAGGTGGCCCGCGCCTGCGGACTGCCCCGCGCGGCCGTCCGGCGCCTGCTCCTCACCCTCGTCGACCTCGGCTACGTCCACAGCGACGGCCGTCTCTTCCGGCTCACCCCCAGGGTGCTGGAACTCGGCTACGCCTACCTGGCCGGCCTGACCCTGCCGCAGATCGCCCGGCCGCACCTGGAGCAACTCGTCGCGGACGTAAGGGAGTCGTCCTCGCTGTGCCTCCTCGACGGCGACGACATCGTGTACGTCGCCCGGGTCCCGACCCGCCGCATCATGGCGGAGTCGATCACCGTGGGCACCCGGTTCCCGGCCCTGGTGACCTCCGTCGGCCGGGCGATCCTCGCCCACGCCCCGGACGAGGACCTCGACGCCCGACTCGCCCGGGCCTGCCCGCCCCCGCTGACCGCGCGCACGATCGTCGACCCCGACGCCCTGCGCGCCGAACTGCGGCGGGTGCGGCGGCAGGGCCACGCCCTCGTCGACCAGGAGCTGGAGGAGGGACTGCGGTCCGTGGCCGTCCCGGTACGGGGTCGGGACGGCGCCGTCGTCGCGGGTGTGAACATCGCCGTGTCCGCCGGCCGCACCACCGTCGCCGCCGTCCGCCGCGACCTGCTGCCACCGCTGCTGGCGACCGTGGCACGGATCGAGGCGGACCTGCGGATCACGGACCCGGCACCGCTAGCGGCCGGAGAGCCCGGCGGGTCCCGCGGGCCGCATCGGTCCGGGCCGCCGCCCACGCCTGCCGGGTGAGCCGGACCCCCGCCCGGGCCGGGCCGCGTCGGCGCGGACGGGCTCGCAGGCGGGCGCGGCGCGGGCGAGGGGCGCGGTCCCGGCGGGGCCGTTCGGCGGTGCGGTCGGCTGCGGTCCTCGCGCCGCTTCGGCCGGGACGCAGCAGGATGGTGGCAGTGACGGACCGTTGCGCCCGCGACGGCCCGTTCCGCATCCGAGGAGGAGGCCGTACGTGGTCGAGCCGCAGCGTGTGATCGCCCCGCCCGCCAGGTCCGCCGTGGTGCTCGTGGCCACCGTCACGCCGGGGCGGGAGGACCAGGTCCGCGGGCTGCTGGAGGACGTGTCGGGCCTGCGCCGCTCGGTCGCCTTCCGCGCGCCCGACGACGAACTCGACTGCGTGGTCGGCATCGGATCGGCGGCCTGGGACCGGCTCTTCTCCGGACCCCGGCCCCAAGGCCTGCACCCGTTCGTGGAGTTGACCGGCGAACGCCACCGCGCCCCGGCCACTCCCGGCGACCTCCTCTTCCATCTGCGTGCCCGCCGTATGGACCTGTGCTTCGAACTGACCCGGCTGATCGGGGAGCGGCTGCGCGACGCGGTCACGGTGGTCGACGAGGTCCAGGCCTTCAGGTATTTCGATGAGCGCGACCTGCTCGGCTTCGTGGACGGCAGCGAGAACCCCGAGGGGCGGCGCGCGGACGACGCGGTCTTCATCGGCGACGAGGACCCCCGCTTCGCCGGGGGCAGCTATGTGATCGTGCAGAAGTACCTGCACGACCTGACCGCCTGGAACGCCCTGCCCGCACAGGAGCAGGAGCGGGCCATCGGACGTACGAAGGCGGCCAACGTCGAATTCCCCGACGACGCCAAACCCGCCGACTCCCACGTGGCCCTGACCACCGTCACCGACGAGGACGGCACCGAACGCAAGATCATCCGCGAGAACATGCCGTTCGGCACGGTCGGCAGGGGCGAGTTCGGCACGTACTTCATCGGCTACGCGCGGACACCCGACGTGACCGAGCAGATGCTGCGGAACATGTTCCTCGGCGACGGCGAGGCCGTGCACGACCGCATCCTCGACTTCTCGACGCCGGTCACCGGATCCCTGTTCCACGTGCCGACCGTCACCTTCCTCGACGACCTGCCCGCCCCGCCGGCCTGAACGCCGACGCGGACCCGGTCCGCCACGGGCTCGCGCGCACGACCGGGCGTCGGCGCGCGGTCGTGACCCGGTGCCGTGGGCGGGTCACGCTCCGCCAGGGGTGGCTCCTCGTGAGGCGTCCGCCGAGTGCTGCCGCGATTGCGCGACTACCCTCGTTCCATGGCGCGCGACAAGGGAACGGAAGCGCTGTTCCCGCCTCGCGGAAGCAGTACTCCGCGAGGAGCCGGGCACGCGTTCGGCCCGTGCCCAGGGGTGTCCCTGCCCACGGGTGATCGCTCGGGCGCGCACCGAAGGAGGACGGACACATGGGACACCACCACAAGTCCAACCAGGCGGTGGAAGGCACCACCGACTACAGCCGGAGCAGGGGTATGCCCCTGCGGCCCGACCTCGACGCCCTGGAACTGCGCGCGGACCGCGACCGCCGGGAGATGGCCCTGCCCGCCGCGACCCCGCTGACCCCGCAGGCCGCGTATCTGGCGGCGCAGGCCGAGGTCGACCGCCGAGCGAGCACGGGTGAGCTCCCTACCGGCACGGTCACCCGCAAGACGCGTGCCCCCTTCCCGCCGACCGGCTACCAGGACTGAGTCCGCAGCGGTCCGCGGATCACCCCTGTCCCTCGGGAGGTGTCCCGAGGGACACCACCACCGCCGTCACCCTGCGCTCGGGCGTGTCGTAGTGCACCGAGTCGCCCGCGCTGTGGCCGAGGAGCGCCCGCCCGAGCGGACTGTCGGCCGTGACCAGGGTCTGGTCCGAGGCCTCGGCCAGCTCGCCGATCCGGAAGACCTCCGTCGAGCCGTCGGCGAAACGCACGGTGACCGTGCTGCCCACGCCGACCCGGTCGGTGGAGGGCCGGCCCGCCTCGGCCGCCTGGCCGAGTCGCGTGGTGATCTCCGAGATACGGGCGTCGAGGCGGTCGAGTTCGTTGGCGCGCTGCAACTCGTCGGCCTCGTCGGCGCGGTCGCCGACCGTGTCGGGGTCCCGCAGGGTCGCCGCGACCGTCTCGCGTTCCGCGCGGACATCGGCGAGCTCCTGTTCGAGGGCGCGCCGGCCGGCGTCGCTGATCGGTGCGGGTTCGCTGGTCATTCCTGCTCCTCGGGACGGGCGGGAAGAATGGGGTGAAAGGCCCTATTTCTGCGCATCCTAACGGAGGTGCTGTGGCGTCACGGGGCTCGGCCGCACCGTCGAAGCGAGGCGTCGGCCTGCCGCGGGCCCGTCCCGTGGCGCCCGGTGAACCACCGGAATAGCCTGAGGAGGAGCGACGACCGTCGGGCCGGGCGGCCACCGGGCCGGGCCCCGACGGTCGAAGGGGATGACTGCCTTGAACGCCTCCCATGAGGACCAGGGGCGACCGGAGCCCCGTGTCGGCCCCGCCCCCGCGGAAGAGCCGAGCTTCCATCCGTACCACCACCCGGCCGCGGGCTGGGGCGCCGCCAAGAGCGTGACACGGGTGCTGACGCGCGAGCGCGCACTCGTGGACGGGCCGCGGGCGATCATGCGGATGAACCACGAGAACACCGGCTTCGACTGCCCCGGGTGTGCCTGGCCGGACGACACCAAGGGCCTGCACCTGGACATCTGCGAGAACGGCATCAAGCACGTCACCTGGGAGATGACCCGCAAACGGGTGGGCCGCGAGTTCTTCGCCGACCACACGGTCACGGAACTCGCCGGCTGGAGCGACTTCGCCCTGGAGGACCAGGGCCGGCTGACCGAACCGATGGTGTACGACCCCGAGTCCGACCACTACGTCCCGATCGCCTGGCACGACGCGTTCGAGCTGGCCGGCCGGATCCTGCGGGAACTGGACGATCCGAACCAGGCGTCGTTCTACACCTCGGGCCGCCTCGGCAACGAAGCCACGTTCCTGTACCAGTTGTTCGCCCGCGAACTGGGCACGAACAACCTGCCGGACTGCTCCAACATGTGCCACGAGGCCAGCGGCCGCGCCCTTCAGGCGTCCCTCGGCACCGGCAAGGGCACGGTCGACCTCCAGGACTGGGAGACCACCGACGCCCTGTTCATCATGGGCGTCAACGCGGCCTCCAACGCGCCCAGGATGCTCACCGCGCTCGCCGAGGCGTATCACCGGGGCGCCCAGATCGTGCACATCAACCCGCTGGTCGAGGCGGCCGCCACCCGCACCATCGTGCCGCACGACTTCATGGACATGGCCCTGATGAAGACGACCAGGACCAGCACCCTGAACCTCCAGCCCCGTATCGGCGGCGACATGGCGCTGCTGCGCGGCATGGCCAAGGCCGTGCTCGAAGAGGCCAGGCGCGACCCGAAGGCGGTGGACCAGGAGTTCATCGACCGCTACACGGCCGGCTTCGACGAGTACCGCGCGGTGTGCGAGGCGACCACCTGGGAGGAGATCGAGCGGCAGTCCGGTCTCGACCGCGCCGACGTCCTGAAGGCAGCACGCGTCTACGGCGACGCCGACCGCAGCATCGTCAGCTGGTGCCTGGGCGTCAGCCAGCACGAACACGGCGTCGACACCGTCCGTGAGATCGTCAACCTCCTTCTGCTGCGCGGCAATCTGGGGCGCGAGGGAGCGGGACCCTCACCGGTGCGCGGACACAGCAACGTCCAGGGCAACCGCACCTGCGGCATCGACCACCGGCCCACCGAGGAGTTCCTGGACCGCCTGGCGGAGGTCTGCAAGATCGACCCGCCGCACGAGCACGGGCTCGACACCGTCGCCACCATCCACGCCATGCACCGCGGAGACGTCAAGGTGTTCGTCGGCATGGGCGGCAACTTCGCCCTCGCCGCGCCCGACACCCCGTACACCTACGAAGCCCTGCGCAGATGCGAACTCACCGTCCAGGTGAGCACCAAGCTCAACCGCAGCCACCTCGTCCACGGCCGCCGGGCGCTCATCCTGCCCTGTCTGGGCCGCACCGAGAAGGACCACCAGCGCGGCGGCGTCCAGAGCACCTCGGTCGAGGACTCGATGAGCATGGTCCATCTCTCCGTCGGCATGAAGCGTCCCGCCTCGCCGCACCTGCTGTCCGAGCCCGCCGTCATCGCCGGCCTGGCCCGCGCCGCCCTCCCCGGCAGCGACACCCCGTGGGAGTGGTACGTCGAGGACTACGACCGCATCCGCGACACGATGGCCCAGACCCTCGACGGCTTCGAGGACTGCAACCGCAGGGTGCGCCTGCCGCTCGGCTTCCGCATCAGACAGCCCGCCCGCGAACTGGTCTTCCTGACCCCCTCGGGGCGCGCCGAGTTCTCCGCCGCCCCGCTGCCCGACGTCGTCCCGGCCCCGGGCACCCTGGCGCTGGGGACCATGCGGTCCCACGACCAGTGGAACACGACCATCTACTCCGACGACGACCGCTACCGGGGCGTCAAGGGGCTGCGCACGCTCGTCTTCATGAACGAGGACGACATGCGCGAGCGCGGCGTCCGCGAGTTCGACCCGGTCGACATCACCAGCACCGCCAAGGACGGCAGCCACCGGCACCTCGACGGCTACCTCGCCATTCCCTACGACATCCCGCGCGGCTGCGCGGCCGGCTACATGCCGGAGATGAACGTGCTGTGCGCGATCGGCGACTACAGCACCCAGAGCGACCAGCCGCTGATGAAGCACGTCAAGGTCACCATCACCAGATCCGCCTGACCAGGGGCGCCGGACCGCCGCCGCGAGGCGGCTGCCTCAGCCGCCGGCCTCGGCGGCCGCGTCCTGGAGGTCCTGCTGGCTGTGCGACATCAGCTCGCCCATGTCGTCGACCGAGGGGTCGAGCTCCGTGGCGCGCGGCGCGACACGCCGCAGGCAGTCGGTCGTGGCCAGGGCGATCTCCACGGCCTTGTCCATCTCCTGGTCGCCGAGATGCTCCTCGATCCGGAAGGCGAGACCGGCCAGCGTCTCGTCGTCGGTCTCCGGCAGCAGACAGCCCTGGAGGCCCGGCGGGACCGGCGTCTGTTCACGGAACTCGCGCAACGCGGTGACCACGGCGGACTTCCCACTGAACTCGTCGAGCAGACCCATCACGACGTACAGCCGGGCCGTCAGCCGGGGCAGGCCGGGGAAACCGTCCAGCCAGCGCATCAGCTTCTGCTGACTGCCGACATGCTCCAGGATCTGCGACATGACCGACGCGTAGGTGTTGGACTGCGACCAGTGGAAGGGCAGCATCCCCGCCACCTGCTGGGCCAGTTGCACCTGCTGCTGCGGCGAGAGGGCGTCGTCGACGAAGCCGGCGGCCAGCTCGCCGTCGATCCCGAAACCGGGGGTCGGCGACCGGTGCTCCGAGGTGCGCGACAAACCGTGGCGCAGGCGCAACAGCTCTTCGCCGATCTTGCTCAGCGGCTTCTCCCGCATGGATCCTCCCGGCCTTGAGGTGCTGATCGTCCCTGATGGGCGCGTCTGGCCCGCACCAACACCCTGCCGCCCGGAACGGGGGAGCGCGCGCCCGATGGCCCATGCGGGCTAGGGCCTGTCCGACGGATGGGACCCACGGCCGGCCGGGTCGGCCGGGAGGGCGTGATACGCCGGGGCGACCGTGGACGCCGGAATCGAGAACGTCGGTTAATGTCCAGACTCATGCGTATCTGGCTGCCGCTCTCCGCCATCCCACGGCTGGCCTGTGCCGGGCTCGTCGGGGCCGGGGTGGGCGCCGCCGTCGCCGTGCCGACCGACACACCGCTGGGCGTGCTGGCCGGCATCGCCGCGACCGAGGCCTTCTTCGTGGTGACGGGCTGGATCGTGCTGTGGCCGATGGACGCCACCGCCACGCACCGGCACGCCGGGCGTGAGGATCTGCGGCCCGTGGCCGAGGAGCTGGCGGTGATCGGGACCGCGGTGTGCGGACTGGTCGGCATCGTCGTGCTGCTGCTCGGCAACTCCGACCCCGCCCACGCCGTGACGGCACTCCTCGGCGTGTTCGCCGCCTGGTCGGCCCTGCACCTGATGTACGCCACCCGGTACGCCTACCTCTACTACCCGCAGTCCATGGGCGGGATCGACTTCAACTCCCAGGAACCACCGGCGTACCGGGACTTCATCTACTTCAGCTACAACCTGGGCATGACCTACCAGGTCTCGGACACCAGCGTGTCGAGCACCCGGATCCGTGCCATGGTGCTGCGGCACTGCCTCCTGTCGTACGTCTTCGGCACCAGCATTCTCGCCAGCGCCATCAATCTGTTCGTCGGCATCGTCACCCGCTGAGCCCGCCGGGCGAGGCTCACAGCTCCAGGACCAGCCGCTCGCCCCGGCAGCGGGAGACACAGATCATCATGGTCGCGTTCGTCGCCCGCTCCTGGTCGGTCAGCACGGAGTCCCGGTGCTCCGGGACGCCTTCGAGCACGTCCGTCTCACAGGTGCCGCAGGTCCCCTCGGTGCAGGAGAACAGCACCTCGACACCGGCGGCGCGCACGGCCTCGAGGACGGAGATTCCCGGGGCGACGGTCAGCGTACGACCGCTCAGCGCCAGCTCGACCTCGAACTCGCCCTCGGACGCGTCCTCCTGGCCCGTCGGCCGGGGCTTCGGCCGGAACCGCTCGACGTGCAGGACACCGGGCGGACACCGCGCCTCGACGGCGTCGAGCAGCGCGCCCGGTCCGCAGCAGTAGACCAGGGTGCCGTCGGGCAGCGCGTCGAGCGCCGGTCCGAGGTCGAGCGGACCGCACTCGTCCTCGGGCACGACGGTGACCCGCTCCCCGTACCCGGCCAACTCCCCGGCGAACGCCATGGACGCGCGGTTGCGACCGCCGTACAGCAGCGACCACCGCGCGCCCCGGGCCTGGGCCGCCGCCACCATCGGCAGGATCGGGGTGATCCCGATACCGCCCGCGACGAAGAGGTACCGGGCGGCCGGCCGCAGGGCGAAGTGGTTGCGCGGACCGCGCGCCCGCACGGGGTCGCCCTGCCTCAACCGCTCGTGCACATGGGCGGATCCGCCCCGCCCGGCCGGCTCCCGCAGCACCGCGATCCGCCACGCGGTACGGTCCGCCGGATCACCGCACAGCGAGTACTGCCGCTCCAGGTCCGGGCCGAGCAGGAGGTCGACATGAGCGCCGGGCTCCCAGTCGGGGAGCAGTTCGCCCCGGGGGCGGCGCAGGGTCAGGGCGAGCACGCCGTCGGCCACGAACTCCCTCCGCTCGACGACGAGTTCGACCTCATGGACGGTCACGAACGGTCCTCTCGGGGCTGGTGTCCCTCGGGGTGGCCGAGCATCCACTCCCACATCGCGACCGGGTCCTGCGCGCGGTGCTCGGCCCCGCAGTGGCAGGTGCCGTGCAGCACGTCGGTCCCCGGCAGCCAGTCGACGCGGTAGATCTCGCGCGGCTCGCGCGGCTCGCGCGGCGGAAGGCCGCTCACCGGGCCCGCTCCACCGGCTTGCCGCCCTCCTCGACCAGCCGGGCGAGGATACGGCGGGCGGCCAGACCGCCGGTGTCGATGTTGATGCTCAGCTCCTGGTAACCGGCGCGCTCGGTGCCGAGCGTGCGCTGCAACAGGTTGAGCGCGTCGACGTCCTGCATGACGACGGTGTGGTTGTTGCTCCGCAGGAACTCGGTGACCTCCTCGTCGTCCGTCGCCCAGTCCCGCGAGACCGCCCAGAAGTCGTACACCCTGCCCTCGGACGACGGCGTGATCGCGTACGTGATCTCGGTGTGGAAGGCGCCCGGGTCGCTGCCGTCCGCCTCGGGCAGCACCCCGGCCGGGGCGATCCGGCTGTGCAGCAGATACAGACACGGCGCGTGGTACTCGATGTCCTGCCAGCGGGTGATCCGGCCCTCGATGCCGGTCGAACGGGCGTAGAACGGCGGGCACTCGGCGTCGTCCATGCGCCGGCTCACCCGCACCACCCCCGCACCCTCGTCCACCTCGGTGCTGATCGGGGTCTCGGCGACCTCGGGCGTGCCGATGTAGCCGCCGTGCAGATACGTCTCGTGGGAGAGGTCGAGGAGGTTGTCGACCAGCAGTCCGTAGTCGGCGTCGATCGGCTCCATGCCACGGACCGTGGTCCAGCCGGGGGAGTCGAGATGACGGGCGCGCGGAATCGTCTGCGGGTCGGCCGACTCCGGGTCGCCGATCCACACCCACACCAGCGAGTCCCGCTCGGCCACCGGGTACGAGGTCACGCGGGCGGTGCGCGGGATGCGCCGCTGGCCCGGCACGTACACGCAGGTGCCCGTGGTGTCGTACGTGAACCCGTGGTAGCCGCACACGATCCGGTCGCCGTCCAGCCGGCTCTCCGACAGCGGGAAGCGCCGGTGCACACAGCGGTCGTGCAACGCCACCGCGGTCCCGTCCGCCTCCGTCCGGTACAGGACCAGCGGCTCCCCGAGAACCGTCCGTCCCAGCAGCTCCGCGCGCCCCACCTCGTGACTGTAGGCGGCGACGTACCACTGGTTCCTGGCGAAGGCGGTCGTATGAGGCATGGCGTCCCCGTCCCTGAGCGCGGGGCCTCGTCGCCCCGCTCGGTGTGGTGGGAGTCAGGGTCCCGACGGCTGCGGGCGCCGCGCAACGCGCCTTCCGTCAGGCGGAAGACCGGTCCCTGGACCTGCCGCACTCCCGGACGACCGAACGGCCCGCCGGGCGAACCGGTGGGCCGTCGAGGTGCTTCGGGGTGTCTCGGGTCGGAAGTCGGAGTCAGGAATCAGGCGTCGGGAGTCACGAGTCAGGAGCCCGCGGGTCCGTACCCGTGCGGGTCGAGCGCGATACGGATGCCGAGGGACTTCGTGCGCTCGTGGTTCTGCGCGTGGTCGATCGAGCGGAACAGCAGCCGGTGCCTGCCGTCGCCGTGCACCTTGATCCGGGAGGTGTACTTCTTCCAGCCCCTGCCGTCGAGGTCGTACTCGGTCCTGGCCACACCGGACAGGTCGTCGGTGGCGGTGAGGGTGACCGTGACGTCCGAGTGGTGGACGCTGTGCCGGTCGGGGCGGGGCTTCGTCGTGGCCCTGGTGACCGGGGGCTCGGTGTCCAGCGGTTCGTTCATCGCCTCGTCGGCCGGGGTCATCTCGTCCGCGCCATGCCGGTCCCCGGCAGTCGGCACCTGCGCATGTCACGGACCGTCACATAGCCGTCCCCCGGCGGTCCTCAGCGCAGGCGGGCCGCCGCGGTGCGGGCCAGGGAAAGGGTGCGGGAGCGGGCGGGGGCCGCGGGGCTGCCCGCCTCGCTGAGGATCACCAGGGTCCTGTCGACGACCACCAGGACCAGGTTCTCCTGGACGGTGAGCGTCTCGCTGGTCACGGTGACAGTGGCGTGCCACGAGACGTCGCCGATCCCCGCCGAGCCGAGCGCCGACACATGTTCCGTGCCCTTCATCCCGTCGCTCCAGCCGATGCTGAACGTGTCGCACCCGGAGAGCACGTTCGCCGCGTGCGCCAGCTCCTCGCGCGCGCCACTGCCGGGCGAGCGGCGCAGTACTTCCTGGAGGAAGGGTCCGCTCTGGCTCTGGGCGAAGGTGACCCTGGCCTCGACGGCGCCCGCGCGGGTGGTGCGGTAGGACTCCAGGGCGTTGAGCGTGTCGAGGCAGGCGACGTGGTCGGAGCGGGTGGGCGGATCGTTCTGAAGCACCGTCTTCACGTAGCCGGAAGGCAGTTGAGCGGTCGTCAGGAG
>NZ_VJZD01000071.1 GCF_009377175.1 Streptomyces adustus
CGGCCCGTCTCACCGGCAACCGCCTGCTGAGCCGCCCGGGTTCGGACAAGGAGGTGCGCCGCTTCACCTTCGACACCCGCGACAGCGAGACCCCGCTCGTCTACGAGACGGGCGACGCCCTCGGCGTCCGCCCGCTCAACTCGCCTGCCCTGGTGCGGGAGTGGCTGACCGTCACCGGCCTGGAAGGCGCCGGGTCCGGCCCGGACGACGCGCCCGGCGCACCCGCCGGGGACATCGGCGTGCACCTCGACGGCCTGGGCGAGACGCCCCTCGGCGAGGCCCTGCTGCGGCATCTGGACATCACCCGCATCACTCCGGACCTGCTCCGCTTCGTCGCCGAACGCGCCCGCGACCCACGGGAGTTGAAGCGGCTGCTGCGCCCGGACAACAAGGGCGAGCTGGCGAAGTGGTCCTGGGGCAGGCAAGCCGTGGACGTGGTCGCCGAGTTCGGCGTCCGGGCCGGGGCGCAGGAGTGGGCCGGGGTCCTCGGCCGGCTGCAACCACGCCTGTACTCCATCTCCTCCAGTCCGCTCACCGACCCGCACCTGGTCTCCCTGACGGTTTCCGTCGTCCGGTACGAGAACCTGCACGGCCGCGCCCGCCACGGCGTCTGCTCCCCGTTCCTCGCCGACGCCGGGCCCGGCACCCCGGTGCCGGTCCACGTCCAGCGCGCACCGCACTTCCGCCCGCCCGCCGATTCCGGCACCCCCGCCGTGATGATCGGCCCCGGCACCGGTGTCGCGCCCTTCATCGGCTTCCTGGAGGAGCGCCGAGCGGTCGGTCACCGGGCCCCCAACTGGCTCTTCTTCGGCGAGCAGCATCGCGCCACCGACTTCTACTACGAGGAGGAGCTGGCCGCCTTCCGGGCCGACGGCACCCTCACCCGCCTGGACACCGCCTTCTCCCGCGACCAGCGGGCCAAGGTCTATGTGCAGGACCGGATGCGCGAGCACGGCCCCCAGCTGTGGTCCTGGCTCCAGGACGGCGCCCGCTTCTACGTCTGCGGCGACGCCTCGCGCATGGCGAAGGACGTCGACCAGGCCCTGCGGGACATCGCCGCCGTGCACGGCGGACTCGGCGAGGCCGAGGCGGCCGCCTACGTCAAGCAACTCGCCGCCGACAAGCGCTACGTCCGAGACGTCTACTGACCGCCCGGTCCGCCCCGGCCCGCCGGCCTCACCCGGTTCGCCGCGCGCGCCCCCGTCCGGCCCCGGCCGCCCGCCGACCGGCTCGAACCGATTCGCTCACGCGGCGCGCCGCCGGACCGTGTGGCGGGAACGAGGCCGGGACGGAACAATCCGTGAGGCGCAGGGGCTGACCTCACCGCCCGCTCCGGCCGACGTGCCGTTCCGGCGACGGTACGACGGGCAGTACGAAAAGACCCAAGAGACCGAAAAGGAATTCGTCATGGTCGAGCAGGACGATCGCTTCGACGTCGTGGTCCTCGGCGCGGGCCCCGGCGGCTATGTCGCCGCGGTGCGCGCCGCCCAGCTGGGCAAGCGCGTCGCCGTCGTCGAGGAGAAGTACTGGGGCGGCGTCTGCCTCAACGTGGGCTGCATCCCCACCAAGGCCCTGCTGCGCAACGCCGAACTCGCGCACATCGTCACCCGCGAGGCCAAGACCTTCGGCATCAAGGTCGACGGCGAGGTCTCCTTCGACTACGGCGAGGCGTTCCGGCGCAGCCGCCGGGTCGCGGACGGCCGGGTCAAGGGCGTGCACTACCTGATGAAGAAGAACAAGATCACCGAGCTCGACGGCCGCGGCACCTTCCTCGACCCGCACACCCTCCAGGTCGCCGGGTACGACGGCGAGGTCCGTACGATCGGCTTCGATCACTGCATCATCGCCACCGGCGCCACACCCCGGCTGCTCCCCGGCACCCGCCGCACGTCCCGGGTGGTCACGTACGAGGAGCAGATCCTCGCCGAGGACCTGCCGCAGTCGATCGTCATCGCGGGCGCCGGGGCCATCGGCATCGAGTTCGCCTACGTCCTGCACAACTACGGCGTGAAGGTGACGGTCGTCGAGTTCCTGGACCGCGTCGCGCCCCTGGAGGACGTCGAGGTCTCGGCCGAACTCGCCAAGCAGTACCGCAAGCTGGGCATCGGCGTGCTCACCTCGACCCGGGTCGAGTCGATCGACGAGTCGGGCCCGCAGGTCCGGGTCACGGTCACCGGCAAGGACGGCACCCAGCAGATCCTGGAGGCCGACAAGGTCCTCCAGGCGATCGGTTTCGCGCCCAACGTCACCGGCTACGGCCTGGAGAACACCGGGGTGCGCGTCACCGAGCGCGGTGCCATCGACGTGGACGGCCGCTGCCGTACCTCCGTGCCGCACATCTACGCCATCGGCGACGTCACCGCCAAGCTGATGCTCGCGCACGCCGCCGAGGCGATGGGCGTGATCGCCGCCGAGACCCTCGCGGACGCGGAGACCATGGAACTGGACTACGTGATGATCCCGCGGGCCACCTACTGCCAGCCGCAGATCGCCAGCTTCGGCTACACCGAGGCGCAGGCCCGCGAACTGGGCCACGACGTGAAGGTGGCCAAGTTCCCCTTCACCGCGAACGGCAAGTCGCACGGCCTCGGCGACACCACCGGCTTCGTGAAGCTGATCAGCGACGCGAAGTACGGCGAGCTGCTCGGCGGTCACCTCATCGGCCCCGACGTGACCGAGCTGCTGCCCGAGCTGACCCTGGCCCAGCAGTGGGACCTCACCGTCCACGAGGTCGCCCGCAACGTGCACGCCCACCCGACCCTCGGAGAGGCGGTCAAGGAGGCGGTGCACGGCCTGGCCGGACACATGATCAATATGTGAGCCCCGACCCCACGGCCCACTTCGCGACCCGTTCCACGACCACCCCACGCCCCACTCCCCGGCCCGGCGGGCCCGTTCACCCGGACGGCCCGCAGGGCTCGCCGCCGCCGCACGGGCGGGATCTCCTGGCATCCACCGGACTCGCAGCACCGATGGATGAGGGAGGCCGCCATGCCGGACAGCCCCACGCCCGGCCCGGACGCGTCCGACCGGGGTGGATCCGACCGGGACGGGTCCGGCCCGGACGTCTCCCATGCCGAACTGGCGAAGCTGCGCTCGCGGATCGCGGCGCTGGAGGCGGGGCGAACCGCCCCGCGCCCGGCGCACCACCGGACGCGCGCGTTCGTCGCCACCGTGCTCGTCGTCCTCGGCTGTCTGCTCGCCCCGCTCGGTGTGCTCGCCGCCTGGACCTCCAGCGTCGTCGGCGACACGGACCGCTATGTGCAGACGGTCGCGCCGCTCGCCTCCGACCCCGACGTCCAGAACGCCGTGGCCAACCGGGTCACCGACGCCGTGATGCAGCACCTCGACCTGGCCGCACTGCTGCAAGGGGCGGCTCCGGCCCAACGGCCCCTGCTGGAGAAGGCCCTGGGCAAACTGGGCAACTCCCTGGAGGGCGCGGTCAGCAGCTTCGTACACGACAAGGCGAAGGCGGTCGCCGCCTCCGACGTCTTCGCCCGGATCTGGACCGAGGCCAACCGCAAGGTCCACAGCAGTCTGGACAAGGCGCTGACGGGCAGCGGCGGCGGCGCGGTGAAGCTGGAGAACGACGCGGTCACCATCGACCTCGCCCCGGTCGTGGACCAGGTCAAGACCCGCCTGGTCGACTCGGGCATGACGGTCGCGGGGAACATCCCCGAGATCCACACCAACATCACCGTCGTCCAGTCCAAGGACATCGGCAAGGTCAAGACGTACTTCCGGCTGCTCCAGATCGCCGGTGACTGGCTGCCCGTCCTCGCGGTGCTGCTGGCCGTGGCGGGCGTCCTGCTCGCCACCCACCGCCGCCGCACCCTGATCGTCGCGGCACTCTGCTTCGGGTTCGCCACGCTCCTGCTGGGCGTCGCGCTGAGCGTCTTCCGGGTCGTGTACCTGGACCGCCTGCCGAGCGGTGTCTCGCAGCCCGCCGCGGCGTCCGTGTACGACGTGCTCACCCGCTTCCTGCACACCTCGGTCCGCGCGGTGGTCGCCGTGTGCGTGGTGCTCGCCGTCGCCGCCTGGCTGACCGGACCCCAGCGTCACGCCGGTCTCGTACGGCAGCTGTGGCACTCCGGCATCGGCGCGGCCCGCACCACCGCCGACCGCGCGGGGATGCGTACGGGGCCGGTCGGGCCGTTCGTGCACCGCTTCCGCACCTGGATCACCTGGATCCTGGTCGCCGCGGCGGTCCTGGCGTACGTCCTGTGGTCGTATCCGACCGGCTGGGTCGTCATCGGCCTCGCCCTCGCCCTGCTCTTCGCGCTGTGCGTCGTCGACTTCCTCGACGAGACCGACGCGGGGCGGGCACCCGCCGACGGGGGACCGCCCGCCGGTGGGGGACCGCCGTTCGACGGGGGACCGCATCAGGGGGGACCCGAGAGGACGACCGCATGAGCCAGGACGCAGCCCACCCCACCGGCGACCCGGGCGGCGATCCGGGCGCAGGCCCGGCCCGCGGCCCCGGCGGCGCCCGGCCCGACGACATCGGCACCGCCTGGAACCGCCCGCCGGGCGGCACCGCCGAGGCGCGGGAGCGGGACAGCTGGGTCAGCGGCGGCGTCACTTTCGCCGGCGTCCTGATGCTGTGCAGCGGTGTGCTGTCCGCCCTCCAGGGCATCTCGGCGATCGCCCGGGACGACGTCTTCGTCCGTACCGGCGCCTACGCCTACGCGCTGGACCTCACCGGCTGGGGCTGGATCCACCTGATCATCGGAGTGCTGCTGGCCGTCACCGGCGGGGGCCTGCTCAAGGGGATGGCCTGGGCCAGGATCGCGGGCATCTGCTTCGCCGCGCTCAGTCTCGTCGCCCAGTTCCTGTTCCTGCCGTACGCGGTGTTCTGGCCCATCACCATGATCGCGATCGACCTGTTCGTGATCTGGGCGCTGCTCTCCCGCCAGGAGGGTGCGGGCTGACCGCACCGCACCTCCCGGGCCGCCCGGCGATCCGCGGACGTCCTGCACAGCCGACGCTGATGTCGGATTCCCGCCAGCCCCGACCCGTTCCGTGCCGGATGCTGGACACATGCCGAACAACGGGATGCACACCGACCGGGCACGCTGTGTACGCGCCGTCCAGTCCAAGGACGCGCGCTTCGACGGCTGGTTCTTCACCGCCGTCGTCACCACCCGCATCTACTGCCGGCCCAGCTGCCCGGCCGTGCCGCCCAAGCCCGAGAACATGACCTTCTATCCGAGCGCGGCCGCCTGCCAGCAGGCCGGCTTCCGGGCCTGCAAGCGCTGCCGCCCCGACACCAGCCCCGGGTCCCCGCAGTGGAACCAGCGCGCCGACCTGGTCGCCCGCGCCATGCGGCTCATCGCCGACGGCGTCGTGGACCGCGAGGGCGTACCGGGCCTGGCCGCAAGGCTCGGCTACAGCTCCCGCCAGGTCGAACGCCAACTGCTCGCCGAACTGGGCGCAGGACCGCTCGCCCTCGCCCGCGCGCAGCGCGCCCAGACCGCCCGGCTGCTGATCGAGACGACCGCGCTGCCCATGGCTGAGATCGCCTTCGCCGCGGGCTTCTCGTCCATCCGCACCTTCAACGACACCGTCCGCGAGGTCTTCGCGCTCGCCCCGAGCGAACTGCGTGCCCGCCGCCCGAGGACGCCGGCCGCCCTGACCCCCGGTGTCCTCACCCTGCGCCTGCCGTTCCGCGCCCCGCTCAACCCCGACAACCTCTTCGGCCACCTGGCGGCGACGGCCGTACCGGGGGTGGAGGAGTGGCGGGACGGCGCCTACCGGCGCACACTGCGGCTGCCGTACGGGCACGGCATCGTGGGGCTGACCCCGCGGCCCGACCACATCGCCTGCCGCCTCACCCTCAGCGATCTGCGCGACCTGCCGGTGGCCATCAGCCGCTGCCGCCGCATGCTCGACCTGGACGCCGACCCGGTCGCGGTCGACGACCATCTGCGCACCGACCCGGTCCTCGCGCCCCTCGTGGACAAGGCCCCGGGGCGGCGGGTCCCCCGTACCGTCGACGAGGCGGAGTTCGCCGTACGGGCCGTGCTCGGCCAGCAGGTCTCCACGGCCGCCGCCCGCACCCACGCGGCCCGGCTGGTCCTCGCGCACGGCGAACCGGTCGAGGACCCCGAAGGCGGCCTCACCCATCTGTTCCCGTCACCCGAGGCGCTGGCCGGCCTCGACCCCGAGACGCTGGCGATGCCCCGCACCCGCCGTACGACCTTCACCACCCTCGTCACCGCACTCGCCGAGGAGTCGATCCACCTGGGCATGGAGAGCGACTGGCAGGAGACCCGGGAACGCCTGCTGGCCCTGCCCGGCTTCGGCCCCTGGACGGTCGACGTCATCGCCATGCGCGCCCTGGGCGACCCCGACGCCTTCCTCCCCACCGACCTCGGAATCCGCCGCGCCGCAAAGGAGTTGGGCCTGCCCTCGACCTCCGCGGCACTGACCGCCCGCGCGGCGGCCTGGCGCCCCTGGCGGGCCTACGCGGTCCAGTACCTCTGGGCGACGGACAGCCACCCGATCAACTTCCTGCCCGTTTAAGGACATCCACCATGAACCCCGTCCGGCACCACACCGTCATCGACAGCCCGTACGGCCCCCTCACGCTCGTCGCCGACGACGGCGTGCTGAGCGGCCTCTACATGACCGAGCAGCGCCACCGCCCGCCCGAGGAGTCCTTCGGCACCCACGACGCCACCGCCTTCGGCGAAGCCGAGGAACAGCTGGAGGCCTACTTCTCCGGCGAGTTGAAGCAGTTCACCCTCGAACTGCGCCTGTCCGGCACGCCGTTCCAGCAGACCGTCTGGGACCAGCTGCGCGCCATCCCGTACGGCGAGACCCGCACCTACGGCGAACTGGCCGACGCCCTCGGCAACCCCAAGGCCTCCCGCGCGGTGGGCCTGGCCAACGGCAAGAACCCCGTCGGCATCATCGTCCCCTGCCACCGTGTCATCGGCGCGAGCGGCAGCCTCACCGGCTACGGCGGCGGCCTGGACCGCAAACAGCGCCTGCTGGACTTCGAACGCGGAACAGCCCTGTTCTAGGCCTGGTTGTCCGCGCCGGCCAGCCCGCGCAACAGCGCGGGCAGCGCCGTCCCGATCGGCTCCCGTACGACCTCGTCGGCGATCTCGTCGTACGGCGTCGGCTCGGCGTTGACGATGATCAGCCGTGCCCCGTGCTCCGCGGCGACCCCCGCGAGCCCGGCGGCGGGCTGGACCTGGAGGCTGGTGCCCACGGCGATGAACACCTGGCAGGCCTTGGTGATGGCGAGCGCGTCACCGAGCACGACCGGGTCGAGGCGCTCGCCGAACATCACGGTTGCCGACTTGAGGATCCCGCCGCACTCCAGGCACGGCGGGTCGTCCTCGCCCGCCTCGACCCGTGCCAGGGTGTCCTCCATGGGCCCGCGCGCATGACACTTCGTGCACACGAACTTCCGTGCGGTGCCGTGCAGTTCGACGACCTTGCGGGCGGGCAGCCCGGCGAGCTGATGCAGCCCGTCCACGTTCTGCGTGATCACCCGCACCGG
This sequence comes from Streptomyces adustus, assembly GCF_009377175.1. Lineage (GTDB taxonomy): Bacteria > Actinomycetota > Actinomycetes > Streptomycetales > Streptomycetaceae > Streptomyces > Streptomyces adustus. Next base: position 7,514 of record NZ_VJZD01000071.1, read on the forward strand.
CACCCCGGCCCGCTCCAGCTCGGCGACGGCGAGGTGGGCCGCGTTCGGCTCGGCCGTCAGCGCCCGGTTCCCACGCCGCATCTGCCACGACCGCCGCCGGATCTCCGGATCACCCATGTAGTACTCGTAGGTCACCAGCTTCTCGGCCTCGGGGTCCCGCCGCCACAGTCCGTTGGGACCGCGATAGTCGGGGATCCCGGAATCCGTGGAGACACCGGCCCCGCTGAGAAGGGCGACGAGGGGCTTGTTCATGGGCCCGAGGGTAGGACGCTTCCCACCTCGGGGCGAATGGATATCCGAGCGGCCCGCGCCGTCCGGCGACCGCGCGGCCAGCCGTTGACCACCGCCGGTCTCAGGCGATCGATCGATAGGGTCCGCACATGACCAGTCGCAGCCGCGACCGCGTCGCCGATGTCCGCAACGTCGTGGTCACGCACCTGCGCGACTACCGGATCGAGTCCGTCGTGCCGCTCGGTGAGGGCCTGGACAACCTGGCGTACGAGATCAACGGCGAGCTGATCGTGCGCTTCAGCAAGGAGCCCGACCCGGCGAGGCGGACCGCCCTGGTGGGCCGCGAGGCCCGCGTCCTCGCCGCCGTCGCCGACATCTCACCGCTGCCCGTCCCCGAACCGACGTTCACGGACGCGGAACAGGGATGCATGGCCTACCGCAAGCTCCCCGGTGCGCCCCTGTTGGACCTGCCGCGGCACCGGCGAGCGGTCCACGCCACGTCGATCGCCGCCACGCTCGGCGAGCTGCTCACCGCGCTGCATGCCGTTCCGGTCGATCGGCTCGCCGACCTGGTGGACACGGACCACCAGCCGCCGGCCGAGTGGCGGGACGAGGCCGTGGAGCACTACACGGCGGTGGCCGGGCGGGTACCGGCGGCGCACCGCAGACGCGTCGAGGCGTTCTTGGACGCCGCACCACCGAGCGACGGATGCACCTCGACGTTCTCCCACAACGATCTGGGGATCGAACACGTTCTCGTCGACCCGGTCACCTGGACGGTGACCGGCGTCATCGACTGGAGCGATGCAGCCGTCGTCGATCCGGCCCACGACTTCGGGCTGCTCTACCGCGACCTCGGCCCAGCCGCCGCCCGCGCCGCCATCAACAGCTATCGAACCGAATCCGACGACCTCGCGGCGCTCGGCGAGCGCGCCGTGTTCTACGCCAGGTGCAGCGTCTTCGAGGACCTCGCCCACGGCATCGAGACGGAACAGGACAAGTACGTCGACAAGAGCCTCGCCGCGATGGAATGGCTGTTCCCGCCATGACCGCCGCACGGTCTGCCCCGACTCCATCGGATTCGACCGGCCGCCGGAAAGCCCGCGACGATCGCGGTGATCATCTTGAGCAGAATGGTCGGCCGGTGCGGGGTGCGGGGTGCGGTAGCGGACCAGGGCGTGAATCCCGTGGGCGAGCGGGGTCACGCCGCGGATTACGAGATCGCGCCCGGCGGCTGGAATCTCGGGCTCATGAGTCGAACCAGCGGTACCAGATGGGCGCGTCCGTCCACGCCTGCCCGCTCCGGTGGGCGGCGCGGCGGTGTTCGGGGGACGTCGGCGGTTCCTCGCGGGCGAGCCAGTCGAGGTACCACTCGGCGAAACTCGCGGGTCGGCGGGCATCGTTCAACAGGGGGTTCAGACGATCGCAGGTCGCGCGTCCGTCGAACCACATGGTCCCTCGCATGGGCCCGCTCATCACCAGGAGCGTGTAGAAGCCGCAGCCGTCGTCGTGGAGAAAGGCGGCCCCGCAGACCCGAGCGTCTTCGGCCACGCTGCCTCGCCTCCGTTCCGACTCCGGACGCCACTTGGCCCGCACGGGCGACCGCCTGCTGCCTGGGTCCGGCGTGCGCCGTCGGATCGAGCGGCCGGTCGAAATTCGGTGGTCGCCCGGGCCGACCCGGCCCACGCTGTACGCCATGGAAGAACCGCACCGTGAGATCCGCGCGCTCCACACGGCGTCCACGATCACCGTCTACCAGGCGTACCGCCCTGAGATCGGACTGCCCGCCATCCGAGACGGCCGCTTTCCGGCCGCGTGGAAGCCTGGCCGCATGACGTGGATCAAGCCCAGTTTCATGTGGATGATGTACCGCTCCGGCTGGGGCACGAAGGAGGGCCAGGAGACCGTCCTCGCCGTCGAGATCACTCGCGACGGCTTCGACTGGGCGCTGCGTCATGCCTGCCTGTCGAGTTACGTCCGCGGACTGCATCCCGATCGGGGCACCTGGCAGCGTGACCTCAAGCGCGCACCGGCCCGTGTGCAGTGGGATCCCGAACGCGACCTGCACCTACGCCCCCTGCCCTACCGCTCGCTGCAACTGGGGCTCTCCGGCGAGGCATCGTCGCGTTACGCGGACGAGTGGATCGTGTCCATCGGCGACGTGACCCCGCTCGCCCACGAGATCCACGGACTCGTCAAGGACGGCCGACCGGACGCAGCCACCCGACTGCTCCCACAGGAACAGGGATACCCCGCCGGTGCAGAACTCCTGGCCCACCTGAGCCCCTGACCGGCGATCCGGGCTCAACCAGGGCCTGTCCGGGGGAACATGCCGGGCGGTCCGTCGGTAAATACCTCGACAGCGGGTGCGGTGGTTGGGGATGCTTCGCGCGATGACCAGAATCGACGACACGCCGCCCGCATGGGACGAGCGCACCCAGCTCACCACGTTCCTCGACTACGCACGGGGCATCGCCCGCGCCAAGTGCGACGGCGTCTCCGCGGAGAACGCCCGCAAGGCGCTCCTGCCGGGCTCACCGCTGATGACCATGAGCGGAGTGATCAACCACCTCCGCTGGGTCGAGTACTACTGGTTCCAGGTGGTCTTCCTCGGCGAGGAGGACCGGGCCCCCATGACGGATGAGGATCCCGATCGCGAGATGCGTATCGCCGTCGACTTCCCGCTCACGCAGTTGCTCGACGAGTACGCCGAACACAGCGCCCGCTACCGCGAACTGGTCGCCGGGAACGACCTGGACAAGCGGGCCGAGAGGACCATCCGCAACGGCCTCCACGTCGACCTGCGCTGGATCCTCCTCCACCTCACCGAGGAGACGGCCCGCCACAACGGCCACCTGGACATACTGCGCGAGATGCTCGACGGCACGACCGGCAACTAGATCCGGCGGAGATCGCGGAGTCCCACTCGAAGATCATTTCGCCGGCGAAGCCTCAGTGGGTGCGAGCAACGCCGGGCTCAGCCCCAGGTCTTGCCCGCCGGTTCCTTGATGGTGCGGTTGATCCGGTTGAAAGGCAAGCCGAACTCGCGGGACTGCAGCGCCTGTTCGGCAGTGTTCGTGCGCGGCACAACCCTTTCGCGGGGTTATGAGTCTTCGTTCCGCGATCACGTTGTGATCGCGTCGACGAGGAGACCATCATCATCGCCATACGCAAGACCCTGACCGCCGGCGCAGTCGTCGGTGTCGTCCTGGCAGGTTCGGCCGCCTGCGGCACCGTGGAGCAGCTCTCCGCCGGGCAGAAGCTCGACCATGCCTTCGAGGAGCTCGGCAAGGAGAAGTCGATCTCCTTCGAGCTCGACCTCGACACCGACGCGCAGAGTCTGAAGGCGCTGGACGCCTCGTCGGACCCGGAGCCCGGTGAGGAGATGTCCGACGACATCGCCGAACTGTTCAGTGGCGTGAAGGCCAATGTCACCTTGCAGTCGAAGAAGCCGATCGCGGAGTCCGGGGAGAAGGACTACGTCGGCATGTCACTGAAGATCGGCAACAAGGACGGCGATCTCACCGAGTACCGGGTCGTCGGTGACTACACCTACATCCGCTCCGACGTGGACGCCGTCGGCAAGGCGATGGGCTTTCCCGCACCGTCGGCGAAGGACCTGCCGCCGGGGGCGGACGGGCTCAAGAAGGTGCTCCAGGGCCAGTGGGTGAAGATCAACACCAAGGAGTTCGAGAAGGGCACCGCCGACATGGGAGCGGTGCCGGGTGCGAAGCCCGCGCCGGAGCCCACCCTCGATGCCAAGACGCAGCAGCGGCTGCTGGAGGCACTGCGCGGGACCATCGCCCGCGAGGTCGACTTCAGGACGGTCGACGGCAAGGACGGTGCCGAGCGCATCACCGCCACCGCTCCGTTCCGCACGCTGATCACCAAGCTTTTCGGCGAGATCCGTCCGCTCGCGAAGAACTTGCCGATGGGCATGGAACTGCCCACGGACAAGGATCTCAAGGACGCGCCGAACGCCAAGGTCGCGGCCGACTTCACACTCAAGAACGGCGAGCTGACCGAGGTCTCCGTCGACCTCGCCGAGCTGGCCGAGAACGCGAAGGTGAAGAAGCTGGGCCTGGTGGTGCGGATGGTCGACGGGCAGACACCCACGGCTCCGGCCGGCGCCACCGAGATGGGCGTCGACGAGCTCCTGGGCGGGTTCGGCGCCGCGATGATGGACCAGGAGGCCTTTTCCGAGGACGCGGCGTAGGCGAGGGTCTGCGAGCGAGGCTCGGGATGGATCACCGAGCCGTGTGCACGGACCCCACCCGGCGGCCGCGAATCTAGCCGGACCGGGGTCCGTGGAGGCGGACCGTCATCTCGACCGTCACGTCGTCTCCCGCCGTGAGGCCGCTCGGCTTGCGGACGGCCGCTTTGAGAGGCAGCAGGTAGCCGCCGTCCCTGGGGAAGAGCGACGTCGCGAATTCGACCTCTCCGACCCGGGCCTCGACCGGGATCACGCCCCAGCCGTAGGTGGCCATCGCGGCCACCTCGCGGATGTCGGCGGACTCCTCGTCCGGCACCCGTACGAAGTAGTACGGCGCCGGGCCGCGCCATTCGATCACCCGGCCGGAAAAGACGAACTCCATGCGGTCGGTCTCCATTCCCGAGAGCGGTCAGGACTCGCGACGGGCCCGGCAGGCACTCCCGGTCAGGAAGTCTGACGGATCCCGTCGCCGGGCGACGTGCGGGCGAACCAGGTCCGTGTCTCGTCCGAGGTCAGGACGCGGGTCAGCTCGGCCGTTCCCGGGAGAAGCGGGAAGAACCGGTCGGCGTTCCAACTGCGCCGGTACGTCGGCTCGTCGAGCACGAGCAGGCGGCGCCCCTCCACCACGGGGATGTCGTCGGGCAGCCCCTCGTTCCAGATCCGCTCGCCGTCCGGGGCGAGGAGTTCGAAGGCTCCGGTCGCGATGGTCCGGGTGCGTCCTCGGGCGGGCTCCGGGTCCGTGGCCAGGCGGACGCTCTCCGCCGACGGCGCATCGCCGGGTATGTGGCCGCCGCCCACGAGGACATGGGCGAGCAGCGTGTGCAACTGGAAGTTGATCCCGATACCGCCGATGCGCACCTCGAACCCGGTCCCCGTGGGCCTGTGCAGCACCACAAGGGGCTCGTCGTCCAGCACCGCCAGCGCATGGGCCAGGCATTTGAGGTCGTGCCGTGCCAGGGCCGACAGCTCGCGGCAGGCCGGAAGGAGCGCGGACGCGTGCCGTCGGCGTACCTCGGCACTGCGGCAGAGAACGGCCAGCGCGGGCGGCTGCCACGACTCGATCGAGCACCAGGCCAGCGCCAGCCGCGTGGCCTCGTACGCCTCGCCGCCGAGGCGGGCCAACAGCGCGTCGTCGATGATCTTCTTGTCCGGCTCCGGCAGTTCGTCGTCGGCCGCGCCGGCGGCGGACCAACGGCGCGCGAACTCCAGTGCGTCGACCAGGTCTTGGTGGACGCCATCGAGAATCGGCTCGGCGCAGGCAACCGGATCGGCCCCGCGTTCGACGCAGAGACCTGCCGCCGTCGCCAGCAGCGGCCGCGGGCCGGTCGGCGGGAAGGCCGGGAGCAGCGCCGCCAACCGGACCCCCGCGGGCACACGTTCGGCGTCCGACGCCGACTGCACACCGTTGATCACGGCCGTGAAGGCACGGCCGGTGCGGTCGCCGTCGCGAGCGGCGACGGCTTCCTCGAGCTCGGACACCGTGGCGGCGAGGTTCGAAGCCTTCCGCTTCCTCCTGAAGATCACCGGCATACCTTAGGCCCCACGTCCCTCCCGCGTCATCGGACCGGGCGGCCGGATCAAGGGGACACTTCGGCCAGCCGGACCGTCCGGTCCGCGAGGTCGGTGATCCGGACGCCGTCGAAGCCGAAGACCGCGCTGCGGACCGTGTCGCGCAGCGGGTCCTTCCACCGGGCGGGAATGGAGTCCGCCCCGGTCAGCACACCCGCCACCGAGCCCGCCGTCGCGCCGTTGGAGTCGGTGTCCAGGCCGCCGCGCACGGTCAGCGCGACGGTCCGGGTGAAATCGCCCTCCCCGTACAGCAGCCCGGCGGTCAGGACGGCGGCGTTCGGGACGGTGTGGATCCAGCCGAGGCCCGCGGTCTCCTCGGACAGCGTGGCGAGGGTGTCCTCCCAGCCCAGCCGGGCCTCGTGCAGCGAGGTCGCCCGGCGCACGGTACGGGCCAGCCGGCTGCTCGCCGGGATCACCGTCAGCGCGGTGTCCACGGCGTGCCGCACGGTGGGCGCCGTGAACGCCGCCGCGATCAGGGCCGCCGCCCACATCGCCCCGTACACCCCGTTGCCGGTGTGCGACAGCACCGCGTCCCGGCGCGCCAGCGCGGCCGCGCGCTGCGGGGCGCCCGGGCAGGTCCAGCCGTAGATGTCGGCACGGATCAGCGCACCGATCCACTCCTGGTACGGGTTGTCGTACGTCGCCGTCACCGGCGGCCTGAGGCCGTTCGCGAGGTTGCGGTACGCGGCCCGCTCGGCGGTGAACGTCTGGTGGTACGGCAGCCGCAGCAGCCACAGGTCGCCGACCTGCTCGGTGCTGAAGCCGAAACCGTGGGTCTCCAGCAGGTCGAGGCCGAGGATCGCGTAGTCGACGTCGTCGTCACGGCAGCTGCCGTCGATGCGGCCGCGGACACAGCTGCGCCACTCGGGGCGCAGCCGCGCCGCGTCGTCCTCGCTCGCCGGCTCGGGGAGGTAGTCGGTGAGCGGCAGGGCGTCGGCCCGCCGCAGATAGCCGTCGATACGGTCGCGCGTCCACTGGTCGCCCTGCTCGACCGGCTTGCCGAGCATGTTGCCCGCGATCCGGCCCAGCCAGCCGCCGAGGACGCGGTCGGCGAGCCGCGGCGCATTGCCCACAGAGGTCATGGCTTCGGTCTACCCGATTCCGGGGACCGCCGCTCGGCCGCGCGCGGCGTCCGGCACAGCGGGCTGCCAGGGGATTCCCAGGGTTCGGGCGGGGCATGACGGCGGGCGTGCGCTGCGGTTAAGGTCGCAACGGCGCGACTGGCCCCGACGTGCACGGGCCCGGAGAGCAAGGGGAGTTCGGCGTGGTGGACGCAAGCGTGGACAACACCCGGCGGGTGCTTGTCGCCGCGGACAAGTTCAAGGGGTCGCTGACGGCCGTGGAGGTCGCCGAGCGGGTGACGGCCGGGCTGCGCCGGGTCGTGCCGGACCTGCGGGTCGAGGCACTGCCCGTGGCCGACGGCGGCGACGGCACCGTGGCCGCGGCGGTCGCCGCCGGGTTCGAGCGGCGGGAGATCCGGGTCGCGGGCCCCCTCGGGCAGGAGGTGACGGCCGCGTTCGCGCTGCGCGGCGACACCGCGGTCGTGGAGATGGCGGAGGCGAGCGGGCTGCAACGACTGCCCGCGGGCGTCTTCGCCCCGCTCACGGCATCGACGTACGGCTCCGGGGAACTGCTGCGCGGCGCGCTGGACGCGGGAGCGCGGACGATCGTGTTCGGGGTCGGCGGGAGCGCCACCACCGACGGGGGCGCCGGGATGCTGTCCGCGCTCGGCGCGCGCTTCCTGGACGAGGAGGGCGAGCCGGTGTCGCCCGGCGGCGGTGGGCTCGGCGGCCTGGCGCGGGCGGACCTGTCGGGTCTGGACCCGCGGCTGGACTCGGTGGAGCTGGTGCTCGCCAGCGACGTCGACAACCCGCTCACCGGCCCGAAGGGTGCGCCCGCGGTCTACGGTCCGCAGAAGGGGGCCTCGCCGGACGACGTGGAGGCGCTCGACGCCGCGCTGACCCACTACGCGAAGGTGCTGGAGGCGGCGGTCGGTGCGCGCGCCGCCGAGCACGCGGCGGCGCCCGGGGCGGGGGCGGCGGGCGGTGTCGGCTACGGCGCGCTGCTGCTCGGCGCGCGCTTCAGGCCCGGCATCGAGGTGATGCTCGACGTCCTCGGCTTCGCGCCCGCGCTGGAGCGGGCCGACCTGGTGATCACCGGTGAGGGTTCGCTGGACGAGCAGACCCTGCACGGCAAGGCGCCGGCCGGTGTCGCTGCGGCCGCCCGCGCGGCGGGCAAGGAGGTCGTCGCCGTGTGCGGCCGGCTCGCGCTGCCGCCCGAGGCGCTCGGCCGGGCCGGGATCCGGCGGGCGTACCCGCTCACGGAGATCGAGCCCGACATCGCCACCTGCATCTCCGAGGCGGGCCCGATCCTGGAACGCCTGGCAGCCCGGATCGCCACCGACTTCCTGACCTGATACCCCCGGTGGTCGTCTGCGGCCGGTGGGGCTCATTCGCGCAGTTCCCCGCGCCCCTGAAGGGGCGCGCAGAACACAGAGAGAGGGGCCCCGGGTCGGAGAACCCGGGGCCCCTCTCTCGTCCAGCCGAACCCGGCGGAGCGCTACGGCAGCTGCGCCGCCCGCGCCTCGCGCCGGTTGTCGCGGAAGTTGTTCACCCGGCGGGCCGTGGCGAACAGCGGGATGACCGCGCCCATGACCAGCTGGAGCGCACAGCCCGTCTGGAGCAGCATCTGGCCGCCGGGGGCGTCGAAGGCCCAGGCCGCCAGCAGGCCCATGCTGAGCACGATCCAGACGAGCACCGCCCCGGCGAGCCGGCCGCGCGGCTTCGGGTACTCGACCCGGCTGACCATCAGCCAGGCGGTGCCCAGGATCGCCAGCAGCGTGGCCACGAAGGGGAGCTCCAGCAGGACGATCGAGACGACCGTCAGCGCGCCGAAGGGGCTCGGCATGCCCTGGAACATGCCGTTCTTGACCGTCACGCAGGAGAACCTGGCGAGCCGCAGGACGACCGCCAGCAGCACCACGATCGCACCCACCGCCGCCACGCGCTGGTACGCGTCGTCCGCGACCATGCCGTAGACGAGGACGAAGTAGGCCGGCGCCAGGCCGAAGCTGATCAGGTCGGAGAGGTTGTCCAGCTCCGCGCCCATCGGGGAGGAGCGCAGCTTCCGCGCCACCAGGCCGTCGAAGAGGTCGAAGACCGCCGCGCACAGCATCAGGATGACGGCGGTGGCCGCGCTGTGGCGGGCCATGCCGGATTCCTGGCTGCCGGTGAGGTGCGGGATCAGGATGCCGGTGGTGGTGAAGTACACCGCCATGAAGCCGCACGTGGCGTTGCCGAGCGTCAGCGTGTCCGCTATCGACAGGCGGAGAGAAAGAGGCATCTCCTCCTCGTCGTCCACCTCGTCGGCCTCGGGCACCCAGCCTGCCTGGGTCTCCGGATCAATCACGGTCAATGCGAGTCACCCCAGCCACGGTCTTCTGACCGACCTCGACCGCGACCTCCACGCCCTCGGGCAGGTAGATGTCGACACGCGAGCCGAAGCGGATCAGGCCAATCCGGTCGCCCTGCTCGACCTTCGTGCCCTGCGGGATGTAGGGCACGATGCGGCGGGCGACGGCGCCGGCGATCTGGATCATCTCGATGTCACCGAGTTCGGTGTCGAAATGCCAGACCACGCGCTCGTTGTTCTCGCTCTCCTTGTTGAACGCCGGAACGAACCCGCCGGGGATGTGCTCGACCGACGTCACGGTCCCGGCCAGCGGCGCACGGTTCACGTGGACGTTGAGCGGGCTCATGAAGATGGCGACGCGGGTCCGGCCGTCCTTCCACGGCATGATGCTCTGCACCACACCGTCGGCGGGCGAGATGACCCGGCCCTGCGTGATCTCGCGCTCCGGGTCACGGAAGAACCACAGCATGCCCGCGGCGAGCGCGGTCGCGGGCACGGCGACGGCCTTGGCGGCACCGGAGCGGCGCGCGCGGGCCAGGCTGAGGGCGGCGGTGGCGACGGTCGGGAGAAGCCACGGCGATGCTCCGCGCGCGAGGCGGACCCGGCCGCGAGGTGCAGAGGACTGGCTGTGGGGCATGGATGACCTTCGTAGCGGATGATGCCGCGCTATATCAGGGGACGGCGGCTTTCCGGCGATCGTAGCGGCTAAGAGCCGCAACTGGGTAAGTCGGGAACCTTAGTCGACGGCTGGAGACCGATGACGGGGTGTGATCTTCTTCTCTAAGAAAACACCCCGTAGCCGGACAATCAGCCCTGGATTCGGTACTCTTCGAGCAATCTGCGCCCAATGATCATTTTCTGGATCTCGGCGGTACCTTCGCCGATCAGCAGCATCGGGGCCTCACGGTAGAGGCGCTCGATCTCGTACTCCTTGGAGAAGCCGTAGCCGCCGTGGATCCGGAAGGCGTCCTCGACGACCTCCTTGCAGTACTCGGAGGCGAGGTACTTCGCCATCCCTGCTTCGAGGTCGTTTCGCTCCCCGGAGTCCTTTTTGCGTGCTGCGTTCACCATCATGGCATGGGCGGCCTCGACCTTGGTAGCCATCTCGGCGAGCTTGAACTGGATCGCCTGGTGCTGGGCGATCGCCTTGCCGAAAGTGTGACGCTGCTGGGCGTACTGGACACCGAGCTCGAAGGCGCGCTGGGCGACGCCGCAGCCACGCGCCGCCACGTTGACGCGGCCGACCTCCACGCCGTCCATCATTTGGTAAAAACCTCGCCCGGTGACCCCGCCGAGCACTCGATCCGCGGAGATCCGCAGGTCATCCATGATCAGCTCGGTGGTGTCGACCCCCTTGTACCCCATCTTGTCGATCTTCCCGGGGATGGTCAGACCGGGACGGACCTCGCCGAAGCCGGGCTCCTTCTCCACGAGGAACGTCGTCATCGACTTGTGCGGGGCCGTGCCCTCGGGGTGTCCTTCGTCACTTCGCACCAGAACGGCCACGAGGGACGACGTGCCGCCGTTCGTCAGCCACATCTTCTGGCCGTTGAGGACGTACTCGTCGCCGTCCTTGACCGCCTTCGACGAGATCGCCGAGACGTCCGAGCCGAGGGCCGGCTCCGACATCGAGAAGGCGCCGCGGATGTCACCGGCCGCCATGCGCGGCAGGAAGTGGTCCTTCTGCTCCTGCGTGCCGTGCTGCTTGAGCATGTACGCCACGATGAAGTGCGTGTTGATGATGCCGGAGACCGACATCCAGCCGCGGGCGATCTCCTCGACGCACAGGGCGTAGGTGAGGAGGGACTCGCCGAGGCCGCCGTACTCCTCGGGGATCATCAGGCCGAAGAGGCCCAGCTCCTTCAGGCCGTCGACGATCTGCTGCGGGTACTCGTCGCGGTGCTCCAGCTCGGTGGCGACCGGGATGATCTCCTTGTCCACGAAGTCGCGGACGGTGGAGAGGATCTCCTGCTGGATGTCGGTCAGACCGGCGGTCTGGGCGAGTCGCGCCATCTCTACTTCTCCTGCTGCTTGAGCTCCGGGCGCCCGGGCTGCTCGCCGCCGCGCTCCTTGATGTACGTCTCGGTCGGCACCATCACCTTGCGGCGGAACACGCACACGAGCGTGCCGTCCTGCTTGTAGCCCTTGGTCTCCACGTGGACGATGCCGCGGTCCGACTTGGACCGGGAGGGCGTCTTGTCGAGGACCGTGGTCTCGCCGTAGATGGTGTCGCCGTGGAAGGTCGGCGCCACGTGCTTGAGCGACTCGATCTCCAGGTTGGCGATCGCCTTGCCCGAGACGTCCGGGACGGACATGCCGAGCAGCAGCGAGTAGATGTAGTTGCCCACGACGACGTTCTTGCCGAAGTCGGTCGTGTTCTCCGCATAGTTGGTGTCCATGTGGAGGGGGTGGTGGTTCATGGTGAGGAGGCAGAACAGGTGGTCGTCGTACTCCGTGACCGTCTTTCCGGGCCAGTGCTTGTACGTCGCCCCGACCTCGAACTCCTCGTAGGTCCGTCCGAACTGCATCGCGCTCAGGCCTCCGGGATCTCGAACTTGGTGGTGCGCTGCATACCGGCGGCGCGGCCCTTGCCGGAGATGACCAGGGCCATCTTGCGGCTGGCCTCGTCGATCATCTCGTCGCCGAGCATCGCCGAGCCCTTCTTGCCGCCCGCCTCGGACGTGTAGTAGTCGTACGCGTCCAGGATCAGCTCGGCGTGGTCGAAGTCCTCCTGCGAGGGCGAGAAGATCTCGTTCGACGCCTCGACCTGGCCCGGGTGCAGCACCCACTTGCCGTCGAAGCCGAGCGCGGCGGCCCGGCCGGCGACCTCGCGGTAGCCCTCGACGTTGCGGATCTGGAGGTAGGGGCCGTCGATCGCCTGGAGGTTGTTGGCGCGGGCGGCCATCAGGATCTTCATCAGGATGTAGTGGTAGGCGTCCGCCGGGTAGCCGGGCGGCTGCTCACCGACGACCAGCGACTTCATGTTGATCGACGCCATGAAGTCGGCCGGGCCGAAGATGATCGTCTCCACGCGCTGGGAGGCGGTGGCGATCTCGTTGACGTTGTTCAGGCCCTGGGCGTTCTCGATCTGCGCCTCGATGCCGATCTTGCCGACCTCGAAGCCCATCGTCTTCTCGATCTGCGTCAGCAGCAGATCAAGCGCCACCACCTGCTGGGCCGTCTGGACCTTCGGCAGCATGATGCAGTCGAGGTTCTGGCCCGCGCCCTCGACGACCGTGACGACATCGCGGTACGTCCACTCGGTCGTCCAGTCGTTGACGCGCACGACCCGCGTCTTGCCGGTCCAGTCGCCCTCGTTGAGGAACTTCACGATGGTGTGCCGCGCCTCGGGCTTGGCGAGCGGCGCGCACGCGTCCTCCAGGTCCAGGAAGACCTGGTCGGCCGGGAGGCCCTGCGCCTTCTCCAGGAAGCGCGGGTTGCTCCCCGGGACCGCGAGGCAGGAGCGCCGCGGACGCAGACGGTTGACGGGCGTGGTCATGCGGGGACCTCCAGGGGGTCGAGCTTGTTCGCTTTCCGGATCTCGTCGACGATACGGCCGATGATCCCGGTGATGTCGAAGTCCTTCGGGGTGAAGACCGCGGCCACTCCGGCGGCCCTGAGCTGCTCGGCGTCGGCGTTCGGGATGATCCCGCCCGCGATCACCGGGATGTCGGCCGCGCCGGCCTCGCGCAGCCGCTCCAGCACGTCCGGGACGAGCTGGGCGTGCGAGCCGGAGAGGATGGACAGGCCGACCGCGTGCACGTCCTCGGCGAGGGCGGCGTCCACGATCTGCTCGGGGGTCAGCCGGATGCCCTGGTAGACCACCTCGAACCCGGCGTCGCGGGCCCGCACGGCGATCTGCTCGGCACCGTTGGAGTGCCCGTCCAGGCCCGGCTTGCCGACCAGGAAGCGGAGCTTTCCGCTGCCCAGCTCCCGGGCGGTGGCGTCCACCTTTCGGCGGACCTCCGCCATGGGCGAGCCCGCCTCGGCGGGGACGGCCACCGGCGCCGAGGAGACACCGGTCGGGGCACGGAACTCCCCGAACACCTCCCGCAGCGCGCCCGCCCACTCGCCGGTGGTGACACCGGCACGGGCGCACTCCAGGGTGGCTTCCATGAGGTTGCCGGTGCCCTTGGCGGCCTCCTTGAGGCGCTCCAGCGCCTTGCAGGGCCGGGGGTGGTTGAAGGGCGGCTGGTAGCGGGTGTCGCGCCACTGCCCGAGCGACTCGACGACCCGCGCCTCGACCGCCGGGTCCACCGTCTGGATCGCCGTGTCCAGGTCGGCGGTCAGCGGGTTGGGCTCGGTCGTCTCGAAGATGTTGACGCCGACGATCTTCTCCTGGCCGGACTCGATCCGGGCCCGGCGCTCGGCGTGCGAGGAGACCAGCTGCGACTTGAGGTAGCCGGACTCGACGGCGGCCATCGCGCCGCCCATCTCCTGGATCCGGTCGATCTCGGCGAGGGAGTCCTCGACGAGCTGGGCGACCTTCGCCTCGATGACGTGCGAGCCCGCGAAGATGTCCTCGTACTCCAGCAGGTCGCTCTCGTGCGCCAGCACCTGCTGGATGCGCAGCGACCACTGCTGGTCCCAGGGCCGGGGCAGGCCCAGCGCTTCGTTCCAGGCCGGCAGCTGCACGGCACGCGCGCGGGCGTCCTTGGAGAGCGTCACGGCCAGCATCTCCAGCACGATCCGCTGGACGTTGTTCTCCGGCTGTGCCTCGGTCAGGCCGAGGGAGTTGACCTGGACGCCGTAGCGGAAGCGGCGCTGCTTGGCGTCCGCGATGCCGTACCGGTCACGGGTGATCTGGTCCCAGATGCGGCCGAACGCCCGCATCTTGCACATCTCCTCGACGAAGCGGACGCCCGCGTTCACGAAGAAGGAGATACGGGCGACGACATCGCCCTTGCGGTCCTCCGGGATCTGGCCGGACGCGAACACCGCGTCCAGCACGGCGATCGCGGTGGACATCGCGTACGCGATCTCCTGGACCGGAGTGGCCCCCGCCTCCTGGAGGTGGTAGCTGCAGATGTTGATCGGGTTCCACTTGGGGATGTGGTTGACCGTGTAGCAGATCATGTCCGTCGTCAGCCGCAGCGACGGCCCCGGCGGGAACACATGGGTGCCCCGCGACAGGTACTCCTTGACGATGTCGTTCTGCGTCGTCCCCTGGAGCTTGGTGACGTCCGCGCCCTGCTCCTCGGCGACGACCTGATAGAGCGCCAGCAGCCACATGGCGGTGGCGTTGATCGTCATCGAGGTGTTCATCTGCTCCAGGGGGATGTCCTGGAACAGCCGGCGCATGTCACCGAGGTGTGCGACGGGCACGCCGACCCGGCCGACCTCGCCGCGGGCGAGGATGTGGTCGGAGTCGTAGCCGGTCTGCGTCGGCAGGTCGAACGCCACCGACAGGCCGGTCTGGCCCTTGGCGAGGTTGCGCCGGTACAGCTCGTTGGACGCCTCGGCCGTGGAGTGACCGGCGTAGGTCCGCATCAACCACGGCCGGTCCTTCTGACGCTCGCTCATGGGTGGACCTCAGATGTTCCGGAAGCGGTTGATGGCGTCGACGTGCTGGGCGCGCAGTTCCTCGTCGCGCACGCCGAGGCCTTCCTCGGGCGCCAGGCAGAGCACGCCGACCTTGCCCTGGTGGAGGTTGCGGTGCACGTCGTAGGCGGCCTGTCCGGTGTCCTCGAGGGAGTAGACCTTGGACAGCGTCGGGTGGATCTTGCCCTTGGCGATGAGGCGGTTGGCCTCCCACGCCTCGCGGTAGTTGGCGAAGTGCGAGCCGATGATCCGCTTCAGCGACATCCACAGGTAGCGGTTGTCGTACTCGTGCATGTAGCCCGAGGTCGAGGCGCAGGTGGTGATGGTGCCGCCCTTGCGGGTGACGAAGACGGACGCGCCGAAGGTCTCGCGGCCGGGGTGCTCGAAGACGATGTCGATGTCCTCGCCGCCGGTGAGCTCGCGGATGCGCTTGCCGAAGCGCTTCCACTCCTTCGGGTCCTGGGTCTGCTCGTCCTTCCAGAACCGGTAGCCCTCGGCGTTGCGGTCGATGACGTTCTCGGCGCCCATGGAGCGGCAGATGTCGGCCTTCTCCGGGCTGGAGACGACACAGATCGGGTTGGCGCCGCCGGCCAGCGCGAACTGCGTCGCGTACGAGCCGAGCCCGCCGCTCGCGCCCCAGATGAGGACGTTGTCGCCCTGCTTCATGCCGGCGCCGTTGCGGGAGACCAGCTGCCGGTAGGCGGTGGAGTTCACCAGGCCCGGGGCGGCGGCCTCCTCCCAGCTGAGGTGGCCGGGCTTGGGCATCAGCTGGTTGGACTTGACGAGCGCGATCTCGGCGAGGCCGCCGAAGTTGGTCTCGAAGCCCCAGATGCGCTGCTCGGGGTCGAGCATCGTGTCGTTGTGGCCGTCCGAGGACTCCAGCTCGACCGACAGGCAGTGCGCGACGACCTCGTCGCCCGGCTTCCAGGCGTTCACGCCGGGGCCGGTGCGCAGGACGACGCCCGCGAGGTCGGAGCCGATGATGTGGTACGGCAGGTCGTGGCGCTTGGTGAGCTCGGAGAGCCGGCCGTAGCGCTCCAGGAACCCGAACGTCGACAGCGGCTCGAAGATCGAGGTCCACACGGAGTTGTAGTTGACCGAGGAGGCCATCACGGCCACCAGGGCCTCGCCCGGGCCCAGCTCCGGCAGCGGCACCTCGTCGAGGTGCAGCGACTTGCGCGGGTCCTTCTCGCGGGTCTGCATGCCCGCGAACATCTCCGTCTCGTCCTTGTGCACGGTCATCGCGCGGTACGACTCGGGCAGCTCGAGAGCGGCGAAGTCGGCCGACGTCGATTCGGGTGACTGGATCGCGTCCAGGATGTCCTTAACGGTCACGGTGTTGCCTCCGGCGGTGAGCGCCCTGAGGGAGGGGCGCTGAGGGTTGCGGCGGTGCTGCTGAGGGTGTGAGGAGTGCCGTCGGTTCGGCGGGGGTGGAGCTTCGGCAGCGCTTTGTGGCGCGGGAGGTTGCCTGTGACGCAGGCGTCCGGGCGCGCGACCAGGTGGTTGCGGGGACAGCCGACGTGCGCATGGTCTCTGCACGCCGGCCGCCCGGACCACTTCAACGTATGACACTGCGTGCCACCGTGCAAGGCACGGGGTGCCAGAACTTCCTCTCAGATGAAATCTTTACGTAACAAATGAGCGATGATCGATCGAACGGGCTCTGAAATCTGGTGGAAAAGTGCCCTGACATGCCAAAACGGCCACCCGGGAGGGTGGCCGTCGTCACAGGGGTCGGTCAGGTGGTCAGCGCTCCCGGAGCGCCTCCTCGATGGTTCGCATGACCTCGTCCAGCGGGGCGTCGGTCCGCGCGACCGTCACCAGGACCTCGCCCTGGTGGGAGACCGCAGCCGGGGCCGCGGCGGGCTTGGGGGCCGTCCCGCGGCCCGCGCCGATCCCCGAACCGAACGTCTTGCGCACGATCGCGAAGGCGTGGTCGAGCTGGGCCTCGACATCGCCCTGGCCGCCGGCCCGCAGCCAGCGCCGCAGGACGTGGTTGTGGGCGGTGACCACGGCGGACGCGGCGACCTCGGCGAGCAGCGGGTCGTCGTTGGCGTCGTCGTCGTGCGCGTGCTCGTCGAAGTGGCCCAGCAGATAGCGGGTGAACAGCCGCTCGTAACGGGCCACCGAGGCGATCTCCGCCTCCCGCAGGGTGGGCACCTCGCGGGTCAGCGTGTAGCGGGCGACCGAGATCTCCGGCCGGGCCGCGTACATCCGCATGACCTCCTTGATGCCCCGGCACACGGTGTCGAGCGGGTGCTCGTGCGCGGGCGCCGCGTTCAGCACCGCCTCGGCGCGCACCAGGGTGTCGTCGTGGTCCGGGAAGATCGCCTCTTCCTTGGAGCGGAAGTGACGGAAGAAGGTGCGGCGGGCGACCCCGGCCGCGGCCGCGATCTCGTCGACCGTGGTCGCCTCGTACCCCTTGGTCGCGAACAGCTCCATCGCGGCGGCCGCCAGTTCGCGGCGCATTTTCAGCCGCTGCGCGGCCGCGCGGCTGCCCGCGGCGCTCTCCGGTGCGTCGGGCGCGGCTGGTGTACGTGAGGACTTGGCGGGCTGGGGCATGCCCCGAACGTACTGCATGTGCGCAGCTCGGTGCGCAGGTCCGGGGTTTCCCCCGCCCTGGACGGGCGGGGGAGGGTCGAGCCGGCCGGACCGCCCGAATCCACCCGGATCGAGCAGTCCGCCCCAGTCCGTGCCCGACCGGAACCAGTCGCCGGGACGCTCAGCGGCGGGCATATTCGCGGAATCCCCGGCCCGTCTTGCGGCCGAGGCAGCCCGCGGCCACCAGGTGCTCCAGGAGGGGGGCGGGGGCCAGGCCGGGGTCGCGGAACTCGCGGTGCAGGACCTTCTCGATGGCCAGCGAGACATCCAGGCCGACGACGTCCAGCAGCTCGAAGGGGCCCATCGGGTAGCCGCCGCCCAGCTTCATCGCCGCGTCGATGTCGTCCAGGGACGCGTAGTGCTCCTGCACCATCTTGATCGCGTTGTTCAGGTACGGGAAGAGCAGCGCGTTCACGATGAAGCCGGCCCGGTCGCCGCAGTCGACGGCGTGCTTCTTGATCCGGACACAGACCTCGCGGACCGTCGCGTGGACGTCGTCCGAGGTCAGGACCGTACGCACGACCTCGACCAGCTTCATCGCCGGGGCCGGGTTGAAGAAGTGCATGCCGATCACGTCCTGCGGACGCGTGGTCGCCCGTGCGCACGCGACGACCGGCAGCGAGGACGTGGTGGTGGCCAGCACCGCGCCCGGCTTGCAGACCTTGTCCAGCGTCGCGAACAGCTGCCGCTTGACCTCCAGGTCCTCGGCGACGGCCTCGACGGCCAGGTCCACGTCCGCGAAGGCGTCGTAGGAGCCCGCCGCGGTGATCAGGTCCAGGGTCTCCGCGGCGGCCTCGGCGCTCATCCGGCCCTTGTCGACGGAGCGCGCGAGCGACTTGCCGATCCGGGCCTTGGCCGCCTGCGCCTTCTCCTCGCTGCGGGCCGCCAGCACGACCGCGTAACCGGCCTTCGCGAAGACCTCGGCGATACCGGAGGCCATCGTCCCGGAACCGGCCACGCCGACGGAGCGCACCTGGCGGCCGGGCGTGAGCTCGGCGCCCTCCAGCGGCGTCAGCGCGTCCCGCACGACCGTGGCGCTGCCGGGGGCGTCGTAGGTGTAGAAGCCGCGGCCCGACTTGCGGCCCGTCAGACCGGCCTCGCTGAGCTGCTTGAGGATCGGCGCGGGGGCGTGCAGCCGGTCACGGGACTCGGCGTACATGGCGTCCAGGACCGTGCGCGCGGTGTCGACGCCGATCAGGTCCAGCAGGGCCAGCGGGCCCATGGGCAGTCCGCAGCCCAGCCGCATCGCCGCGTCGATGTCCTCGCGGGAGGCGTACTTCGCCTCGTACATCGCGGCCGCCTGGT
The DNA here is from genome assembly GCF_009377175.1 of Streptomyces adustus. Lineage (GTDB taxonomy): Bacteria > Actinomycetota > Actinomycetes > Streptomycetales > Streptomycetaceae > Streptomyces > Streptomyces adustus. Next base: position 26,385 of record NZ_VJZD01000071.1, read on the forward strand.
TGAGGTAGCCGAACAGCAGCCCGTCCGCGAGGAACCCGGGCCGGTCGCCGACGGCGACGGGCTCCTTGCCGAGATCGACCGCCAGGTCCGTGACGGCGGCGACCGCCTGCGGCGCGGTCAGCACCGAGGAGACGACCTCGACCAGCTTCATCGCCGGGGCCGGGTTGAAGAAGTGCAGACCGAGCACGCGCTCGGGGCGGGCCGAGTCGGCGGCCAGCCGGGTCACCGACAGCGCGTTGGTGCCGGTGGCCAGGATCGTCTCCGGGCGCACGATGCCGTCCAGCTCGCGCAGGACCTGGTGCTTGATCTCGTACGACTCCGGAACCACCTCGATGACCAGGTCGGCGTCGGCGGCGGCCCGCAGGTCGCCGGAGGTGCGGACCCGGGCGAGGACGTCCGTGCGCTCCTGCTCGGTCAGCCGGCCGCGCTGCACGGCACGGGCGGTCGAGGACTCCAGGGCCGCGACGGCCAGCGCGGCCTGCGACTCGCTGACGTCGATACCGATGACCTCACGGCCGGCCTTGGCCAGGACTTCGGCGATGCCGGTGCCCATGGTGCCGAGGCCGACGACGGCAATGGTCTTCAGGGGGGACAGGGAGGTGTCGGACAGGGGAGTGGCCATCGCGGGACTCCTGGAGAGAGGGTGACGACTGGGAGCGCGCCCGGCCGCGCCACGAGAGGCGCACCGGGTGCGAGGAGTGCGGGTGTTGGCGGGCTGCATGCGCACACGCCCGGTGCCGACGCTGGGGGTCTCCGCCCGGACGGAACCGGGAGCGGGGAGGGCGCGCACACGCCCGTGCAGCGAACGGCGGGAACCGACCGGCCCTGTCCCGGAGCCGGGTCGTACAGCGGTACACGAGGCACCGAACCGACCACACTCGAACCGGCTGCGTCACCAGGCCGGCACGAGGAGAAACGCGAGTGGGTGAACTCGCTCGTCTGAGCTTAACCCGTGAGTAACGAGCGCGCCAGCCCCTGATTTTGTGACCTGCGAACCGGGAGCCGCACGGTGCGCCCGGGGTCGGCCCTAGTCTCGACCCCATGGACGAAGAGTTGCGATCACTCACGGAGCGCATACGGCAGGAGTCGGGCGGACCGGCCGACTGCGAACGGCTGGCGGCGACCGGGGATCACGACGCGCTCGCGGAGGTGCTCACCGCCCCCGGGCAGCCCCTGTGGGCCAGGGAACTGGCCGCGTTCCGGCTGGGGTTGGCCGGCGACCGGCGTGCCTTCGAGACGCTCGTCCTGCTGCTCAACCATCGCGACCCCGAGCGCTGCGTCTCGGCCGCGTACGCGCTGGCCCGGCTCGGCGACCCCCGTACCGCCCGCGCGGCGGCCGCCCTCGCCACCAACGAACTGCGCGTGGCCTACGCCCTGCACCCGGTCCGGCTGCTCGTCGAACTGGACGCCCCCGAGTCCGTACCCGCACTGATCACCGTGCTGCGCCGCCGGTTGCGCTCCCCGCACGACCCGTACCGCCGGGTGGCCCTCGCCTGTGTGGAGGGGCTGGGGGAGCTGGGCGACGTCCGCGCCCGGCCCGTGCTCGACGAGGCCCTCGCCCACCCGGCGCTGGCGGAGTCGGCGGTGCGCGCGCTGGCGCGGATCCCGCGCGGCGGGTGAGGTCCCCGGTCCGGCCCTCGCGGCCGTCAGGCCGTCAGTTCCCGGGTGTAGCGCACCTCGGGGACCTTCAGCCCGCCCGCCTCGAACGGCTCCTCGGCGCCGTCGGCACGAAAGCCCGCCCGCTCGTAGAAGCGCCGGGCGCTGGTGTTCTCCTTCAGCACCCACAGGAACATGCGGGGGTGCCCGGCGGCCGTGCGCAGCCGGACCGACTCGGCCAGCAGCGCGCGGCCGACGCCGCCGCCGTAGTGCCCGGGGTGGACGTAGATCGCGTACAACTCGGCGTCCTCGGTGCGCACTTCGCCGTCCCGGTACGGTCCGTGCGCCGCCCAGCCGACGAGCTCGCCGTCCCGTTCGGCGACCAGGTTCCCCACCCGGCCGTCACCTCGGGTGAACCAGGTGCGGCGCCGCTCGGCGTCCGCGGCCGCGCTCAGGCCGTCGAGGTAGGCCTGCGGCATGAGGCCCCGGTACGCGCTCTGCCAGCCCCGGACGCGGATCTCGGAGACCTGGTCGCAGTCGGCGAACTCCATGTCCCGGACGACGAGTGCGCTCACGCGTCCACCACGGCGAACGCCTCGATCTCCATCAGGAACTCGGGCCGCACCAGCGCGGCCACCTGCACGGCCGAGGCGGCCGGGAGCCGGTCGTCGGGGATGTGCTCGGCGCGGGCCGCGCGGATCGCGGGCATCTGGGCCATGTCCGTGACGAAGTAGGTGAGTTTGACGACGTCGTCGAAGGTCGCTCCGGCCGCCGCCAGACAGTGCCGCAGGTTCCGGAAGATCTGGCGGGCCTGGGCCGTCGCGTCGCCCGCGCCGACGAGCGTCCCGTCCTCGTCGAGCGCGACCTGGCCGGAGACCGCGACGAGCCGGCCGGTGGCGGTGACGACATGGCTGTACTGCGCCGCGGGGGCGACCCCGTCGGGAGCGGCGATCCTGGTCGGTTCACTCATGCGTCCATCCTGGACCATCCCACTCCCGACGCCTTCGACGGGCTCCCACCCGCCCGGCCACACGGTTCGGCCCGCCCGGTCCGCCGTGTGCGGCGGACCGGGCGGGCCGGGGGTGGGCGGACCTGCCGGTCAGCCGCGGTAGCCGAGCAGGCCGTGCAGGGCCGAGCCGCGTGCCGAGGTGGAGGCCGCCTTCGAGGTGAGCGGCTTCGGGTCGGGCACGGTCTTGCACACCGCGTCGGCCTCGCCGCGGCCGCGCGGCACCGTGCCGTCGGTCAGGTAGGCCGCCAGGTGCTTGTCGAGGCAGGTGTTCCCGCTCAGCGTGACACCGTGGTTCCCGCCGCCCTGCTCCACCACCAGGCTGGAACGGGCCAGCAGTCGGTGGACCGTCACACCGCCCTGGTAGGGGGTGGCCGCGTCGTCCGTCGCCTGGAACAGCAGGGCCGGCGGCAGCTGGCTGTTGGCGATGTTCACCGGCTGCCGGGAGCGCGTCGGCCAGAACGCGCACGGCGCGTTGTACCAGGCGTTGTTCCAGGCCATGAACGGTGCCTGCTCGGCGACCTCCCAGGTGTCCTTGCGCCACTGGTTCCAGTCGCGCGGCCAGGAGGTGTCCCGGCACTGTACCGAGGTGTAGACGCTGTAGCCGTTGTCACCGGAGGCGTCGACGGCGGCGAAGTTCTGGTACGCCTCGACCAGCGGATCGGGGTCGTGCTTCACCACGTACGCCGAGAACGCCTCGGCGAGGTAGGGCCAGTAGCCGTTGTAGTAGCCGCCGGGCATGAAGGTGTCCTCCAGCTCGGAGGCCCCCACCTTGCGGTCGGCCGGCTTCTTCGCCAGCGCCGCCCGCATCGCGTACCACTTGGCCTCGACCTGGTCCGGGTCGGTGCCGAGCTTGTACGTCTTGTCGTACTTGGCGATCCAGCTCATCAGCGCCCGGTGGCGGTCGTTGAAGGCGTGGTCCTGGCCGAGGTTGTCGTCGTACCAGACCCCGGTGGGGTCGACGATGGAGTCGAGGACCAGGCGGCGGACGTGCCCCGGGAAGAGCTTGGCGTACACGGCGCCGAGATAGGTGCCGTACGAGTAGCCGAAGTAGTTCAGCTTCCGGGCGCCCAGGGCCTGCCGGATGGAGTCCATGTCCCGTACGGCGCTGACGGTGTCGATGTACGGCAGCACGCTCGCGTACTTCTTGCCGCAGGCGGCGGCGAACGCCTTGGCGCGGTTCAGGTTGGCCCGCTCCAGGGCCGGGGTGCTCGGCACTGTGTCGGGGCGTACCGGCTTGAAGTGACCGGGGTTGCAGTCGAGGGCGGGCTTGCTCGCGCCGACCCCGCGCGGGTCGAACCCGATCACGTCGTACTGCGCCGCCACCGCCTTGGGCAGCGAGGACGCGACGAACCCGGCGAGCGTGAGCCCGCTGCCGCCGGGGCCGCCGGGGTTGACCAGCAGGGGGCCCTGGTACTTCTTCGCGGTGTGCGGGACCCGGGACAGCGCGAGCGAGATCTGCCGGCCCCGCGGATTCGCGTGGTCGAGCGGCACCTTGAGGGACGCGCACTGGAGCGTCGGGTAGTCGGTCGTGCCGCACTTCTTCCAGGTGACCTTGGCGGCGTGGACGGATCCCGCGGTCGGCGACGGGCTCGCGTCGGCGGGCACGGCTGTGAGCGTTCCGGCCATGACGACGGCGGCACCGCACAGCACGGCTGCGCGTTTTCTCATGTGGAGTGCTCCCGGGACGGAGGGGGGTTGGACCGCGAGGTTCACGATCCACGCCGCATCGTCCCGGAGATTACGCTCGGAAGAACGCGTTATCGCAATAGTTGACCCGATTGGTCCGCCTGATGCCCTCGAACGCCGTGGGGCGCCGGGGAGCGGACGAGGCGTCAGCAGGCGTCGGACAGGCGCCTGCTCGTGCGTTCGCGCAGCAGCAGCCACTGCTCGGCCGCGGCGCCGTGACCGGGGTGCCCGCTCTCGCCCTGGAGCAGCGCGGCGTAGGCTGCCTTCCCCGCTTCCCTTCGGGGCGGTTCCAGGCTCGGGATCGTCCTCGCCATGCCTTTCCAGGCGTTGTCTGCGTCCGGTGTGCTGAGCATCGAACCTCTCCGGCCGAATCGGGTCACCGAGAAGTGCACGGAGGTGGGCGGGTGCGGTGGCGGTTCGCCGTGCGCGGGCCCACGGGTGACACCTCCTCGTCGGCGTCGCCCCCAGATTAGAACACGTGTTCCCGTGATCGTGCGAGTGCCAATCCCGATCGCCTCGTGCGCGCTGTTCGATCACTTCCGCGACCCCGATTTGGGCGGCCGGGGACCGGGGTGGTTGGCTTGCTCCAACCCCGAGAACTCAGCTGCTGGAGGATGCAAATGGCGCAGGTCGAGGCCACCACGGAGCGGGTCGTCGCGGCGAACGCGGAGAACGTGTTCGACGCCCTTGCCGACTACAGCGGCACGCGCGGCAAGCTCCTGCCCGAACACTTCAGCGAGTACGAGGTGCGCGAGGGCGGCGACGGAGAGGGCACCCTCGTCCACTGGAAGCTCCAGGCCACCAGCAAGCGGGTGCGTGACTGCCTGCTGGAGGTCAGCGAGCCGACCGACGGCGAACTCGTCGAGCGGGACCGCAACTCCTCCATGGTCACCACCTGGCGGGTCACCCCGGCCGGCGAGGGCTCCTGCCGGGTCGTCGTGACCACCACCTGGAAGGGCGCCGGCGGCATCGGCGGCTTCTTCGAGAAGACCTTCGCGCCCAAGGGTCTCGGCCGGATCTACGACGCGATCCTCGCCAACCTCGCCGCGGAGATGGAGAAGTAGGCTCCTCGGGAGCCGATTCGGGTCCGATTCGGGTCCGATTCGGGAGCCGGCTCGGGAGTCAAGAAGTCGGATCCGTGGGGGCGTTGCCTCCCTCACCGGTTCGGGTGGATCTCCTCGACGGTCGCCGCCGCGCCGTAACTCGTCGCGCTTGCCCGCAGTTGTCGCTTTAAGCGGCAATTGCTCAGCGGGTGCGACGAGGGGAGCGGTACGTGGGCGGGATCACTCTGGTGAAGGACGGCCCGGTGACGGCGCCCCCGGACACCCCCGCCGCCGGCCCCGCCGCGGCCGCCGGACCCGCTCCGCGCCGGGTGCGCCTGATCTTCTGCGCGCTGATGCTCGCGCTGCTGCTGGCCGCCCTGGAGCAGATGATCGTCGCCACCGCGCTCCCGAAGATCGTCGGCGAGCTGCACGGCCTGGACCGGATGTCCTGGGCGATCACCGCATATCTGCTCACCTCCACGATCGGACTGCCCGTCTACGGCAAGCTCGGCGACCTCCTCGGCCGCAAGGGCGTCTTCCAGTTCGCGATCGTCGTCTTCGTCGTCGGCTCCGCGCTGGCCGGCCGCGCGCAGAACATGGACCAGCTGATCGCCTTCCGCGCCGTGCAGGGCGTCGGCGCCGGCGGGCTCATGATCGGCGTGCAGGCGATCATCGCGGACATCGTGCCGCCCCGGCAGCGCGGCCGGTTCATGGGCCTGATCGGAGCGGCCTTCGGACTGGCCTCGGTGGCGGGCCCGCTGCTCGGCGGCTACTTCACCGACCACCTCTCCTGGCGGTGGTGCTTCTACGTCAACGTCCCCTTCGGCCTGCTGACGCTCGCCGTCGTCACCGTCGTCCTCCAACTGCCCAGGCCCGACGTCCGGCCGCGCTTCGACGTCCTCGGCGCCCTGCTGCTCGCCGCGGCCTCCACCTGCCTGGTCCTGCTGACCAGTTGGGGCGGCACCGAGTACGCGTGGGGCTCACGTGTCATCCTCGGCCTCGGCGCCGGCGCGGTCGTGGCCACCGCCCTGTTCCTGCTCACCGAGCACCGTGCCGTCGAACCCCTCCTGCCGCTGCGGCTGTTGCGGGACCCCGTCTTCAACGTCACCGCCCTGGTCGGCCTGGTCGTCGGCGTCGCCCTGTTCGGCGCCGCGAGCTATCTGCCGACCTTCCTCCAGATGGTCGACGGCGCGAGCGCCACCGAGTCCGGGCTGCTCATGCTGCCCATGATGGGCGGCATCGTCGTCGCCTCCATCGTCTCCGGGCAGCTCATCAGCCGCACCGGCCGCTACCGGATCTACCCCGTCCTCGGCGGCGCGCTCTCCGCCCTCGGCATGTGGCTGCTGTCCCGGCTGGAGGTCGACACGCCCCGGCTGCACTACAGCATCTGGATGGCCGTCCTGGGCGCCGGTATCGGCATGGTGATGCCGGTACTGGTCCTTGCCGTGCAGAACTCCGTGCGCCCCGCCGACCTCGGCACCGCCACCAGCGCCAACAACTACTTCCGGCAGATCGGCGGCAGCGTCGGCGCGGCGGTCTTCGGCACCCTCTTCGCCGACCGGCTCGCCGACGCCCTCGCGCGGCGCCTGCCCGCCCGTGCGGGCGCCCGGCTGCCCGACCCGGAGTCCCTCACCCCGCAGCTCGTCCACGCGCTGCCCCCGGCGCTGCGCGACGCCTACATCCGGGCCTACGCCGACGCCATGCCGCGGATCTTCCTGTACCTGGTGCCGGTGCTCGTCCTCGGCCTGCTCATCGCCTGCTTCCTCAAGGAGACCCCCCTGTTGACCAGCGCAGCCTCCCACCAGACCCCCGCGAACGGCGCGGCACCGGAGTCCACCCGGGTGAACGCCGCCGTCCCGCACGCCCGTTCGCCCCACACCGCGGGCATCCCCGTCTGCGGCACCGTGCAGCACCCCGACGGCACCGCCGTCCCCAGGGCCGCCCTCACCCTCATCGACGTCTCCGGGGCACAGATCGGCCGGGGCGCCAGCGGCGAGGACGGACGGTACGCCCTGTCCACGCCGGGCAGCGGATCGTACGTCCTGATCGCCGCCGCGGGCGGGCACCAGCCGCAGGCAGTCTCGGTGACCGTCGGCGAACGCCCCGTCGAGCTGGACGTCGTCCTGGGCGGCGCCGGACGCCTCGCGGGCGCCGTGCTCACCGCGGACGGCACCCCTGTCCGGGACGCCGCGGTCACCCTCACCAACGTCCACGGCGAGGTCGTCGGCACCACCCGCAGCGGGCGCGACGGCGGCTATGTCATCACCGAGCTGGTGGCCGGCGAGTACACCCTCGCCGCCAGCGCGCCCGCCTTCCGTCCGGCCGCCCTGCCCGTCAGCGTCCAGGCCTCGCGCGAGACCCGCCAGGACGTCGAACTCGCGGGCGGCGCCGTGCTGCGCGGCACCGTGCGGGCGGGCGGCGGCCGGGTGGTCGAGGACGCGCGGGTGACCCTGCTCGACGCGGCGGGCAACGTCGTCGACACCCTCACCACCGGGCCCGACGGGACGTTCCGGTTCGTCGACCTGTCCTCCGGCGAGTACACCGTGATCGCGGCCGGATACCCGCCCGTGGCCACCGTGCTGCACATGGCGGGCGGCGGGCGCACCGAACGCGACCTCCAGCTCGGCCACGAGGACTGACCCGGCCCCGGACGGGGCGCGGACCTGCGCGCCGGCGCGGTGCGGTGGAACGAATTCCAGAATTGCCGCACATCCCCGGCGGCCGCCCCCGTACGGTGGAGGATGGCGGCACAGATCTTGCGGAGCCGTGGGGAGAGAGGGCCTGGACCATGTCCCGTGGCACCGACCGTGGCACCGACCTCGGCACCGAGAGGGGCGCACCTCCCGCGGGTCACGTCGCGGCCGGGCGCGTTCCGCTGGCCGTGGTCGTCGTGGACCGCAACGGTCTGGTCTCGCACTGGAGCAGGGGCGCCCGCCGGTTGTTCGGCGCGCCCAAGGAGGAGGCGATCGGGCGACCCGCCCTCGATCTGCTCCCGGTCTCCGGCGCCCTCCCCGAGAACGACGCCCTCCCCGCGTTCGACGGGTACACGGCGGACGACGGCCTCGGCCCCGACCTGGAGTCCTCGCTCGACGGCCGGCTGTCCTACCCGGCCGCCGGACGCGCCCGCCTCAGCGTGCCCGAGCGCGACCGCGTCGACGTGCTGTGGTGGGCGTACCCGCTGGTGGGCCCCGGCACCGAGCGGCTGCTGGTGCTGGCAGCCGACGCGGACGGACTGCGCCCGGACGAGGCCGGCCCCGACACGGACCTCGAGCGCATCGCACCCGCCTTCGCCCTGCACACCGACTTCCCCGGCGCCGACGAGCTCGCCCGGAGGCTGCCCGAGATCCTGCCCAGCATGAGCGTCGGCGAAGGCGCCCGGATCGTCGCCCAGGTACTCGAACTGGGATATCCGATCCTGGAGTTCAGCCAGAACGACCGGGTGCCCGTCACCCCCGACTGGGGTGTGCCCCGGCGTGCCGAGCGCAGGGCACGGCGTGAGCGGGCCGCCCGTGCGCTGGCGCAGGGCCTGCCCCTGCCCGCGGACTCCGCCGACGAGGTCGAGGACCTGGAGTACGCGGCCGTCCGCGAACGCCTGGAGTTCCTCACCGAGGTCAGCGGCAGGATCGGCACGTCCCTCGACCTGGCGAGGACCATCACCGAGGTCAGCAGGGCCGTCGTGCCCCGCTTCACCGACGTCGCCGGCACCTATCTGCGCGAACAGGTCGTCGCGGGCGAGGGATTCCCGGACGGCGTCCCCGACACGACGACCATGTGGCACCGGGTGGCCCTGGAACACACCGACGAACCCGGCCGCTGGGACGACGTGGTGCCGGTCGGCGAGGCCATGCCGTTCCCGGCGCACACCCCGTTCTTCCAGTGCATGACCAGCGGGCAGCCGGTGCTGGTGCCGCGGATCAGCGAGCAGATGGGGCACGCGATCGCCGCGCAGTTCGAGAAGCGCGACATCCGCCCGCTGATCACCGGCCGTTCGATGCTGGTCGTCCCGCTGAAGGCACGCGACGTCGTGCTCGGCTTCATGATCCTGCTGCGTCACCCCGAGCGCGTCGAGTTCAACGACATGGACCGGGTCACCGGCGCCGAACTCGCCGCCCGTGCGGGCCTGGTGCTCGACAACGCGCGCATGTACACCTACCAGGAGTCCGTCGCCGAGACCCTCCAGGACAGCATGCTGCCGCACATCCCGCCGCGCATGGCGGGCTGCGACATCGCCACCCGCTATCTGCCCGGCACCCTGCTGGGGCGGATCGGCGGCGACTGGTTCGACTCCGTGAAGCTGCCCGGTGCCCGCACCGCGCTGGTCGTCGGCGACGTCATGGGCCACGGCCTCAACTCGGCCGCGATGATGGGCCAGTTGCGTACCGCCGTACAGACCATGGCCGCTCTCGACCTGCCGCCCGAGCAGCTGCTGCGCAACCTCGACGACCTCGCCCAGCGGCTCGGCGACGGTTACCTCGCGACCTGTCTGTACGCCGTCTACGACCCCGTCGCGGGCGAACTGCACCTCGCCAACGCGGGCCACATCCCGCCCGTCCTGGTCCGCGCCGGGAACGGGCGCAGCGAGCTGCTCGATCTGCCCACCGGTGCGCCGATCGGTGTCGGCGGGGTCCCCTTCGAGTCGGTGCGCGTCCGCGTGGAGCCCGGTGACCGGCTGGTGATGTGCACCGACGGGCTGGTGGAGATGCGCGGCGAGGACATCGGCGTGGGGCTGGCGACGCTCTGCGAGTCCGCCGCCCATCCGGCGGCCTCCATGGACGACGCCTGCGACACGATCATCCGCGCCCTGAACACCCGCGGCGGCCGCAAGGACGACGTGGCCCTGCTGATGGCCCGGCTCAACGGCATCGCTCCCGACAAGGTCGCCGAATGGCGGCTCGGCCTCGACCCGGCCGAGGTCCGCCGGGCCCGCGCGGCGGTCCGCGAGCAGCTGCACGACTGGGGCCTGTCCCGGCAGGCCGACCAGGCCGAGCTGCTGGTCGGCGAGCTCGTCACCAACGCCGTACGCCACTCCCACGGCCGGCCGGTCGTCCTGCGCCTGGTGTACGGGGAGACGCTGCTGTGCGAGGTGGACGACGACGACCACGACCTGCCGACCCTGCTCAGCGCGGGTCCGGACGACGAGCGCGGGCGTGGACTGCGCGTGGTGAGCGCGCTGGCCCGCGAATGGGGCACCAGCCGCAGGGGCGCGGGCAAGACCGTCTGGTTCGAACTGACCCTGCCCCGCCGCTGAACCGGCCCTGTCCTGCGCTGCCTTGCCCTGTCCTGCGCTGCCGTCGAGCGGGCGCGGCCGGTGTGCGCCGGCGTACGCGGTCTCGAACGTGGCGTGAAGGAACGGTCACCGCACTTGTCGCCGTGCCCCGGGAGCGATAGACCGTACCGGCCCGTCACTTATGGCGGATCGGCCTCGCATCCTGGGGAGTTGGGCATGAGCGTGACGAGTCGGTACCGAGAGGCCTGGGAAGGGTTCTGGCGCGAGGCCTCCGACGAACCGGGAGCCGTGTTCTGGGATGCCGAGCCCACGATCACGGTCGGTCCCCAACTCGCCTTCTTCGAACCGTATCTGACCGATCCCGGGCTGCCCCTGGTGGACCTCGGCTGCGGCAACGGCACCCAGACCAGGTTCCTCGCCGACCGCTTCCCGCAGGTCGTCGGCGCCGACCTGGCCCCCGCGGCCCTGGAGCACGCCCGTCGCGCGGACCCGGCCGGCCGGGCGTCGTACCGGCTGCTCGACGCCTCGGACAAGAGGGGGACGGAGTCGCTCCACGCCGAACTCGGCGACGTCAACGTCTATATGCGCGGCGTGCTGCACCAGTGCGAGCCCGACGGCCGGCAGTCCCTGGTGGACGGGATCGCCGAACTGGTCGGGGAGCGCGGCCGGGTGTTCCTGGTCGAGCCGGCGGAGGCGGCGGGCGCCGTGCTGGGCGGCCTGGCGCAGGACCCGTCGGGCCCGCCGCCGAAGCTCGCGCCGATCTTCCGGCACGGCATCGCCCCCATGAGGATGACGGACGACGCGGCACCCGGCCATCTGGCCGCGGCCGGCCTCACCGTCCTCGCGAGCGGCGAACTCCCCCTTTTCACCACCGAGTTCATGCCGGACGGCACCCGGGTCGAGCTGCCGTCGCAGTGGCTGGTGGCGGGCCGGGCCGTGTGACCACCGTCACCCGGCGGGGTGGCCCTCCTCCTGTCACACTCCCGGCCCACGCGGAGTCAGTGGGGTGACGGAAGTTGCGGAAGCCGCCCGGACCCGTACCGGGCGCCACCGATGAGGAGCCTGCCATGTCCCCCGCGTATGTCGTCGTCACCGTTCTGGGAGCCGCCATGGCGGGCTTCTCCGCCGCCTCGCTCCTGCTGAGGGTGGCCTGGGTGGTCGAGCCGCTGACGCAGTACGGGGTGCCCCGCTCGTGGTGGACCCCGCTGGGCCTCGCCAAGGCCGCGGGAGCGGTCGGTCTGCTGGCGGGTCTGCTCGTGCGGCCGCTCGGCGTGCTGGCCGGGATCGGCCTGGTGCTGTACTTCGCCGGGGCGGTGGTCACCGTGGTCCGGGCCCGCTGGTTCTCGCACGTGCCGTTCCCCCTGCTGTACGCGGCTCCGGCGGCCGCGTCCGTCGTACTGGCCCTGACGGCCTGAACGCCAGAACACACGCGCGCCCCTGGGCCTTTGGCCCCCGGGCCCCGGCCCCTGGCC
>NZ_VJZD01000072.1 GCF_009377175.1 Streptomyces adustus
GGTTTCCCCGGGGCCGCCCCCGCTCGTGGTGTGCGTGCTACTTCCGCTTCGCGCCGCGCTTCTCGCGCACCCGCACGGAGATGTGGATCGGGGTGCCCTCGAACCCGAACTCCTCGCGCAGCCGGCGCTCGATGAAGCGGCGGTAACCCGCCTCGATGAAGCCGGAGGCGAAGAGCACGAACCGCGGCGGCTTTGTGCCCGCCTGGGTGCCGAAGAGGATGCGGGGCTGCTTGCCGCCGCGGATCGGGTGCGGGTGGGCGGCGACCAGCTCGCCGAGGAAGGCGTTCAGCCTGCCGGTGGGGACCCGGGTCTCCCAGCCCGCCAGCGCCGTCTCGATGCCCGGGACGAGCTTCTCCATGTGCCGTCCGGTGCGCGCGGAGACATTGACCCGCGGCGCCCAGGCGACCTGGGCGAGCTCGGTCTCGATCTCCCGCTCCAGGTAGTAGCGGCGCTCCTCGTCGAGCGTGTCCCACTTGTTGAAGGCGAGGACGATCGCCCGGCCGGCGTCGACGGCCATCGTGACGATGCGCTGGTCCTGGACGGAGATGTTCTCGGACGCGTCGATCAGGATGACGGCGACCTCGGCCTTCTCGACGGCCGCGGCCGTACGCAGCGAGGCGTAGTAGTCGGCGCCCTGCTGGAGGTGGACGCGCTTGCGGATGCCCGCCGTGTCGACGAACTTCCAGGTGACACCGCCGAGTTCGATCAGCTCGTCGACCGGGTCGCGGGTGGTGCCCGCGAGTTCGTTGACGACGACGCGCTCCTCGCCCGCCACCTTGTTCAGCAGCGAGGACTTGCCGACGTTCGGGCGGCCGATGAGGGCGATCCGGCGGGGGCCGCCGACCGCGGTCCCGAAGGTCTGCGCGGGCGCCTCGGGGAGCGCCTCCAGCACGGCGTCCAGCATGTCGCCGGTGCCACGGCCGTGCAGGGCCGAGACCGGGTGCGGCTCGCCGAGACCGAGCGACCACAGGTACGAGGCGTCGGCCTCGCCGCTCGGGCCGTCGACCTTGTTGGCGCACAGCACGACCGGCTTGCCGGCCTTGCGCAGCAGTCGTACGACCGCCTCGTCGGTGTCGGTCGCGCCGACCTTGGCGTCGACGACGAACACGACGGCGTCGGCCGCCTCGATCGCGTACTCGGCCTGCGCGGCCACGGAGGCGTCGATGCCGAGGACGTCCTGCTCCCAGCCGCCGGTGTCGACGACCTTGAAGCGGCGGCCCGCCCACTCGGCCTCGTAGGTGACCCGGTCGCGGGTGACGCCGGGCTTGTCCTCGACCACTGCCTCGCGACGGCCGATGATGCGGTTCACCAGGGTCGACTTGCCGACATTGGGGCGGCCGACGACGGCGAGCACGGGCAGCGGGCCGTGGCCCGCCTCCTCGATGGCTCCCTCGACCTCTTCCAGGTCGAAGCCCTCCACCGCGGCGAGCTCCATGAACTCCGCGTACTCGGCGTCGCCAAGTGCTCCGTGGTCGTGCTCCTCGCCCGAGCCCTCGGAGTGGATCTGGTCGTTCATGAAGTCCGTACCTCGTTCATCGTGGTGATCGGTGGACCACCCGTATCGGGTGATCCACTACTCAAGTGTCTCTTAGCGCCCGGTCAGGCGCCTGGCGTGGTCCAGGTGCGCCGCCAGCTGCTTCTGGATGCGCTCGGTCGCCTCGTCCAGCGCCTTGCGCGTGCGCCGCCCGCTTCCGTCGCCCGCCTCGAACGGGTCGCCGAAGACGACGTCGACCCGGGAGCGCAGCGGCGGCAGCGCCTTGGTCAACCGGCTGGTGCGCTCGGAACTTCCCAGGACCGCGACGGGGACGATCGGCGCCCCGCTGCGGACCGCGAAGTAGGCCAGTCCGGCGCGCAGCGAGGCGAAGTCGCCCTCGCCCCGGGTGCCCTCCGGGAAGATCCCGAGGACCCCGCCGGCCGCGAGCAGGTCGAGGGCCTGGGTGATCGCGGTGCGGTCGGCGGACTGACGGTCGACCTTCACCTGCCCGATGGCGAGCAGGAACGGGTCGAGCGGGCCGACAAACGCCTCCTTCTTGATCAGGAAGTGCGTCGGCCGGGGCGCCACGCCCATGACCATCGGGCCGTCGATGTTGTGGGAGTGGTTGACCGCGAGGATCACCGGGCCGGTCGCGGGGACTTTCCAGGCGCCCAGGACGCGCGGCTTCCACAGCCCGTACATCAGGCCGACGCCGATGCGTCTGCCGACGTCGGCGCCCTTGACGGAGGGGACGGGGCGGCTGTTCACCGCGCGGCCCGCTTCTCCTCGACGAGACTGACGACACACGCGATGACCTGCGGGAGCGTGAGGTCGGAGGTGTCCACCTCGACCGCGTCGTCCGCCTTGGCGAGCGGGGAGGTCTTACGGCTGGAGTCGGCCGCGTCCCGCTTCAGCAGGGCCTCACGGGTCGCCTGCACGTCGGCGCCCTTGAGCTCACCGCTGCGGCGGGCGGCACGCGCCTCCGCGGAGGCGGTGAGGAAGACCTTCAGGTCGGCGTCGGGCAGCACGGTGGTGCCGATGTCACGGCCCTCGACGACGATCCCGCCGGCCGCCGAGGCGGCCAGGGAGCGCTGGAGCTCGGTGATCCGGGCCCGCACCTCGGGCACCGCGCTGACCGCGCTGACCTTGGAGGTGACCTCCTGGGTGCGGATCGGGCCGGCCACGTCGGTGCCGTCGACCGTGATCGTCGGGGCAGCCGGGTCGGTGCCGGAGACGATGTCGGGCTTGCCGGCCGCGTCGGCGATCGCGGCCGGGTCGGCGATGTCGATCCCGTTGTTCACCATCCACCAGGTGATCGCCCGGTACTGGGCGCCGGTGTCCAGGTAGCTCAGTCCGAGCTGCGCGGCCACGGCCTTGGACGTGCTCGACTTGCCCGTGCCGGAGGGGCCGTCGATGGCGACAATCACTGCCGGGACGCTTTCCACAGTGGGGACCTTCCTGGAACCGGGGTGGTGGACGGGCGCGAGGGCGCCCCGCACAAGGTTACTGGCTCCCCGGCGGCCGTTTCACTGCCGGATGGCCCAGCCCCGCTCGCGCAGCGCCGCCGTCAGGACGGGCGCCGACTTCGGCTCCACCATCAGCTGCACCAGACCGGCCTGCTGACCGGTCGCGTGCTCGATGCGCACGTCCTCGATGTTGATCCCGACCCGGCCCGCGTCGGCGAAGATCCGGGCCAGCTGGCCCGGCTGGTCGTCGATCAGGACGGCCACCGTCTCGTACACCCGCGGCGCGGACCCGTGCTTGCCGGGGACGCGGACCTGGCCCGCGTTGCCGCGGCGCAGCACGTCCTCGATGCCGGTGGCGCCCGCCCGGCGCTTGTCCTCGTCGGAGGACTGGAGGGCGCGCAGCGCCCGGACCGTCTCGTCCAGGTCGGCGGAGACGTCCGCGAGCAGGTCGGCGACCGGCCCCGGGTTCGCGGAGAGGATGTCGATCCACATCCGCGGGTCGGACGCGGCGATCCTGGTCACATCGCGGATGCCGCCGCCGCACAGCCGTACGGCCGCCTCCTCGGCGTTCTCCAGGCGCGCGGCGACCATGCTGGACACCAGGTGCGGCATGTGGGAGACGAGGGCCACGGCGCGGTCGTGCGCGTCCGCGTCCATCACCACCGGCACCGCACGGCAGTGCGAGACCAGCTCCAGGGCGAGGTTCAGCACCTCGGTGTCGGTGTCCCGGGTCGGGGTGAGCACCCAGGGACGGCCCTCGAAGAGATCGCCCGTCGCGGCCAGCGGCCCGGACTTCTCCCGGCCGGACATGGGGTGGGTGCCGATGTAGGACGTCAGGTCGAGGCCGAGCGCCTCCAGCTCGCGGCGCGGGCCGCCCTTGACGCTGGCGACGTCCAGGTAGCCGCGGGCCACGCCCCGGCGCATGGCGTCGGCGAGCACCGCGGCCACGTGAGCCGGCGGGGCGGCGACGATCGCGAGGTCCACGGGGCCCGCGGGCGGCTCGTCCGTGCCGGCCCCGAGCGCGGCCGCCGTACGGGCCTGCTCCGGGTCGTGGTCGGCGAGGTGGACGACGACGCCCCGCTGGACCAGGGCGAGGGCCGCGGACGTGCCGATGAGCCCGGTGCCGATGACGAGTGCGGTCCTCACTGGGCGATGTCCTTGCGCAGCGCGGCCGCGGCACCGAGGTAGACATGCGCGATGTCGGCCCGGGTCCGGTCGGACTCGACGTGGGCGAGCAGCCGGACCACCCGGGGCATGGCGCCCGCGATGTCCAGTTCCTGGGCGCAGATCAGCGGCACGTCCACGATGCCCAGCTTGCGGGCGGCGGCCGCCGGGAAGTCGCTGTGCAGGTCGGGCGTGGCCGTGAACCAGATGCTGATCAGGTCGTCCGTGCCCAGGCCGTTCCGCTCCAGGACCGCGGTGAGCAGGGCACCGACCTGCTCACTCATGTGGCCGGCTTCGTCCCGCTCCAGCTGGACGGCCCCCCTGACCGCTCGTACCGCCACGGTGCTGCTCCTCGCTGATGTGCTGATGTGCGTGATGCACGGATCACTGTCCCGTGCGTCCAGCCTAGTCAGACCGCGCGTGCCCGGTGCGCGGCGCCCGCCCGCTGAGACGGCGGGCGCGCTGGGCCGTCGGGCGTACCTGCCGCACGTTTTGTGGCACTCCGTCCTGTAATGCTTCGCCCTGGGTGCTTTCGGTGCCAAGATGCTGCTGCTCCGCTCGGAGCGACCACCCGGTCTCCGCCTTCCGGCTCTCCCCCACCTTCGGAGTGACGACATGACCCACGGCCCGACGCGGCGCACGGTACTCGCGACGGGCGCGGCCGCCTGTGTCGCGGGGTGCAGCAAGTCCGGCGAGAACAGCAGTTCCGGATCCGCCACCTCACCCACGGCCGCGTCCACCCCCTCGACCGCCACCTCCACCGCCACCTCGGCGGCCGGGTCGACGGCCGAGCCGTCCTCCGCCTCGGCCACCGCGTCGGCCGTAGGCAAGGAGCTGGCGAGGACCGGGGACATCCCGGTCGGCGGCGGCACGATCTTCGCGGCCGACCAGGTCGTCGTCACCCAGCCGGAGAAGGGCGAGTTCAAGGCCTTCTCCAACATCTGCACCCACCGGCAGTGCCCGGTCGCCGACGTCTCCGACGGCACGATCAACTGCACCTGCCACGGCAGCAGGTTCCGCATCACGGACGGTTCGGTGGCACACCCTCCGGCGCCCCAGCCGCTGCCCGAGAAGAAGATCACGGTCGAGGGCGACACGATCCGCCTGGTCTGACCCGGTCAGGCGTCCCAGAGCGCCCCGAGCTCCAGCAGCTCGTCCCGGTACTCGATCCGGTCCGCCCAGGCGGCGGGCCAGGCGTCGGCGCCCAGGTGGGCGCCCGCGAAGGCGCCGGTCAGACAGGCGATCGAGTCGGAGTCGCCGGAGCTGCACGCGGCCCGGCGCAACGCGGTCACCGGCTCGTCGACGAAGAGCAGGAAGCACAGCAGCCCGGTCGCCAGCGCCTCCTCGGCGATCCAGCCCGCCCCGGTGGCCAGGCACGGGTCGGTCTCGCGGGAACCGGCCCGTACCGCGTCCTGGAGCCGGTCCAGGACGGCCAGGCACTCGTCCCAGCCGCGCGCGATGAAGTGCAGCGCGCTGGGGTCGTGCCCCCGGGTCCACAGGTCGCCGAGCCAGCGCTCGTGGTAGCGGGTGCGGTTGTCCAGGGCGTACGAGCGCAGCAGCCCCACGAGTCCGGTCGGCTCAGCGCCCTGGGCCAGCAGTCGTACGGCGTGCGCGGTGAGGTCGGAGGCCGCCAGCGCCGTCGGATGCCCGTGCGTGAGGGCGGACTGCAACTGGGCCGCACCGGCCCGCTGCTCGTCGTCGAGTCCGGGAGCCAGACCGATCGGCGCCACGCGCATGTTGGCGCCGCAGCCCTTGGAGCCGATCTGGCTGGCCTCCTGCCAGGGCCGGTCGTCGCCCTGGAGCAGGGCACACGCCGTCAGACAGGTGCGTCCAGGCGCCCGGTTGTTCTCCGGTGAGCGGTACCACTCCACGAACTCCTCGCGCACCGGCCGCGCCAGCCGCTTCGGCCCGAGCAGCCCCCGGTCCATCGCGGTGCGCAGCCCCCGGCCGAGGGCGAGGGTCATCTGGGTGTCGTCGCTGACGATCGCGGGCCGGATCAGCTCCATCTCCCGCCAGGGTCCGCACTTGGCGAGGATCGACGGCACGTCGTTGAACTCGGTCGGAAAGCCCAGCGCGTCGCCGAGGGCGAGGCCCAGCAGCGCCCCGGTGGCGGCGCGCTTGCGGACGGTGGTCGTGGTGGTCATGCGGGGCGTCCTTCCCGTGCGGTGCGAAGCAGCGGCGGATGGAGGGTGACGGCGGTACCGGCCCGGTACAGCGCGGCCGGCTTGCCGCGCCCGCCGGTCAGCCGGGCGCCGCCGGGGACGGGTTCGACGAAGCCGGGGGTGGCGAGCACCTTGCGCCGGAAGTTGGGCCGGTCCAGGACCGAGCCCCAGACGGCCTCGTAGACCTGCTGCAACTCGCCGAGGGTGAACTCGGGCGGGCAGAAGGCGGTGGCGAGACTGGTGGACTCCAGCAGGGTGCCGACGCGGTCGTGGGCGTCGGCGAGGATCCGGTCGTGGTCGAAGGCGAGCGGCTCGGCACGGTCGTAGGGCAGCCAGCGGGCCTGTGCGGCGTCGCCGCCGCCGCGCGGTTCGGGCGCGTCGGGCAGCAGGGCGGCGAAGGCGACCGACACGACCCGCATCCGGGGGTCGCGGTCGGGTTCGCTGTAGGTGCGCAGCTGCTCCAGGTGCAGCCCGGAGACGTCCGACAGGCCGGTCTCCTCGGCGAGCTCGCGCCGGGCCGCCGTCTCCGCGGACTCCTCGGGCAGCACGAAGCCGCCGGGCAGCGCCCAGTGTCCGGCGTACGGCTCCTGCCCGCGCTCGACGAGCAGGACGTGCAGGGTGCCGGAGCGCAGGGTGAGGACGGCGAGGTCGACGGTGACGGCGAAGGGTTCGAAGGCGTACTTGTCGTAGCCCTGCATCCGCCCCACCTCCTTAATAGTCACCACGACTATAAATAGCCCGGGTGCCCGAACACAAGGCCCGGACACAAGACGGCGGGCGCGAGAGGGCGGGCACACGAAAGCGGCCGGTCCGGAGATCCGGAACCGGCCGCCTCGGTGATCAGGAGATCAGGAGTTCGGACGGACGACCTACAGGTCGACTTCCTGCATCAGCATGCCGACCTCGGTGTTGGACAGCCGCCGCAGCCAGCCGGACTTCTGGTCGCCCAGGGTGATCGGGCCGAAGGCGACGCGGACCAGCTTGTCGACCGGGAAGCCGGCCTCGGCGAGCATGCGGCGCACGATGTGCTTGCGGCCCTCGTGCAGGGTGACCTCGACGAGGTAGTTCTTGCCGGTCTGCTCGACCACCCGGAAGTGGTCCGCGCGCGCGTAACCGTCCTCCAGCTGGATGCCGTCCTTGAGCTGCTTGCCCAGGTCGCGCGGGATCGGGCCCACGATGTGCGCGAGGTAGACCTTCTTCACGCCGTACTTGGGGTGCGTCAGCCGGTGCGCCAGTTCACCGTGGTTGGTGAGCAGGATGACGCCCTCGGTCTCGGTGTCCAGCCGGCCGACGTGGAAGAGCCGCGTCTCGCGGTTGGTCACGTAGTCGCCGAGGCACTGCCGGCCCTCGTTGTCCTCCATGGTCGAGACGACACCGGCGGGCTTGTTCAGCGAGAAGAACTGGTACGACTGGGTCGCCACCGTCAGGCCGTCGACCTTGACCTCGTCCTTCTCCGGGTCGACCCGCTTGCCCTGCTCCAGCACGATCTCGCCGTTGACCTCGACGCGCGCCTGCTCGATCAGCTCCTCGCAGGCCCGCCGGGAGCCGTAACCGGCGCGTGCGAGCACCTTCTGGAGCCGCTCGCCCTCCTGCTCGGCGCCCGGGAAGGTCTTGGGCAGCTTGACGTCCTTCTTGCCCGCGTACCGCTCCCGGTTGCGCTCCTCCGCGCGGGCGTCGTACTCCCGGGAAGTGGCGGGCGCCCAACGCCCCCGTCCGGTGCCCGAAGACTGCTTCGGTCCGCCCTTGGCTCCGCCGCGCGCCGAAGCGCCGCGTCCGGCCTTGGGGCCGTCCTTCGTCGCGCCGGGGCCCACGTCGTAGCGGCGCTCCTCGGGGCGGGGCTTGCTCGGCCGGCCGCCCTGCTTGTCGTCGCGGTTGCTCCCGGCGCCACGGCTACCGCCGCGGCCACCGCCGCTCCCGCCGCGGCCGCCGCTGTTGCCACCACGGCTCCCGCCGTTGTTTCCGCTGCTGTTCCTGCCGCTGCTGCTTCGCATCAAAGTTCCGTCTTGTCGTCTGCGTCCTCGGAATCCGGAGCGTCCGGATCGAACGACGGGACCCCTTCCATCGTCTCGGCCTCGATCGCCGCCGCCTCCGGGAGGAAGGGCGCGAGCTCCGGGAGCTCGTCCAGGCCGCGCAGGCCCATCCGCTCCAGGAAGTAGTTCGTCGTCACGTACAGGATCGCACCTGTTTCGGGTTCCGCGCCCGCCTCCTCGACGAGACCGCGCTGGAGCAGGGTCCGCATGACCCCGTCGCAGTTCACTCCGCGGACCGCGGAGACCCGGCTGCGGCTGACCGGCTGGCGGTAGGCGACCACGGCGAGGGTCTC
Source organism: Streptomyces adustus (assembly GCF_009377175.1). Lineage (GTDB taxonomy): Bacteria > Actinomycetota > Actinomycetes > Streptomycetales > Streptomycetaceae > Streptomyces > Streptomyces adustus. Next base: position 8,590 of record NZ_VJZD01000072.1, read on the forward strand.
CAGCGCAGCCTGGGTGAGCCGGGCCTGCTGGCCGTCCAGGACGAAGCCCTCCACGGCCGCCGCGTACTCGGGCCGGGTGTAGAAGCGCCAGCCGCCCGCGATCAGCCGCAGCTCGAAGCCGCGCCCCTGCACGGTGTACTCGTCGGCCAGCTCCCGCAACGCGTCCCCGATCCGTCGCTTCGGCCGCTGGAGGATCTTCGCGAGGTGGTCCTCGGTCGCGGGCTCGTCCACGACCATCAGCACGGCCTCCAGGGCCGGCTTGAGATCGAGGTCGGCCACGGTGCCGGAACCGGCCTGGGTGGGGGTGCTCTCCTCGCTCACGCCTTCTTCTCCTCGCTCGGCGCCTCGGGCGGCCGGTCGAACTCGTCGGTGACATGCGGGGCCTCTCCCCCGGCCCCGCCGGTCCAGCGCACCAGCAGATCGCCGAGGGCGTCCTCCTGCTCCAGGGCGACCGCCTTCTCCCGGTACAGCTCCAGCAGCGCCAGGAACCTCGCCACCACGGTGAGGGTGTCGTCGGTGTCCTCGACGAGAGTGCGGAAGCTGGCCTCGCCGAACTCCCGCAGCCGCGCGATCACGATCCCCGCCTGTTCCTGGACGCTGACCAGCGGCGCGTGGATGTGGTCGACGTAGACCTGCGGTTTGGGTCTGGGCTGCATCGCCTTGACGGCGAGCCGGGCGAACCCTTCCGGGCCGATGCTGATCACGACCTCGGGCAGCAGCTCGGCGTGGTGGGGTTCGAGGCCGACGGTACGGGGCAGGCGGCGGGCCTCCTGCGTCAGCCGGTGCTGGAAGATGTCGGCGATCTGCTTGTAGGCCCGGTACTGGAGCAGACGGGCGAACAGCAGGTCGCGGGCCTCCAGCAGGGCCAGGTCGGCCTCGTCCTCGACCTCGGCGGCGGGCAGCAGCCGGGCGGCCTTGAGGTCGAGCAGGGTGGCGGCCACGACCAGGAACTCGGTCGTCTGGTCCAGGTCCCAGTCCGGGCCCATCGCCCGGATGTGGGCCATGAACTCGTCGGTCACCTTCGAGAGGGCGACTTCGGTGACGTCGAGCTTGTGCTTGGAGATCAGCTGGAGGAGCAGGTCGAAGGGCCCCTCGAAGTTCGCCAGCCGCACCTTGAAGACCCCGTCGGGGGGCTCCTGGGCCTCGACGCCCCGAGATCGAACCTCCGCCCCGGACCCGGGCGCGACGACCGCCTCGGACTCCGGCTTCGGCTTCGACCCCGGCTCGGGTCCCGGCTCCGTCCGGGGAGCCTGCGTCGGCTCGGGCTCCGGCTCGGGTTCCGGAACCGAGATCTCGGGCGCCGGTGCCGAACTCGACTCAGGACCGGTCTCAGGCCCTCGCATGGGACCGGTCCCGGCTGGGACGCTCTCCGACTCGGGCCGGGTCCCGGGCTCAGGCCCGGCAGGGGCGCTCTCGGGCCCCGCCTCGGGGCGGGAGTCGGGTGGCCCCGTCCGGGGGGTCTGCGTCGGCTCGGGCTCCGGCTCGGTCGGCTGCTCGCGCCCGGGTGGCTGCTCGCGCCCGGGGGCGAGGGCCTCGGGTGCGACGGCCTCGGGTTCCGGTTGCCCGACGGCCGGGCTCGTCGCCGCGGCCGTACCCGGCCCACGCCCCAGCGCACGCCGCCGGCGGGCGGAGGCGCCGGGAACGGAAGCGTCGTTCGAGGACTTCGAGGACATAGCCCCCGCAGGCTACCGCTAGCGTCCGCGCAGGCGTCGAACGAGAATGCTCGCGTCCCCCCGGGACTCCAGGTCGGCCAGCACCACGGCGACCGCCTCCCGGACGATCCGCCCGCGGTCGACGGCCAGCCCGTGCTCACCGCGGAGCACGAGACGCGCGTGCTCCAGGTCCATGAGCTCCTCGGCCGACACGTACACCGTGATCTTCTCGTCGTGCCGCTCGCGCCCGCTGGGCCGCCGTGCGGGCGACCGCCCGCGCTTGCGCGGCTGCCCCTGCGGGTCGACAGAACCTTCCTGCGCGCGCCGGGCGGTGCGCTCCGCGGCGGCGGCCCGGATCCGGGACTCCCCCGCGTCGGCCCCCTCCGGGTCGGCGGCCACGTGCTCGGCGCCCTCGCCGTCGCCGCCCTGCGCGGGCACCGCGGTCGGCGCGTCCTCCGCGGGGGCGGCGGCCGTCTGGTCGCTCTCCCCCGCCGGGGCCGGCACCCGGGCCTCACCGTTGGCCGGGCGCCGTGGAGTGGACGGCTGGAGTGCCATTCCCCCTGTCGTGCGGAACAGTTCGTCGGCCCCCGGCAGACTCACTCGGCGTGACACCGGGCGAGCACCTCCCTGGCGAGCTGACGGTAGGCGGCGGCACCGACGGAGTTGGACGCGTACGTCGTGATCGGCTCACCGGCGACCGTGGTCTCCGGGAAGCGGACCGTGCGCCCGATGACCGTGTGGTAGACGTGGTCGTCGAAGGCCTCGACCACCCGCGCGAGCACCTCACGGCTGTGCACGGTGCGCGAGTCGTACATCGTGGCGAGGATCCCGTCGAGCTCCAGCTCCGGGTTCAGCCGCTCCTGGACCTTCTCGATGGTCTCCGTCAGCAGCGCCACACCGCGCAGGGCGAAGAACTCGCACTCCAGCGGCACGATCACCTTGTGCGCGGCCGTCAGGGCGTTCACCGTGAGCAGACCGAGCGAGGGCTGACAGTCGATCACGATGTAGTCGTAGTCGGGCAGCAGCGGCTTCAGCGCCCGCTGGAGCGTCGACTCGCGCGCGACCTCGCTCACGAGCTGGACCTCGGCGGCCGACAGGTCGATGTTGCTGGGCAGCAGGTCCATGTTCGGGACCGCCGTCTTCAGGAGCACCTCGTCCGCCGACATGCCCCGCTCCATGAGCAGGTTGTAGACGGTGAGGTCGAGCTCCATCGGGTTGACACCGAGTCCCACCGACAGCGCGCCCTGCGGGTCGAAGTCCACGAGCAGCACCCGGCGGCCGTACTCCGCGAGGGCGGCACCCAGGTTGATGGTCGACGTCGTCTTGCCGACGCCGCCCTTCTGGTTGCACATCGCGATGATCTTCGCGGGTCCGTGGTCGGTCAGCGGGCCCGGGATCGGGAAGTACGGCAGCGGACGTCCGGTCGGGCCGATGCGCTCGCGACGCTGGCGTGCCGCGTCGGGCGCGAGCGTGGCCGCGTACTCCGGGTCGGGCTCGTACTCGGCGTCGGGGTCGTAGAAGTGCCCTTCGGGCAGTTCGTCGTAGTCGGCGAAGTGGTTGTGGGGCGCGCCACTTCCGTCGCCGGCCCTGGCGTTCACGTGATGGCCATCCATGCTCTGGGGTGCTGTCCGAGTCGCCTGCGGACTCTGGTGGGCTGCGAAGGTGCGCACAGCGACGGAGCCGACAGCCTCGAACCCCTCGGGGCCCTGGCCTCGGACCGGCGTTCCTGGTTGACCACCCCCGGGAGAAAATGTCGACTCATTCACAAGTCGTCTTACCTCCTTGGTGACCAGGAAACTTCTAGACAGGTCAGCGTGACACCATGCCGACGGTTGGCGACTCTATGGCGTGTCGGGCGTCCGCAGCAACACAATCCGCCGGACCCGGCAGGATGTGTCGGCAATGAAACATCCCGCTGTCAAGGGCGTACGGCCGTCGCACAGCAGGTTTCACCGGTGTACGAATCGGTTCAAGGGTTACGTTCGAGGCGAGTTGGCCCGGCGACGCAAAGTGACCATACACACACCATGCCGGACCTTGTCGGGCAAGGTCCGGCCTGGTGTGTGCGGTTGACGATCCTTGTTGACGTATCGCCTTTACTGTTTGGTGACTTAGCCGAGAAGCGCCTCGAGGGAGACGTGGTCGAGGCCGTGCGCCTCGGCGACCTCGCGGTAAACGACCTGGCCGTCATGGGTGTTGAGACCCCGGGCCAGGGCGGCGTCGCGGCGCAGCGCCTCGGCCCAGCCGTTGTCGGCCAGCGACACGATGTAGGGCAGCGTGGCGTTGGTGAGGGCGTTGGTGGAGGTGCTGGGCACCGCGCCCGGCATGTTGGCGACGCAGTAGAAGACCGAGTTGTGGACCCGGAAGGTCGGCTCGGCGTGGGTGGTGGGACGCGAGTCCTCGAAGCAGCCGCCCTGGTCGATCGCGATGTCGACAAGGACACTTCCCGGCTTCATCCGGGAGACGAGCTCGTTGGTGACCAGCTTCGGGGCCTTGGCGCCCGGGATGAGCACCGCGCCGATGACGAGGTCGGCGTCGAGGACGGCCTTCTCCAGCTCGAAGGAGTTGGACATGACGGCCTTGACCTTCGTACCGAAGATCTTGTCCGCCTCGCGCAGCTTGTTGATGTCGCGGTCCAGCAGGGTCACGTCGAAGCCCATGCCGACGGCGATCTGGACGGCGTTCCAGCCGGAGACGCCACCGCCGATGACGACGGCCTTGGCCGGCGTCACGCCCGGGACACCGCCCGGCAGCACGCCACGGCCGCCCGCCGCGCGCATCAGGTGGTAGGCGCCGACCTGCGGGGCCAGCCGGCCCGCGACCTCGGACATCGGGGCGAGCAGCGGCAGCCCGCGGCCCGGCAGCTCGACCGTCTCGTACGCGATCGCCGTGGTGCCGGACTCCAGGAGGGCGTCCGTGCACTCCTTGGACGCGGCCAGGTGCAGGTAGGTGAAGAGCGTCTGGTCCTTGCGCAGGCGGTGGTACTCCTCGGCGACCGGCTCCTTGACCTTCAGCAGCAGGTCGGCCGTGGCCCACACCTCGTCGGCCGAGTCCAGGATCTCGGCACCGGCGGCGACGTACTCCTCGTTCGTGATCGACGAGCCGAGACCGGCGTCGCGCTCGATGACGACCTGGTGGCCGTGGCGCACCAGTTCCAGCACGCCGGCGGGGGTGATGGCCACCCGGAACTCGTTGTTCTTGACCTCGCGGGGGATGCCGACCTTCACGTCGATCACGGTCCTTGGCTCAGAGGGTGTGGGGCAACACAAGACATACCTGTGCACATGGGGCGCAGAGGGATGCACCGCAGGAGAACGTGCGGCAGAGCCAGTCTAATGAAGGTGTTCTCGGTGTCTAGCCTTTCAATGCTTCAATCTTCAGCGGGTGCACTACGGATTTCGCAGGCGTTAGCGCCGTGTTCCGGCTCTGGGTCGCTCTCCGGGAGCTCATCTCCCAGCATGCGCTCGGCGGCGCCGCGGTGCAGGCGGGCGGCCGCCGGGTCGCCCAGATGCTCCAGCGTGTCCGCCAGCCGCAGCTGGAGCGCGGCCTGGAGCCGTACGTCCTCGGCGCGGCGCGCCCACTCCACCGCCTCCTGGCAGGTGCGCAGCGACTCCGCCGGCCGCCCCGCGTACTCCTGGACCCGCGCCAACTCGCTCAACGCCCTTGCCTGGGCGCCCACATCACCGTTCTTGCGGTGCCCCGCGACGGCTGCCCGCCAGTGCCGCAGCGCCTCGCCGTAGCGGCTCGCGTAGGTGTGCGCGGTGGCGATACGGCCGTACAGCCGGGCGGCGTCCGCGCGCTCGTCCCGGGCCAGCCGCTGGGCCAGGGCCCGGCCGAACCAGTCGGCGGCCCGGTCGAAGTCCCCGAGCTCCAGGTGCGCGCCGCCTACGGATTCCATCGCGCGGCCGGTCGCGTACGGATCGTTCGCCTCGCGTCCGGCGTCCAGCGCGGCCCGGTAGCGCACCAGCGCCTCCGCCGTACGGCCGGTCTGCGCGTCCACGTCGGCGAGGTTCAGCAGCGCCGCGGCCTTCTCCCGAGGCAGGTTCCGGCGCTCGGCGACGTCCAGCACGAGCCGGTGGATGCCGTACAGGTCGGCGGCCGCCGCCTGGGTGCCGAAGTGCGCGACCATGGCCCTGACCAGCTGGGACATCAGCCGACGGGCCAGGGTGTCCAGCTCGCCGTCGGCGACCGCGAGGCGGGCCGCGGCCAGCAGCGCGGGCCTGCGCACGGTCAGCCAGTCGGCGGCCGCCCGGGGGTTGGGGAAGCGCAGCGCGCGGGGCATCGCCTGGAGCTTCTCGCGCCCATCGGGGTCGTCCGTCTCGGTGATCGCCCGGCAGGACTGCAACAGCCGCACGGTCCGCTCCAGCATCCGGGCGCGGGCCAGCTGGAGCTCCGCGGGGCGGTCCTCCGCCTCGCTGGCGGCCTTCAGCAGGGGGTGCAGGGCGCCCGGCACCTCGTACTGCGGCAGCGGCGACTCCACGGACCGCAGCAGGCCCAGGGCGACGAGGTCGTCGAGGACGGTGCGGGCGCCGTCCACCGAGCAGCCGGCCAGGGCGGAAGCGGTGTGCGGGTCTACGAGGCCGGCCGGGGCGAGGGAGAGCAGGCGCAGTATCCGGGCGGCGGTCGCGGGCAGGGAGGCGTGCACGAGCCGGAACAGCCGGCTCAGGGGCGTGCCGTCCGTCCCGTCCGTGTGCAGCTGCTTGGCCAGGTCGGCGACGGCGGTCTTGGGCCGGGCCGCGAGCCAGCCCCCGGCCAGCCGCAGCGCGGCGGGCTGGGCCCGGCACTCCTCGACCAGGCCCTCGGCGGCGCGCGGGTCGACCGTGATGCGGACGGAGCCGGTGTGGCGGGTCAGCAGCTCCAGGGCGGACTTCGTGTCGAGACCGCCGATGGTGCACGGGCGGACGTCCGAGATCCCGGTCAGCGGGCCCCCGGCGACGGCCACGACCAGACACTCGGGGGTGTCCGGCAGCAGGGCGTCGACCTGCTCGGCACCGGCCGCGTCGTCGAGCAGGAGCACCGCCCTGCGGTCGGCGAGGGCGGCCCGCAGGGCCTCGCTCAACTCGTCCTCGGCGGCGCCGGGCGGGCTCGGCAGGTCCAGCGCGGCAAGCAGCTCGCGGGCGGTGCGCTCGACCGGTACGGGCGTGCCGTCGGGCTCGCTGAGCCGGGCGCGCAGCACCCCGCCGTCGTAACGGTCCGCGACCTCCCGTACGAGCTCCTCGGCGAGTGCCGTGCGGCCGGATCCGGGCTTGCCCGCGATCAGGAGCACCCGCGCGCGCGGTGCCTTGCGACCGGCCAGGGTGTTCAGGCCCGCGCGCTCGATGTCGGCGCGCAGCTCTTTCAACTCCCTTGTACGGCCCAGGAAATGGCATTCCGCCGGCGTGCGTCCCGACAGCTGAACGCCGTCCGTGTCCACCGCCTGATCCGTCACGGGCCACACTCCCGTCCCACCGCACGCGCAAGCCCGCCGGGTCTCCGGTCCGGGCGTTTCCAGAGCCTAGTTCACGCTCTGCGACCTCCCGGGCGGAGCACGGCGGGGACGTCCCTCGATCGGATCAGGCGATCGTCACACCGGCGGCCGACGGCCGGCGGTATGAAACCGGCGGCCGGACGCACCCCGGCGCGCCGGGAGCGACGGCCGGGGTCGTCGGGCGCGGTCTCAGGCGTCGAAGGGACGGGCCGGCCAGGGCGCCTCGGCCGGTCGCAGGGCGTCGAGGCCCGCCCCGGCGCGCGCGGCGACCAGCGACAGGACGCCGACGACGAGGCAGTTGTTGTGCAGTTCGCCCGCGAGCACCCCCCGGACGAGCTCGTCGACCGGCACGCGCCCGTGCTCCATGTCGGCCTCCTCGTCCTCCACCTCGAAGCGCTGCCCCTCGGCCTCGGACAGGTCGCGGGCGAGGAAGATCCGCACGGCCTCGTCGCAGCCGCCGGGCGTGGTGTAGACGTCGGTGAGGACCCGCCAGTCCTCGGCCTTGACGTGCGCCTCCTCGTACAGCTCGCGCTGGGCGGCGTGCAGCGGGTTCTCGCCGGGCACGTCGAGCAGCCCGGCCGGGATCTCCCACAGCTTGTGGCGCACGGGGTGGCGGTACTGCTTGATGACCAGGACCCGGTCCTCCTCGTCGAGGGCGAGGACGGCGACCGAGCCGGGGTGGACCTGGTAGTCGCGGCGGACCACCGAGCCGCCGGGCATGACCACGTCGTCGGTGCGGACGGAGGTCTTGTTGCCCACGAAGGGGGTCTGCGTCGCCCGGATCTCCCACTGCTCGGGAGTGTCCTTGATCGTCATGCCCTGTCCTTCCACACGTGCGGGACGGACCGGCGCACCACGCGGGAGACCGGCCGTCGGAAAAAGCCGGGGTGCCCACCCGTTGAGGGTTTGCGCCCCGGCCACCGTACAACCGGTGTGTTACTCGGAATCCTGTCCTGCCGCGATCTTGCGCTGCACGGCCGCCTTCACCAGACCCGCGAACAGCGGGTGCGGGCGGGTCGGCCGCGAGCGCAGCTCCGGGTGCGCCTGGGTGGCGACCAGGTAGGGGTGGACGTCGCGCGGGTACTCGACGTACTCGACGAGCTTGCCGTCGGGCGAGGTGCCCGAGAAGAGGATGCCGGCCTTCTTCTCCAGCTCCGCGCGGTAGGCGTTGTTCACCTCGTAGCGGTGCCGGTGACGCTCCTCGACGTACTCCTTGCCGTCGTACACCTCGCGCACGATCGAGCCCTCGGCCAGCTTGGCCGGGTACATGCCCAGCCGCATGGTGCCGCCCATGTCGCCCTCGCCGGCGACGATGTCGAGCTGCTCGGCCATGGTGGAGATGACCGGGTGGCCGGTGCCCGAGTCGAACTCGGTGGAGTTGGCGTCGGGGATGTCGGCCAGGTTGCGGGCCGCCTCGATCACGATGCACTGGAGGCCCAGGCAGAGACCCAGCAGCGGGATCCGGTTCTCGCGGGCGTAGCGGATCGCGCCGACCTTGCCGAGCACACCGCGGTCGCCGAAGCCGCCGGGGATGCAGATGCCGTCGACGTCGCCGAGCTGCGCCGCGGCGCCGGCCGGGGTCTTGCAGTCGTCGGACGTGACCCACTTGATCTTCACCCGGGCCCGGTTGGCGAAACCGCCGGCGCGCAGCGCCTCGGTGACCGAGAGGTAGGCGTCGGGCAGGTCGATGTACTTGCCGACCAGCGCCAGGGTGATCTCGTGCTCGGGGTTGTGGACGCGGTCGAGCAGGTCGTCCCAGGTCGTCCAGTCCACGTCGCGGAAGGGCAGGTCCAGCTTGCGGACGACATAGGCGTCCAGGCCCTCGCCGTGCACGGTCTTCGGGATGTCGTAGATGGAGCGCGCGTCGGGGCAGGCCACGACCGCGTCCTCGTCGACGTCGCACATCAGCGAGATCTTGCGCTTGATCGCGGTGGGCACCTCGCGGTCGCAGCGCAGGACGATGGCGTCCGGCTGGATACCGATGTTGCGCAGCGCCGCGACCGAGTGCTGGGTCGGCTTGGTCTTCAGCTCGCCCGAGGGGCCGATGTAGGGCAGGAGCGAGATGTGGACGACGAAGACGTTGTCCCGGCCGACCTCGTGGCGGACCTGGCGGACCGTCTCCAGGAACGGCAGCGACTCGATGTCGCCGACCGTGCCGCCGACCTCGGTGATGACGACGTCGACCGCGTCGGTGGCCATGCGGCGGATGCGGTGCTTGATCTCGTTGGTGATGTGCGGGATCACCTGCACCGTGTCGCCCAGGTACTCGCCGCGCCGCTCCTTGGCGATCACCGTCGAGTAGATCTGACCGGTGGTGACGTTCGCGGAGCCGTCCAGGTCGCGGTCGAGGAAACGCTCGTAGTGGCCGATGTCCAGGTCGGTCTCGGCGCCGTCGTTGGTGACGAACACCTCGCCGTGCTGGAAGGGGTTCATCGTGCCGGGGTCGACGTTCAGGTACGGGTCGAGCTTCTGCATCACGACGCGCAGGCCCCGTGCCTTCAGCAGCATGCCGAGGCTGGACGCCGTCAGGCCCTTGCCGAGCGAGGAGGCGACACCCCCGGTGACGAAGATGTGCTTGGTCGTCGTGGATTTGGGCGTCATGGCCAAGAGGGGGCTCCCGTGGTCGCGTTCTGGGGGTGCGGTGCGGCTGCGGTCCGGACCGGAGTTTTCCGGTTTTCGGGGAGGCGCCGTCGCTGCGGTTCGGGGGTTTCGTGCCCACCGGTCCACGGGCTACCAGCGTATCAGCGCCTGACGGAGATGGCTTCCGGCGACGCTGCGCACTCGCCCCGACACAGGCAGGTCACCTGCTCGTCATCGACTGCTCACCCGTTCGGCTCAGGCGCGTTGTCCGGAGCAGCACGCAGATCATCTACGTGCGTCGTATCCTGCTCGGACACTCGCTGCCGAGCCCGGCCCGACACCAGGGCACCACCACTCGCCCCCTCATTCATCGGAACAACGAGAGCTCGTCAGTTCGTTGAACAAAAATCGGCGTTTTGCCTCACGGCCGAGCGGCTGCTTTGCTTCACCGCTTGAGGACGCACGACAAACGACCCCTTGACCGCACTAGCGACCGCCCCATTCGCGTGGGGTGACGTGGCCGTTCGACTGGAGTTGCACGTGGCCGGGCGCATCGAAGACTACGCACTCATCGGAGACATGCAGACAGCGGCGCTGGTCTGCCGGGACGGCACCGTCGACTGGCTGTGCCTGCCCCGCTTCGACTCGCATGCCATCTTCGCCGGTCTGCTCGGCACCGAGGAACACGGGTTCTGGCGACTGGGCCCGGCCGGTTCCCCCGACGCCCCGCCGCCCGCGGCGGACCGGCGGACCTACCGCGGCGACTCGCTGATCCTGGAGTCCGAGTGGGACACCCCGCGCGGCACGGTCAGGGTGATCGACTTCATGCCCCCGCGTGAAGGTGCCGCCCCACAGCTGATCCGGATCGTGGAAGGCGTCTCGGGCCGCGTACCGGTGCAGTCGACGCTCCGGATGCGCTTCTCCTACGGGCGTGTGGTGCCGTGGGTGCACCGGCACGACGGACGCACCGTGGCCGTCGCGGGCCCCGACTCGGTGTGGTTCGACACCAACGCGGAGACCTACGGCGAGTCGCTGACGACGTACACGGACTTCACGGTCTCCCCGGGCGACCGGGTCACCTTCACCCTGTCGTGGCAGCCCTCGCACCACGCTCCGCCCGGGATGCCGGAGCCCGAGCAGCAGCTGGAGGCGACCGAGGAGTTCTGGCGCGAGTGGGTGGACCACTGTACGTACCACGGTCCCTACCGTGAGGCCGTGATCCGCTCGCTGATCACGCTCAAGGCTCTCACCTACGCGCCCACCGGCGGCATCGTCGCGGCCCCCACCACCTCCCTGCCGGAGGAGATCGGCGGGGTGCGCAACTGGGACTACCGCTACACCTGGCTGCGCGACGCGGCCATCACCCTCTCCTCGCTGCTGCGCACCGGCTACCGCGAGGAGGCCCGCGCCTGGCGCGAATGGCTGCTGCGGGCCGTCGCGGGCGACCCGGAGAACCTCCAGATCATGTACGGCATCGCGGGCGAGCGCGAGCTCGGCGAGGCCGAGCTGGACTGGCTGCCGGGGTACGAGAACTCCAGCCCGGTCCGGGTCGGCAACGGCGCCGCGAACCAGCTCCAGCTCGACGTGTACGGCGAGGTCACCGAGGCCCTGCACCTGGCCCATATGACCGGCCTGGCCCGCAACGACTACGCCTCCCTGCTCCAGCTCAAGCTGATCCGCTACCTGGAGGACCACTGGGACGAGCCGGACGAGGGCATCTGGGAGGTGCGCGGCCCGCGCCGCCACTTCGTGCACTCCAAGGTGATGGCCTGGGTCGCCGTCGACCGCACGATCAAGCTGATCGAGTCGGGCGACGCGAACGGCCCGCTGGAGAAGTGGCGCCAGCTGCGCGAGGACATCCACCGCGACGTCTGCGAGCGGGGCTACGACAAGGAGCGCAACACCTTCACCCAGTCGTACGGCTCGAAGGAGCTGGACGCCGCGCTGCTGCTGATCCCGCAGATGGGCTTCCTGCCGCCGGACGACAAGCGCGTGATCGGCACGATCGAGGCGATCCAGCGCGAGCTGTCCACCTCGGACGGCTTCATCCTGCGCTACCCGACCGACGGCAGCAACGAGGGCGTCGACGGGCTCCCGGGCGACGAGGGCGCCTTCCTCGCCTGCTCGTTCTGGATGGCGGACGACCTCGCGATGATCGGCCGTGTGGACGAGGCCCGCAAGCTGTTCGAAAAGCTGCTGGCCCTGCGCAACGACCTGGGCCTGCTCGCGGAGGAGTGGGACTCGCGCCTCCAGCGCCAGGTCGGCAACTTCCCGCAGGCCTTCAGCCACGTCCCGCTGATCGACACGGCACTGCGCCTGACGGCGTCCGGGGCCTACGCGGGCTGAACCGACCGGACCGCACGGCCGCCGCCCTCCTACGCTGGATGGGGACAGACACCCCTATCGGGAAGGGGGCGGCCATGGCTCCCCCATCGAAGGCGGCCGCGGCCCTCGCCGCGCTGCGCGCGGACCTCTCGGGCGAGGTGTTCGCCCCGGGGGACGAGGGTTACGACGCGGCCCGGACCGTTTTCAACGCCATGATCGACCGGCGCCCGGCCGTCATCGCGCAGTGCGCCGACGAGGCCGATGTCGTCCGGGCGGTGCTCTTCGGAAGGGACCTGGACCTGCATGTCGCGGTGCGCGGCGGCGGACACAGCGTGGCGGGCATGGCGCTCGGCGACAACGCGCTCGTCGTCGATCTGCGCCGGCTGCACGAGGTGACCGTCGATCCGGCGGCCGAGGCCGTACGGATCGGCGGCGGCGCCACCATGAGCCATCTGGACCGCGCCACCCAGCCCTACGCGCTGGCCACCACCGGCGGCCGGGCTTCGACCACCGGGGTCGGCGGCTTCGTGCTGGGCGGCGGCACCGGCTGGCTGGACCGCTGGTGCGGCCTGGCCGTCGACAATCTGCTGGGCGTCGAGCTGGTCACCGCCGACGGCTCCCGCGTCCATGCCAACGACGACGAGAATCCCGAGCTGTTCTGGGCCCTGCACGGCGGCGGCGGCAACTTCGGCGTCGCCACCGCGCTCACCCTGAAGGTCCATGAACTGCCCCGGTTCTCGGCCGCGGTGCTGCTGTACCTCCCCGAGTTCGGCCCGGAGGTGGTGCGCACCTACCGCGACATCATCGAGTCCGCTCCGCACGAGGCGGGCGGCGGCGTCCTGTACCTGACCGGCCCGCCCGAGGAGTTCGTGCCGCCGCCCCTGGTCGGACGGCTCGTGTGCGTCGCGCTGCTGACGTACGCGGGCGCCGAGGAGCCCATGCGCAAGCTCGCCCAGCCGCTGCTGGCGCTGCCGCACGAGACGGAGGTGGTGGCCGAGCTGCCGTACGCCGACTTCCAGACCATGTTCGACGATCCGCCGGGGATGCGGAACTACTGGTCGGCAGAGTATCCGGCGAGCCTGCCCGACGAGCTGGTGGACGTCTTCTGCGCCCTCGCGGACACCGTGCCCGTGCCGACCGGCACCCAGCACGTGCTGTTCCCGCAGGGCGGCGCGATCGCCGAGGGGCCCGCGCAGTACCCGGTTCCCTACCGGGACGCGCCGTGGGCGGTGCACCCGTTCGGGGTCTGGGAGGACCCCGCCGACGACGAGCGGGCCGTGGCGTGGGTACGCGGTGTGCGGGACGCCGTCCGGCCGTGGAGCACCGGCGCGGTCTACCTCAACTTCATCGGCGACGAGGGCACGGAACGGGTGGAAGCCGGGCTCGGCGCCGAGAACGGCCGGCGGCTCGGCGAACTGAAGCGGCGGTACGACCCGGACAACGTCTTCCGGTTCAACCACAACATCCGGCCGCTCTGAGTTCCGTGGACTCCTGCGCGGACTCCGGCGCGGACTCCTGCGCGGACTCCTGCGCGGACTCCGGCGCGCGCCCCGGTCCGCCGCCCGCCGACCGGATATATCGCCCGGACGTCCGCGCAGGTAGCGTCCGCTGCATGGACAGCAGCACCGAGCATCACCCGGACGGCCCCCGGGACCGACGATTCGACAGCCAGGCCACCGGGATCACCGTGCAGCGGGCGCTGGAGCTGCCCGGGCTGCGCAGCGGGCTCCCGGAGGTCCTCGCCGGCGCCGACCGGCTGTCGCGGACGGTGCGCTGGGTGCACGCGGGCGAGGTGCCGAACATCGCCTCGCTGCTCAAGGGCGGCGAACTGCTGCTGACCACGGGGTACGGAATCGGCACTCGCCCCGCCGACCAGCGCGCGTTCGTACGCACGCTGGCCGAGCGCGGCATCGCGGCCCTGGTGGTCGAGCTCGGCCCGCGCTTCACCCGGCTGCCCGCCGCCCTGGTCGAGACCGCGCAGACGGCCGGTCTCCCGCTGGTCCAGCTGCACCGCGAGGTGCCGTTCGTGGCGGTCACCGAGGAGATCCACACCGAGATCGTCAACGGTCACTACGCGCTGCTCCAGCGGGCCGAGGAGGTGCACCGCCGATGTACCGAAGCCCTGCTGGGCGGCGGCGGGATCCCGCAGGTCCTCGGCATCCTGGCCGACTTCAGCGGCAACCCGGTCTTCCTGGAGACGGCCGAAGGACGGCTCCTGTACGCCGCCGGGGCGGGCCCCGAGGGCGCGGACCCGCTCCAGGTGTGGGAGGGGCTGCGCGGCCAGCACAGGGACACCCCGCCCTCGGGCTCGGTGCTCGTCGACGTGCCCGGCGGGGGGCCGGGGACCGGAGCGGTGCGGGCCCGGCTGGTGCTGCTGCCCGTGCTCGGCCCGCTCGCTCCCGTGCACCGGATCGCCGCCGAACGGGCCGCGGGCATCCTCGCGGTGGTCCTGATGCAGGCCCGCCAGGAGGAGGAGCTGGCGGCGCGCGGCCGCGGCGACTTCCTCACCGATCTCGCCGAGGGCCGCATCGCCGCGGCGGACGCCCCCGCGCAGGCCCGCGTCCTGGGCTTCAAGCCGGGCGACAGCCCGCTGCTGCCGGTGGTCATGCGGCTGGGCGACGCGCTCTCCCCGGGCGGCGGCTGGGCGGTGCTGGCGCGCGCGGTCGCCGAGGAGCTGGCGTCCGTGGGAGTGCCGGTCCTGCTGGGCGTACGACCCGTCGAGGGCCGGGTGCCGCTGCTGCTGGGCCTGCGCTCGGAGTCGGAGCGGGCGACGGTCGCCGACCGGGTCGCGGCGGCGCTGCGCGCCGGGGTGGAGCGGGCGGGGATGCAGCGGCCTGGGGCCCCGGCGCCGGTCGTGGTCGTCGGGATGGCCGGTGGCTGGGCGGCGGCGTCGGCGGGCCTGCGGCACGCGGCGGAGACGGCGACCGCGGCCCAGGGGCTGCCCGGCCGCCCCTGGTACGACGCCCGCCGTCTCGACATCGACCTGCTGCTGTGGCGCCTGCGGGACCATCCCGACCTGGCGGCCTTCGTGGACCGTGCGATCGGCCCGCTGCGCGAGCACGACAACCGCTCCAGGCCTCCGCTGCTGCCGACGCTGGAGACGTATCTCGCCCATGCGGGCCGCAAGGCGGAGACGGCCCGCGAACTGCATCTCAACCGTCAGACGCTGTACAACCGCCTCGCCCGCATCGGCGAGTTGCTGGGCACGGACCTCGACGACCCGCAGACGGTCCTGGTGTTGAGTCTGGCCCTGCGGGCGCGTCGGCATGTTCCCTGAGCGGCGGCCGCTCAGGGCAGCGGTGTGGGCCGCGTCAACTCGTCGTAGACACTGAGCACCTGGTTGACCGTCTCGTCCTCGGTCGGCCAAGTGGCCGCCTGCCGGACGCCCTTGTCGGCCAGCAGCGCCCGGCGGCCGGGGTCGCCCAGGAGGCGCAGGACGGCGTCGCAGAGGGCCTCGGCGTCACCGTACGGCACCAGTTCGGCCGCGTCGCCGACGAGTTCGGGGGTTCCGCCGACATCGGTCGCGACGAGCGGGACGCGGGCCCGCAGCGCCTCCTGCGCGAACACGGACCGCGCCTCCCACCGGCCGGTCAGCAGCGCCAGGTCGGCCGCGGCGATCAGCTCGCCCGCGTCGTCGCGGCGGCCGATGAGCCGCACCGGCAGCCCCTCGTCCTCGATACGGCGCTGGAGCACCGCCCGCAGTGGGCCCTCGCCCGCGACGACGACCAGCGGTTCGGGGTCGAGCCCCCGCCAGGCCCGCGCGGCGTCCAGCAGCACCCGGTACCCCCGGTGCGGCTCCAGGGAGCCGACGGCCATCAGCAACGGGCGTCCGGTGGCGCCGAGTTCGGCCCGGACCTTGGAGCGGTGCCGGTCGGGGTCGTCCGGCTCGGCGGGACCGCCGGGCCCGGGCAGGGCGACCGCGGCGAGCCGCGCGTCCCGGGCGCCCGTACGACGGGCCCGGTCCACGAGGGTCGAGGTGGTGCCGAGCACCACGGTGGCGGCCCGCACCACCCGGCGCTCGAGGAGTCGTACGAGATGGGCGCGGGCACCCTCGGCGTACGCGCGATCGTGCCAGGTGACGACGAGCGGGGTGTGCCGTCCGCTGAGGGCGAGCACGGCCCGGAAGGAGGCGTGCAGCCCGTGCGCGTGCACCAGGTCGGCGTCCGTGCAGGCCGCCCGGAGCGCGGCGACCGCCCCCGGGTCACTGCTGCGGGGCACGTGCACGTGTTCGGCGCCGGCTCCCGTGAAGTCGTAGAGGTGATCGGCCTCGGCGGGGGCGCACACCGTGACCCGCACGCCCCGCGCGGCGAGGCCCGAGGCCAGGGAGCGCACATGTGTGCTGCTGCCGGCGTTGCCTCCGCCCAGTACCTGCACGGTGCGCAGCGGCGACCGGCCGTGCGGCGAGGGGCGGCTGACGGGGCTCACGCGGCCGGGGCTCCTGGTTCGGCGTCGGACGGTCACGACGAAAATACAGAAGGATCGGGCGCGGGGTGTGTACCGCGTGATTCCCTCTCATGTCCTACGCCAAGGATGCCAGGACGCACGGGTGTTCCGGGAACCCCGACGGCTCCGACCGCTCCCCACCCGACCGCACGCATCACTCACCCGAGTGAATCCGCCGCGGCCGGGCCCGGCCCTGCGCCGTCCGCAACCCGGCGGCGCGCCCGGCTGCCGGGCCGGCGCGGCACCGGGGCGCACCCGCGCGGCGGCCCCGCCCCACCGGGCTCGGCGCCCGGCCGGTCCGCCCAGCCGGAGCGCCGAACGAACCCGGAGCACAAAAGCGGTGGGCGGCCCGGAGTGCAGAGCGGTGGGCGGCCCGGAGCGCGGGGCAGACCCGGGGCGCCCGGCGGACCGGGGTCCGGAGCCCGGCGCGCCCGGCCGGTCCGCTCGGCTCGGCCGGAACTCCCGGCCGAGCCGCAGCCGGAGCTCCCCGGCCGAGCGTTCAAGCGGAGCGCTCAGGCGTCCGCGCGGGCCGCCGCGAGCAGTTCCTCCGCATGGGCCCGCGCCGTCTGCGAGTCCTCCTGGCCGGCCAGCATCCGGGACAACTCCCTGATCCGGTCCTCCCCTTCGAGCACCTTCACGCCGGAGCGGGTCACCGATCCGTCGTTGGTCTTCTCCACCAGCAGCTGCCGGTCCGCGAAGGCCGCGACCTGCGGCAGATGGGTGACGACCACGACCTGCGCGCTCTTCGCGAGCCGCGCGAGCCGCCGTCCGATCTCCACCGCCGCCTTGCCGCCGACACCGGCGTCGACCTCGTCGAAGAGGTACGTCGGCACCGGATCCGTCCCGGCGAACACGACCTCGACCGCCAGCATCACGCGCGAGAGCTCACCGCCGGACGCGCCCTTGGCGATGGGCCGCGGCGGGGCACCCGGGTGCGGGGCCAGCAGCAGCTCCACCTCGTCGGCGCCGGACGGCCCGTACGCGACCGTGCGTCCGCCGACCTCGACGCCCTCGGCGTCCTCCGTCTGCCGCAGGTCGAACGACACGCGCGCGTGGGGCATGGCCAGCGAGGCCAGCTCGGCGGTCACCGCGGCCGCGAACCGCTCGGCCGCCTCCGTCCGGGCGTCCGTCAGCGCCTGGGCGAGCCCGCCCAGTTCGGTGCGCAGCGCGTCCCGCTCGGCGGTCAGCTCGCCGATCCGCTCGTCGTCGCCGTCCAGCTCGGTCAGTCGGCCGGCGCCCTGCTCGGCCCAGGCCAGCACGGAGGCGATGTCCTGACCGTCCCGGCCGTACTTGCGGGTCAGCGCGGTGAGCGCCGCCCGGCGCTCCTCGACCGCCGCCAGCCGCAGCGGGTCGGCGTCCAGGTCGTCGGCGTAGCCCGCCAGCTCCCCTGCCACGTCGCCCAGCAGGATCCCGATCTCCCCGATCCGGTCGGTCAGCGCGGCCAGCGACGGGTCGTGGGACCGTACGGCCTCCAGGGCCCGCTGTGCGCCCGCCACGAGCGTCGCGGCGTCGATGCCCTCGGGATCCTCCGGGTTGCCCGCGAGAGCGGCATGTGCGGCCGTGGCGGCCGACGACAGCGCCTCCGCGTGCCCGAGCCGCTCCGCCTCCTCGGCGAGCTCCACGTCCTCACCGGCACGCGGCTCGACGCCCGCGACCTCGTCGAGGCCGTAGCGCAGCATGTCGGCCTCCTGGGCCCGCTCACGCGCACGGGTGACGATCTCGTCGAGCTCGGTGGCGACGGCCCGCAGCCGCCGGTAGGCCTCCGTGTACTTGGCGAGCGGCCCCGCGACGGCGTCGCCCGCGTAACGGTCGAGCGCCGCGCGCTGCCGCGAGAGTTTCAGCAGCCCCTGCTGGTCGGTCTGTCCGTGGACGGCCACCAGTTCGTCGGCGAGTTCGGCGAGCATCCCGACGGGCACGCTCCGCCCGCCCAGATGAGCCCGCGAGCGCCCCTCCGCGGAAACGGTACGGCTGATCAGCAGAGCTCCGTCGTCGAGCTCGGCCCCCGCCTCCTCCGCGCGCACGATCGCGGCCGTGTGCGCGGGTACGGAGATCCGCCCCTCCACGACCGCGTTCTTCGCCCCGATCCGCACGAGCGCCGGGTCCGCGCGCCCGCCGAGGAGCAGTCCCAGGCTGGTGACCACCATGGTCTTGCCCGCACCCGTCTCACCGGTGACCGCGGTGAACCCGGGCGACAGCTCGACGACCGCGTCGTCGATGACCCCGAGAGACCGTATCCGCATTTCCTCCAACACGCACCCGACCATACGAGGTTTTCCGGGCCGTGTGCGACGCCGCCCCCTGCAACGAGTGCCGAGCGTTACCTGCCCGGGGTAATCCTCGTTGTGCTCGCGGCCTCCGCGCTCCCGCGGGGCGAACCGCTCGGCCCGGTCCTCCACCTCGCCGGCCGTCCGGTCCCGGCCGGGGCACGGGTGCGGCGCCCCGGCCCGCGGCGCGGGGCCGATCCGGTGCCCCGGCGGCGTCCGGGGCACCAGGTCCGTACTACTGCCGGGCCCCTCGCCACCCCGAGACGGGCAGCGCGAACTTCGCCACCAGCCGGTCGGTGAACGACGCGTGGTGCAGCCGGGCCAGGCGCACGGGAACGGCCCCCCGCCGCACCTCGACCCGCGCCCCCGGCGGCAGCTCGACCGTCCGCCGGCCGTCGCACCACAGGACGCCGGGCGGGACGTGCGGCAGCACCTCGACCGCCAGCACCGAGTTCGGCGAGGTGACCAGCGGCTTCGCGAACAGCGCGTGCGCGCTGATCGGCACCATCAGCAGCGCCTCGACCTCGGGCCACACCACGGGCCCGCCCGCCGAGAAGGCGTACGCCGTCGACCCGGTCGGGGTCGACAGCACGATCCCGTCGCAGCCGAACCCGGTCACCGGCCGCCCGTCGATCTCCAGCACGACCTCGAGCAGCTTCTCGGCGCCGGCCTTCTGCACGGCCGCCTCGTTCAGCGCCCAGTCGGTGTGCACGATGTCGCCGTTGCGGTGCACGACGACGTCGACGGTCATCCGCTCCTCGACCTCGTACGCCTTGGTCACCACCCGGTCGACGACCTTGTCGAGGTCGTCGCGCTCGGCCTCCGCGAGGAACCCAACGCTGCCCAGGTTCACGCCGAGCATCGGCACCCCGGACGCCCGGGCGAACTCGGCGCCGCGCAGCAGCGTGCCGTCGCCGCCGAGGACGATCAGCAGCTCGCAGCCCTCCAGGCACTGCGGGGTGGCCTCCGCGACCAGCTCCACCTCGTCCGGCAGCGGCAGGTCGGCTGCCTCGTACTCCAGCACCCTGACACCCACGCCGGCCCGCAGCAGCCCCTTCACCACGAGTTCGGCACTGCGGATGGCCGCGGGCCGCCCGGTGTGGGCGAGCAGGAAAACAGTACGAGCTCGGTTCTCTGTCAACGCGGCCCCTCCGCCACTGCACGGTCGACATCGGCCGGGTCCAGTTCGGGGGCTCCGGCACGCAGCCACAGAAAGTACTCGACGTTGCCCGAGGGACCGGGCAGCGGACTGGCGGTGACACCCTTCACCCCGAGCCCGAGTTCCCACGCCTTCTGCGCCACGCCCCGCACGGCCTCCGCCCGCAGCTGCGGACTCCGTACGACACCCCCGCTCCCCAGCCGTTCCTTCCCCACCTCGAACTGCGGCTTGACCATCATCACCAGGTCGGCGTCCGGCTTCACGCACCGCGCCAGGGCCGGCAGCACCAGCCCGAGCGGGATGAAGGACAGATCGCCCACGACAAGATCCACAGGTTCCCCATCGATCGCTTCAAGCGTCAACTCGCGTACGTTCGTACGGTCCTTGACGGTGACGCGTTCATCGCTCTGGAGAGACCAGGCGAGTTGTCCGTAACCCACGTCCACGGCGACGACGTGCGCGGCTCCCGCCCGCAGCAGTACGTCGGTGAAGCCGCCGGTGGACGCGCCCGCGTCCAGGGCCCGCCGTCCCCCGACGGCCAGCCCCTGCGGCACGAAGGCGGCGAGCGCCCCGGCGAGCTTGTGGCCGCCGCGCGAGACGTACTCGGGGTCGCCGTCGCCGGACGCGACGACGATCGCCGCCGCGGTCTCCACCTGGGTGGCGGGCTTGGTCGCGACGGTCTTGCCGACCGTCACCCGGCCCGCGGCGATCAGCTGGCTGGCGTGCTCGCGCGAACGCGCGAGCTTCCTGCGGACCAGCTCCGCGTCCAGACGGCGGCGTGCGACTCCTGCCACGTTCGGTTCAGCTCCTCGTCATCCCGTACGGGGGTCGTACCGTACGGCGGTCGAAAGGTGGGACCCGAAGGATCTCACTTACGCGGTGGCGGCCGGGGGACGGGTGGGAGCCGGCAGTCCCGGGCGAGCGTCGAGCGCGGTGAGCGCGTCCCGCAGCCCCCGGTGCACATCCTCGTACACCTCGACGTGTCCGTCGGCGGCGAGGTGATCGGCGTCACCGAGCCGCTCCAGCAGCGCGTCCACCTCGGCGTTGCCGGTGCGGACGCGGGAGATCTCCAGCGGAGCGGGGGCGGCCGGGTCGGACGCCGGCCCGGCCTGCGCCGTCGCCGCTTCCGTCGGGGTCCCGGCCTCGGGCACAGAGTCGGTCATGCCCCGACGCTACCCCGAACCGCTGAGGTAACGTCGATCACCATGGCCACCATCGAGGAGTGCCGCACCGCGCTCGAAAAGCTCTCCGAGTCCATGGGAGGCGCCGAGGGCGACGTCCGTGAGGCCGCCGCCCTGGACCGCTCGGTGAGCTGTCGCATCACCGATCTGGACATCACCTTCGCCGGGCGGCTCGTCGGCGGCCGGATCGAGGTGCTGGACACCCATCCCGGCCCGCCGCGCCGGAAGGCCGAGATCCGGCTGACCATGGCCGGCGACGACCTGGTGGCGCTGGTCGCGGGCGAGCTGAACTTCGCCAAGGCCTGGGGATCGGGCCGGGTGAAGCTGGAGGCGGGCCTGCTCGACCTGTTCCGGCTCAGGAAGCTCCTGTAGCCGCGGCCCTCACCCTCCCGGGCCTCCCCTGGCGCCTTGAACCTCCCCGGCCGCGCCCCTTAGCGCGGGGCGGCGGCCTTCGCCTCGGTACGGGCCCTGCGCGCCGCCGGGACCACCAGCGGCGTCCCCGTCTCGGGGTCGTCGATGACCTGGCAGCGCAGCCCGAAGACCTCCTCGACCAGGGCGGCCGTGACGACCTCGCCGGGCGTGCCCTGGGCGATGACCCGCCCGCCGCGCAACGCGATGAGGTGGGTGGCGTACCGGGCCGCGTGGTTGAGGTCGTGCAGCACGGCGACCAGCGTGCGGCCCTGCTCCTCGTGCAGCTGGGCGCAGAGGTCGAGCACGTCGATCTGGTGCTGGATGTCCAGGTAGGTCGTCGGCTCGTCGAGCAGGAGCAGCGGCGTCTGCTGGGCGAGCGCCATCGCGATCCACACGCGCTGGCGCTGGCCGCCGGAGAGCTCGTCGACATAGCGCTCGGCCAGTTCGGCGACGCCGGTCTGGGCCATGGACTCCTGCACGACCCGCTCGTCCTCGGCCGACCACTGGCGCAGCAGCCCCTGATGCGGGTAGCGGCCGCGGCCCACCAGGTCGGCGACGGTGATCCCGTCCGGCGCGATCGAGGACTGCGGCAGCAGGCCCAGCGTCCGCGCGACCTTCTTCGCCGGCATCGACTGGATGACCTGCCCGTCGAGCAGCACCCGGCCCTCGCTCGGCTTCAGCATCCGCGACAGCGCCCGCAGCAACGTCGACTTGCCGCACGCGTTCGGGCCGACGATCACCGTGAAGGAGTTGTCGGGGATCTCCACCGACAGCTGTTCGGCGATGACCCGCTGGTCGTAGGCGAGGGTGACGTTCTCTGCGGACAGACGGTTCACGGTGCTCCTCGGGTTGTTCGGTCCGCCGGTGGGGGCGCTCGGTTCGCCGGTGACATGGGACGGACCAGTGGCGTTGCCGGGGCCGTCGGCGGCGTGGGACGGTCCGCCGGTGACGGTGGCGCTCATATCCGGCCCGCCCGGCGCTCGGTGACCAGCAGCCAGAGCAGGTAGACACCGCCGAGCACGCCGGTCACCACGCCCACCGGCAGCTGTTCGGCGCCGAAGGCCCGCTGCGAGGCCCAGTCGGCGGTGACCAGGAGGGTGGCGCCCATGCACAGCGACGGCACGAGGTTCGGCCCGGGGGACCGGGTCAGCCGCCGGGCGAGCTGCGGCGCGGTCAGCGCCACGAAGCTGACGGGTCCCGCGGCGGCGGTGGCGGTCGCGGTGAGCAGCACGGCCGCCACCATCAGCAGCAGCCGTACCCGCTCCACCCGCACCCCGAGGGCGTTGGCCACGTCGTCGCCCATCTCCGTCATCCGCAGCCCGCGGGCGTTGGCGAGGACGAGCGGGACGAGCACCGCGCACAGGGCGAGCAGCGGCCAGACCTGTTCCCAGTCGCGGCCGTCGAGGGAGCCGGTCATCCAGACGACGGCACGGGCCGCGTCCACGATGTCGGACTTGGTCAGCAGATAGCCGTTGACCGCCGTGACGACGGCCGACACGCCGATGCCGACCAGCACCAGCCGGTAGCCGTGCACGCCCTGCTTCCAGGACAGCAGGTAGATGGCGAGGCCGGTCAGCAGCCCGCCGACGAGCGCGCCGAGGGTGACCTCGGTGGCGTCCCCGGACAGCAGCACGATCACCACGAGCGCGCCGGCCGTCGCCCCCTGCCCGAGTCCCAGGACGTCCGGACTGCCCAGCGGATTGCGGGAGATGGACTGGAACAGCGCGCCGCCGAGCCCCAGCGAGGCGCCCACCAGGAGGCCTACCAGGACCCGCGGTAGCCGGAGTTCGTTGACGATGAAGTCCTGCCCCGGCGTGCCGTTCCCCACGAGCGTCTTGAGGACGTCGCCGGGCGGGATCGGGAAGTCGCCGGTGCCGATCAGGACCACGCTCGCGGCGAGCGCGGCGGCCAGCAGCAGCACCACGACGGTGACCGCCCGCACGTCCAGCCGGAGCGAGAACCCGCCCGGCATGCGCAGCGCGCGGGCGGCCCGGTTCGCGCCGGAGGTCCGGTTCGCCTTGGTGGCCCGGGAGTTCTTCACTGCCGTCCTCACAGCTGCGCCGTCCTGCGTCGTCGTACGAGAAAGATGAAGACCGGGCCGCCGACGAGCGCGGTGACGATGCCGACCTGGAGTTCCGAGGGGCGCACGACCACCCGGCCGACGACGTCCGCGCCGAGCAGCAGCACGGGCGACAGGACGGCGGCGTACGGCATGATCCAGCGCATGTCGGGGCCGGTGAAGGAGCGCACGATGTGCGGCACCATCAGCCCGACGAACACGATGGGTCCGCAGGCGGCGGTCGCCGCTCCGCAGAGCACGGTGGCCGCGAGCATGGACAGCGCCCGGGTGCGGTTGAGATGGGCGCCCAGCGCCTTGGCGGTGTCGTCGCCCATGGACATCGCGTTGAGCGGCCGGGCGAGCGCCAGCGCGAGCAGGGTGCCGACGGCGAAGAACGGCAGCACCTGGGCGATGGTCGAGTCGGTGGCCGACGACAGCGACCCGACCGTCCAGAAGCGCATCCGGCCCAGCGCCGCCTTGTCCATGATCATCACGGCTTGGACATAGCCGTACAGCGCGGCGCTGATCGCGGTGCCGGCGAGCGCGAGCCGCACCGGGGTGGCGCCCCGGCTGCCGCCGAGGAACCACACCAGCGCGCCCACGGCGGCCGCGCCGACGAAGGCGAACCACACATAGCCGCTCAGGCTGGTGACACCGAAGTAGGTGATGGCCGTGACGACCGCGGCGGACGCGCCCGCGTTGATGCCGAGCAGCCCGGGGTCGGCGAGCGGATTGCGGGTGAGCGCCTGGAGGACGGCCCCCGACAGGCCGAGCGCCGCGCCGGCGAGCAGCCCGAGGAGGGTCCGCGACAGCCGCTCGTCGACCACGACGTCGCCGTAGGTGCCGGTACTGGTGAACAGGCCGTGCCAGACCTGTTCCAGGGACAGTTCCTTCGCCCCGATCGCGATGCTCGCCATCGCGACGAGCGCCAGGACCGCGGCGGACAGGAGCAGCCCGAAGCTGCGTATCGCCCGGCGGGTTGGGGGCGCGGGGGCGGTCTCCGCGCGCTGCTGAGGAGGACTGTCGACCAACACGCAGTTAGGTTAGCCTATCCTCCATTTCCCCTCGGCGGCCGGTGGTTCACCGGCCGAACTCACAACCCCAGCCGCGCCAGCGCCTTTCCGCCGTCCAGCGTGCACGAGCCGTCCCCGGCCGCGGTCCAGGCCGCCGCGCACAGCGCGCGCAGTCCGTCCAGGGCCTCACCGTCACCGGTCAGTTCCAGGCTCTCGGCTCCCGCGGTCGCCGTCCAGCCACCGCAGCGGAAGCCCTGCCCCTCCTCCTCGACCTCCGGCTGGCCGGTCAACAGCCCTCGCAGATCGGCGTCGACGTACGTCGGCCGGTGCTGCGGCGGCGCGGCGAGCAGCTGCGCGCCGTCGGTCACTCCGGTCAGCACGAGCAGGGAGTCGACCTCCCCGTTGAACGCGCCCTCGATGTCGGTGTCCAGCCGGTCCCCCACCACCAGCGGCCGCTCGGCACCGGTCCGCAGGATCGTCTCCCGGTGCATCGGCGGCAAAGGCTTGCCCGCCACCTGCGGTTCGGCACCCGTCGCGATCCGTACGACCTCCACCGCGGCACCGTTGCCGGGCGCGATACCGCGTCCGCTGGGAATCGTCAGATCGGTGTTGGACGCGAACCACGGCACCCCGCGCGCGACGGCGTAGGAAGCCTCCGCGAAACGTCCCCAGGTCAGATCCGGCCCGCCGTACCCCTGCACCACGGCCGCCGGTTCGTCGTCGGCCGACTCCACGGGCTCCAGGCCACGCTCACGCAGGGCGACCCGCAGCCCCTTCCCGCCGATCACCAGCACCCGGGAGCCGGCCGGCACCTGCTCGCTGATCAGCCGCGCCACCGCCTGCGCGGACGTGATGACGTCGCCCGCCTCCGTCGGAATCCCCAGCTCGGTCAGATGCCCGGCCACCGCGTCCGGCGTGCGCAGCGCGTTGTTCGTGACGTACGCCAGGTGCATGCCACCGGCGCGGGTCGTGGCCAGCGACTCGACCGCGTACGCGATCGCCTGGCCGCCCGCGTACACCACCCCGTCCAGATCGAGCAGCGCCGTGTCGTACGCCTTGCTCAGGGCCTGCCCACTGCCCTCGGGCCTTGTCCTGACGCTCCGGCTCATTCCGCATCGCTCCTCGATCGATCCCTTTCCCAGATCATCTCTCATGCGACTGACACACGTACGATGCCTGGATGAACCTTGCAGGTCACTCGGAAGCAACGGCGCGCCGAGGCCTGGAACTCAACCCGTTCCGAGGCCTGCGCTACGACCCCGACCGGGTCGGCAGCCTGGCAGCCGTGACGTCGCCCCCGTACGACGTGGTCGTCCGGCCCGACGGCGTGTACCACCTTCAGTCGGCCGATCCGCACAACATCGTCCGGTTGATCCTCCCGCAGGACACCACCCCCTCGGCCCGCAACGAACGCGCGGCCGACACCCTGCACCGCTGGCTGGACGAGGGCATCCTGAACGCGGACTCCGAGCCGGGCCTCTACGTCTACGAGCAGCGTGACGACGCCGACCGTCTGCTCCAGCGCGGCCTGATCGGCGCCCTGCGGCTGACCGAGCCGTCGGAGGGCGTGGTGCTGCCGCACGAGGACGTGATGCCGCACATCGTCGCGGACCGCGCCGCTCTCATGCGCGCCACCTCCGCGAACCTCGAACCGCTCCTGCTGACCTACCGCGGCGACGGCGACACCGCCGATGTCGTCGAGCGCACCGCCGAGCGGGAGCCGCTGCTGTCGACGACCACCGAGGACGGTTACGGCCATCGCCTCTGGTCGATCACCGACCCCGCCGAACTGGCCCGTGTCCAGACGGATCTCTCCCAACACCAGGCCCTGATCGCCGACGGTCACCACCGCTGGGCGACGTATCTGCGTCTACGCGCGGAGCATCCCTCACCCGGCCCCTGGGACTACGGTCTCGTCCTTCTCGTCGACACGCTCCGCTACCCCCTGCGCGTCCGCGCGATCCACCGGCTGCTGCACACCCTCCCGATCGCCGACGCCCTGGCGGCCCTGCACGGCCTCTTCCGCGTCCGGCGTCTCGACGTCCCGCTGCCGGACGCCCTCAAGGCACTCGCCGAGGCGGCCGAGACGGGCAACGCGTTCCTGCTGGCCGGGGACGGTTCCTTCCATCTGGTCGATCAGCCGGCCCCGGAGCTCCTGGCCCGGACGGTCCCCGAGGACCGCCCCGCGCTCTGGCGCACCCTGGACGCCACGGTCCTGCACGCCACGCTCCTCGAACACGTCTGGCGCATCCCCGAGGACTCCCCCACCCATATCGCCTACATCCACGACACCGCCGCGACCGTCGAGAAGGCGGAGCGGGGCGGCGGTACGGCCGTCCTGATGCACCCGGTCCACGAGGAGGTCGTCCGCGACCTCGCCCGGCAGGGCGTCACCATGCCCCGCAAGTCGACGTCCTTCGGGCCGAAGCCCGCGTCGGGCCTGGTGCTGCGCACGCTGGAGTTCTGACCGGCCGGGCACCGGCCCCGGACACACGAAAGGGCGGGACCCCGTCACCGGGATCCCGCCCTCACTCACTGCCGCAGGTCAGTCCTTGTCGACGGCCTTCGCGTCGGCCTCGTCGTGAACCTTGCCGGCGACCTCGTCGTCGTCCTCGTCGTCCTCGTCCTCGGAGGCGTCGTCGAGCGGCTCGTCGTCGCCCGTGTCGTCGTCGCTCACGTCGATGTCGCTGTCGTCGATGTCGTCGATGTCGTCATCGTCGTCGTCATCCACATGCGCGTCGGCGTCCGCCGCGGAACGGCCCCGGGACTCCTCCTGGGACTCGTCCTCGTTGTCGTCGAGGGCGTCGACGAACTCCACCCCGTCCAGCTCGGCGAGCCGGTCGGAGGCGTCCGTGCTGCTGTCCCGGTCGGCCTCGACGGCCTTCGCGAACCACTCCCGCGCCTCGTCACGCCGCTCGACGGACAGCAGCGCGTCGGCGTACGCGTACCTCAGCCGCGCGGTCCACGGCTGTACGGAGCTGGAGGCCAGCTCGGGGCTCTGAAGCGTCACGATGGCCGCCTCCAGCTGCCCCATGTCACGCCGGGCACCGGCCGCGACGAGCCGCATCTCGACCTGACCGGCCTTGTCGAGCTTGTGCACCTCTGGGGCGCCGGCCATGTCGAGGGCCTTCTCCGGCCGCCCGAGCCCACGCTCGCAGTCGGCCATGACCGGCCACAACTCGACGGTTCCGGTCATCCGGCGCGCGGCCCGGAACTCGGCGAGCGCCTCGCTGTACTTCTGGTTCGCGTACGCGGCGAAGCCGGCCGCCTCGCGCACGGCCGCGACACGGGAAGCGAGCCGCAGGGCGATCCGCGAGTAGGCGTAGGCGCGCTCGGGCTCCTCGTCGATCAGCCGCGCGACCATCACCAGGTTCTTCGCGACGTCCTCGGCGAGCGTCTTCGGCAGGCTCAGCAGCTCCTGCCGCACATCCGCGTCGATCTCCTCGCCGGTGACGTCCTCCGCGATCGGCAGCCGCTTGATCGGCTCACGGTCCCGGTCCCGCTCGTCGCGGAAACGCCCGCCACCGCGCCGGTCGTCACGGCGGTCGTCCCGCCGGTCGTCACGGCCGCGGAAGCCGCCGGGACGACCGGAACGGTCATCGCGTCGGTCGTCACGGCGGGGGCCACGGCTGCCGCGGTCGTCCCGCCCCTGGAACCCACCGCGGTCGCCCCGGCTGTCGTCCCGACGGCCGTAGCCACCACGGTCTCCACGGTCCTCGCCACGCCGGTCGTCGCGACGGAAGTCGCCACGGTCGTCACGGCGGTCGTCACGGCGGAACCCACCACGGTCGTCGTCACGGCGGGCGGGACGGTCACCGCGGTCGTCGCGACGGAAGGGGGGACGCTCACCGCGGTCATCGCGACGGAAGGGGGGACGCTCACCCCGGTCGTCACGACGGAAGGGGGGACGCTCACCCCGGTCGTCACGACGGAAATCGCCGCGATCGTCGCGTCGGTCGTCACGGCGGAACCCGCCGCGGTCGTCGTCACGGCGGCCGTAGCCACCGCCACGGTTGTCGTCGCGGCGCCCGTAGCCACCACCGCGCTCGCCGCGGTCGTCGCGACGGAAGGGGGGACGGTCGCCACGGTCGTCACGACGCGGACCACCCGAACGGTCGTCACGCTGGAACGCCGGACGAGATCCACGGTCATCACGCCGGTCATCCCGACGGTCGTCACGGCGGTCGTCACGGCGGAAATCGCCGCGGTCGTCGCGACGGAAGGGGGGACGGTCGCCACGGTCATCGCGACGCGGACCACCCGAACGGTCGTCACGCTGGAACGCCGGACGAGATCCACGGTCATCACGCCGGTCATCCCGACGGTCGTCACGGCGGTCGTCACGGCGGTCGTCACGGCGGAAATCGCCGCGGTCGTCGCGACGGAAGGGGGGACGGTCACCGCGGTCATCGCGACGCGGACCACCCGAACGGTCGTCACGCCGGCCATAACCACCGCCACCGCCACGGTTGTCGTCGCGGCGGAACCCACCACGGTCGTCGTCACGGCGGGCGGGACGGTCACCGCGGTCGTCACGACGGAAGCCGCCACGGTCTCCGCGGTCTCCGTGCTGACCGCTTCGGCCACCACGGTCGCCACGATCACCACTGTCCCGTCGCCGCTGGTCGCGCTCCGGTCGATCGTCGGGAGAGTTGGTGGACATCGGTGACTCCTGTCTTCGGTACCCGGTACCGCATTCATTCTCGCGCAACCGAGTACCCGGCGCGCTCCGGAAAAACAAAAAGGACCCTTGGTCCCAGCGTGAACGCTGGGACCAAGGGTCCTCCAAAGATTGTTCGGCGGCGTCCTACTCTCCCACAGGGTCCCCCCTGCAGTACCATCGGCGCTGTGAGGCTTAGCTTCCGGGTTCGGAATGTAACCGGGCGTTTCCCTCACGCTATAACCACCGAAACCCTAATGGTTTCGAGCGAACAAGCACACTCTTTAATTATGTGTTCAGCTCAAAGCCGGCAACGGTCGTTGCCTCAGAACTAACACAGTGGACGCGAGCAACTGAGGACAAGCCCTCGGCCTATTAGTACCGGTCACCTCCACCCATTACTGGGCTTCCAGATCCGGCCTATCAACCCAGTCGTCTACTGGGAGCCTTACCCCATCAA